>JAIBAG010000001.1 GCA_019695305.1 bacterium
GCGGAATATGCGCTGATTAATGATGATATTAAGGCGGATTATTTAAAAGTACCACATCATGGCAGCAAAACTTCATCCACAGACTTGTTTTTAGATAAAGTAAAACCAGAAGTCGCAAGCCTTGGGGCTAAACTAGGCAATCATTTTGGGCATCCACACAAGGAAATATTAGAACGTTTTCAAAAAAGAGGGATTCGGGTATATAGAACGGATAAAAATGGAGCAGTAGAAATTCGCTACTGAATGTTTATGAAAAAAATTTTTATTATTTCTCTCTTATTAATTTCCTATCAGGCACAAGCCCTTACGTTAAATATCGCTGCCGATAAACCGAGTGAACAGGCAATCCCTCTAACACCCGCACTTAAAGCTACTCTTAGCTATAATAACGGAAAATTTAATCTAAACCTTCCAGGCCAAGCTACTCAAGCTATTACGAGTGTTGTACCAGCAGAAACTTTTAACAATAACACGCAAGTGATTGTGGAAGATTTTAACTTTGATGGCGTTAACGATTTAGCCATTGCAAAATCGGCCGGCTATATGGGTGTAAATATTTTTTACGATCTTTATCTTTTGGAGCAAAATAAAATTGTACCATCTATAACCGACATGGCTAATCCAGAAATTAGAAAAGATTTTAGAGAAATACGGTCGGGTTCCAAAAGCGGTAATACCTACGATACCATGATATACCGTATTCTTAACAATAAACCATATTTGTTCATCAATACCACCACCGTTGTAGGAAGTGGTTTACTAAAAATTTTTATACACGATACGAGCGGAAACGTTACCAAACAATATGTCGCTTCATCGTACGAGGAGATATCCGAAAAACTGAAACCTATAGAGCTTAAAATAAAATCACCCAAAGCTTACTTTTACAATGAGCCTGCCCCCGAACATAAAACAGGTTCATATGTCATCGCAGGAGATAGTGTCACCTTATATGATATTTCGGGCGAATACGTTTTAGCTGAATATAGTGGTAAATCTATCACCAAAAAATGGCTGCGGTATCAGGATCTCTCTATTGGCGAAGAATAAACGACTTAACGCTCCATATTTTTAAAAACTACCGGCCCCATAAAAATTTCGAAGATGACGGAGATGAAGAGAGTAAGCGCTGTGAGCAAGCCAAAACGAAAAGTGGGGTCAAACCCGGCAAAACATAAAATACCAAACCCCAGTGTTAAAATAAAGGCTGTATAGGTTATAGAAACGCCGATTGTACCATGCGCTTTAATAATAGCCTCAGCATGCTTATGGCCCTTTTTTAAAAACTCCCGGTAGGTTTCTACATAATGAATAGTATCGTCCACCACCACACCCAAGGTGAGGCTAAAAATCATCACGGTCACGAGATCTACAGGGTAATTTAAAAAACCCATGATGCCACCGCCAATAATAAGCGGCACTAAATTGGGAATAAGACTCACCAAGCCAAAACGAAAACTCTTAAGTAACACAATCATAAGGATGGTCACCACCACAAGCGACAACGCCAAACTAAAAAGCTGACTTTTAATGATATTATTATTGAGTAAAACCCATAACCACCCATAGCCCGTCACTGTAAGCTGATTATCTTTTTCTAAAATAGATTTGATCTGACCAACAATCTTTTGCACATCCTCGGCAGATACCCACTGGGAATGAACTTCAAAACGCAATTCATCACCAGCCGTACTTTTAAAACGGGATAATAAATTTTCGCCGGAAGATTCGGCCACTAAATAAAGTTCCGCTATTTTTTCTTTAGTATCGGGAATGCTTTCTGTATCTCCTAAAACCCCGTTTAATTTTTTAATAACAGGAATTACCGAAAACACCCGCACACCCGTTTTTTTTGCGATATCATCAAACTGTTGGTCTAATTTTTTAAGAAACTCCGGATCTTTGGCAATAATTTTCCCATCCGGTGCTTTAATTAAAATTTCAAGAGGGACAATGCCACCCAAAACTTGATCGAGCTTTTCAAAGTTTGTACGGATAGAATCGTGACTGGGAAAATATTTTACAAAATTAGATTCAACCTTAACTTTTGAAATACCCAAAACAGAAATAAAAATCAGAACCAGTACAAAAACCTTAACAAGAGTGGCATGCTTCATTAAAAAACGGGCTAAGTTTTCAAGTGCGGCAGATAAAAAGTGGTGGTGACGTTTGGCCGTAAAATTTTTAAAACCAAAAGAGAGAAATACCGGCAAAATAAATAAATTAAGAAACAGCGCCCACAATACTCCCAAGCCCGACAAATATCCCATGTGCTGCAGTGGCGGGATAGTACTGGGTGAAAATGAAAACAAACCGGCTATGGTAGTAAGTGCCGTAAAAAAAGAAGGTTTGGCTAAATGCTGCACACAGTAGATGATAGCCTCGTTAAAACTAAGATCTTTAGTTGCATGAAGCCTAAGCACCAAATGAATGCCATTAGCAATAGTCACTGTCACCAAAACGGGAATCACAACCGATACAATCACGTTAGAAGTAAAACCCAAGAATCCATAAGACCCAATCACCGTCACCACTAAAAAGGCTTCCATAAAAGCCAGCACAATGGTTTCAAAAATACTACGCGTGATGATGAGAAGTAAAAAAATGATGCCGCCAAATACAAGGGGCAAAAATAAAATTTGATCGTGAAGAATTTTCTTATTTAAGGCTTCATCGGTAACAAGCGGACCCGAGGCATACACTTTGTTATTTAAGCTACTTAATACACTCTCTGGGCTTACATCATCGGCTAGCCCTGCATAAAACACCATTGTATTTGTATCTTCCGAAAAAAAACGATGGCTATAGTAGGGGTAAGATTTGTAAGTTTCTTTAATCCTGTCCGATAAACTCAAGTCATCTTTAACTTGGTATAAAAGGGGCAAAGAATCGATAGGAGTTTTTACTATCAATTCATCCTCACTCGCATAAAAATCCTGCATGTTTCCAAAACCGGCAATACTAGTAATATGTGGGTTTTGTTCTAACTCCTGCGTAAAACTTTTGGCAAATTCAAGAGCCTGTGTTGAAAACACATTCTCAGTATCATAAGCGAGTAACAAAAAGCGGTTGTTGCCAAAAGTGTCATAAAAATGATCCAGCTCTTGCATAGAAACGCTACTCCCGCTAAACCACACCGGCAGTGCATTATTGGTATGCATAACAAAACTTAAAAAAGGTTTGAGAAAAAAGAAAAAAAGAGCCAAGACAAGACAAACTACGGCCAAACGAAAACGAATAAGAGCATTTAAAATAAAAGCCATGAGTATCAAAATGACATATAGTTCGTTGTATTTCAAACGCTTTTGGCTTTTTGTTTTATTATGTTTGCTTCCTGCAATAGCCCAGGCCCAAAATGCCGATGAAATGTACCAGCTTTCTCAAAATAGGCTCAAAGCTATTGTTAATCAGGCAGGGTCTTATAAAATTAGTATATTTAATGACAGTAATTATAAAAATTTAAATAAACTTTCATCGGCCGATAAAAAGCTTAAAAAACAATATTTGGAACAAAAAAAAATATTTAGCTTTTGGGAAACGGTATATAGGCTTAAGCACGATCTTATCCGCAACTTTAACCATCATCACCTTTCCTTAGATGAAAAACAAAATGAAGCGATGACAAATGAAGCCGATATTTTGGCTCAAGCCATTATTAAAAGAATTGAATATTTAAAAAAGGAATACAAAATTGTTGGAACACCGTCACTACAAAACCTGCTTATTTTAGCCAAAATTAAAAAACGCGGGGCCTGCAAACATTGGGCTCAAGATTTACTGGAAACCATTACAGCTATCAAACGTGATTATTTTACTGCCTATTGGGCCGAAGCTCATCCTGGCAAAATAACCGAGCACAATGTAGCTGTTTTAGTACCCCAAGGAGCGCCTTTTGAAAGCGGTTTAATTATAGACCCCTGGCGCCGTGCCGGAGAACCCTTTTGGATTTTAGTAAAAGATGATCCCCACCCTTTTAAACCTTGGCCTCACTTTCAACCACGGTAAGATAATTTTGTTGTTACTGGCACAAAATAAATAATTGAGACTAGCGTAAACATAAGAGCTGTTTTATACTTCTCCTCATGCCTGCCAGTAAACATCCGCATAGTTTTGCGTTTCTTTTTGTGATGGGCCTTTTCTTCTGCATGGCCTCTTGGTTTTTTAATGAATACTCACTTCATATTTTAGAGAGCGATCCATTATTACTCACCATTTATAACGAAACACATCCGCTTAAATTGGGAATTCTTCCACTCACTATCTTGTTTGCAGCAGCAGCTCACATCATCTTTTGCATGTTAACCGATCTCTATGGATCTAAAAAATGGTGGGCTATGCCTTTTATGTCAGCAGGTGCTGTTATTTGTATTTGGTCTTTTTTTGCAGCTATTCCTTCTTTCCCTTTTTTGGAGGGTGGCATTACATTAAGCACCGTTTTACACTCGGTTATTAATTTTGAGTTGGAAAAAACTCTCAATATAGCCCTAAGCCTTTTTATTATGCATCTTACAGGTATTATTGGCTTTCAACTCTCTCGCAAATTATGGCGTGGGCATTTGATATTACCACATTTGATAACAGCCTCTATATTAGCAACCCTTGGATTTGGATGCATTTTAGGAAAAGAAATTTTTTTATCACAATCGGAATGGGCCGTTTTAAGTATTACGCAAGCTTTTCAATTTTTAGCTACCAGTATTTTTTTAATTCCCGTATTTTACATAATCCGCATACCATTTAGACTCATTACTGGAAGCCAATATGCCGAGCTTAAAAGTAACTACCGTAAAAAAAGTCTCTTTAAACCCGATGAAGATTTCATGGCCTCGCACGAAAAGGCCCACGATAAGCGTTTAAAGGCTGTGGACGTTGAACCTCCCAAGTTAAAGGCTCTGTAAACGATGGACAAGATAACGCAAAAAACCTCGTTTGAGTACTCTCGCAAATTTGTGCACATGCTCTCACTGGGCGTACCCTTTGCCCACCTTTATTTTCCAAAATTAACCATGTGCGCTTTAATTTTTTTTATTATTTTTTATGCCACATGTGAATTTTTTAAACTGAAAGGACGCACAGGCGGTATTAATAAAATTATCGGCTTCATGCATCGCGATAACGAAAAGCATACTTTTGCCAAAGCTCCACTTTTACTGGCCATAGGCGTTCTGTTTTCTATCACCTTTTTTTCGTGGAAAGCATCTCTGGTAGGTATTTATATGGTGGGTTTATCGGATACTTTAGCCGCCTGGATGGGAAAAAAATGGGGCGTTACCAAAATCTTTTTTTTCAATCGCAAAACTCTGGTAGGAACACTAGGTTTTTTTCTATCAGCCTTCCCCATTGCACTCTACTTTTTGCCACCCAGCAAAGCCGTTGTAATTTCTTTGGTTGGCGCTTTTTTAGAATCACTGCCTTTTAGAGATTGGGATAATTTAACAATACCCGTTATTGTTACCTTTTTAGCCCAACAATTTATTTTTTAATTTTTTATAATTTTTGCCAACCCCTGAAAACCGGCATCGGGGCGTAAAGTATAAGCACTTACGTTTTTTTGGCTAAGTGTGTAATTTTTTTCGTACCACAAAGGAACTACTACTGTATCATCAAAAATAATTTTTTGTACTTCGTTATAAATTTCTTTTCTTTTATTACCATCCATTTCAGAACGCCCCTTGTCTAACAATATATCAACGGTTGGGTTTACATAATAGCCCCGGTTTCGGCCGTTAGGTGGCATTTGGGACGAATGAAAATTGGTATAGTATATATCGGGATCGGTAACTCCCACCATGGTAAGCGAGTACATTTCAAAATTTCCGGTACGGATATCATAAAAAAATGTACCCCATTCGTACGGTTTTACCGTAACACCAATACCAATTTTTCGTAAATACTCGGCAATAATTTGAGCCATATCCACGCGATCTTTTTTAGTGGATGTTTTATAGGTAAGCGTAAAACGCATTTGGGGGCCATCTCCGTCGGGATCGGTTAATCCAGCCTCATCCAGCATTTTTTTAGCCTCGTCTTCATTAAATGCAATTTGGCTAAGAGTATTATTAAAGGCCCAATGCTCGGGATACAAAATTGAAGTGGCCAGAGTGGCAAGCCCGTTTAATTTATAAGTAATAAGCTCAGTACGTGGTATAGCCAGAGCAATAGCCCGACGTACTTTTGGATTATTGAGATACGTATTTTTTAAATTAAAACCAATGTATGAAAAATTAATTCCATCTGCCGATTGAAGTGAAATATTTTTTTCTTTTTCTAAAGCCGAAACCAAAACTGGCGGCACTGCATTTTGTACAATATCTAAACGACCTTTCATAAGTTCTAACGAACGCAGGGTATCATCTAAAATAGTTCTTAAAATAATTTTTTTATTTTTAGCTTTTTCTCCAAAATATTCATCAAAACGCGTTAACACCACTTTTTCATTTAAAACGGTAGACTCCAAGCGATAAGGCCCTGTACCAACAGGGTTAAAAGTATTACCCGTTAATTTAAGGATGGGAAAAGTTAACTGCGTTAAAAATATGGGGGTTTTATTTTTAAGAAAAAAAACCACATGATGATTATCGGGAGCTTCTATTTTATCCAAATCATTCCACAAGGCAGCATAAGGAGAGTTAACTGCAGGAAGCGATTCGTAAGTAGCCTTCACATCGGCCGAGGTTAAAATAGTACCATCATGAAACAAAACATCGCTTTTAAGAGTAATTTCCAAGCGATTTTCTTTAAATGCATACGATTGTGCTAGCTCAGGTACCAAATTAAGCTTTTCGTCAAAGGTAAAAAGCCCCGCGTATAAAAGTTTAAAAACTTTTGCGGGCAAAGCTTCAACCGTTTTACGTGGGTCTAATTCTTGAGGATAGGTTTCAATACCAACAACAATTTCATCTTTTGAAACAGGAGCAACATGGCAGGAAGATAATAATAGTAAAAAAATGAGAGAAGAAAATTTCATGCAAGAAAGGGTTAATTCATATTTTTAATTGTTTTTCCATCCACCACCACTTTTTGTACATGAAACCCTTTGGTATGATGAATAAGAGCCGCATACAAATTACTGGTATCGTCATGATGGGCTGTATCAACAAGAATATAGTCGGCCCTTTTACCTGGCGTAAGAGTGCCTATTTGATCGGAAAGTCCTAATACTTTGGCGCCTCCTACAGTAGCCATTTTTAAAACGGTTTCCGCTTCGCCACCTTGAGCATTTTTTAAAATTTCTAATGCCATACGCATTTCATCCCACATCGAAAGCGTATTGACCGATGAAATTCCATCCGTTCCCAATCCTAAAACAACATTTTTTGCCAGTAACTGGGCAATAGGAGGCACACCTTCTTTCAAGTAACGTGCCGAACGAGGACACCAGGCTATTTTAGAACCAGATGCAGCAATACGATCAACATCAGCCGGTGTAATTTGCGAACATCCCACCAAAATGGGCGATGCTCTTAAAAAATCGATGTCTTCCAAATAATGCACCGGGGTTTTATGAAAAGCCGGTGGCAAAGTATCGCCCCAACCAATGTTGGGAAAAAGACGTGTAGCAATATCACCGGTGGAATTGTAAAAAAATTCTACTTCGCTAAAACTTTCGGCCGTATGCATCATCAATGGCAAATTACTGGAACGACAATACTGCGCCATAATTTTTAAAATGTTGCGTGACAGCGTATACGGTGAGTAAGGCCCGGCACCCACACCAATTAAATCGGAATCAAAATCCATGTATTTTTCAATCATGGCCATGGCCGTTTCATACAAATCTTGCGCTACCGAACTATCGTAACTGAGCACTTCGGGAAAAATAACAGCACGTATACCCACTTCATCCAAACAAACAGGCAAACCTTCAAAGGAACCCATATCTCCCACACAGGTTGTTCCGCTTTCAATAACGGCATCCAATCCTTCCTGAACGGCCTGACGCAAACGTTCGGGGCCGCTTTGCTTTTTGTAATCGATACACGAGATCAGCCAATCTACAAAACTAACATCCACAGCCATTTGGCGCACAGGATCGTAGGGATAATTTTTATGCAAGGTCATTTCTAAATGTGTGTGCGCATTGACTAAGCCAGGCATGAGAACATGATGAGGATGTTCTTCCAAAAGCGCATTTTCGTAACGGGCCAAAAGATCTTTTTCGCTTCCTACATCTATAATTTCGCCATTTTCAACGGCAATGGCTCCGGCCATAAGTGGCGGGGCATCCATGGTAATGAGATATTTAGCAGAAATAATGTCCATTTTTTTCTTATACTCCAGTTTTGGTCTTCAAACAACTACGTTATCAATCAGGCGGGTTTTTCCTACAAAACAAGCTAAAGCAAAAAGAGTTTTTCCTTTTTTATAAATAGATAAGGGTTTGATGGTATCGGCATCCATGCACGCGATGTAATCGATACGGATATCGGGGTGTTGGGAAATTTCTGTTTTTAAAATATCGCCCAAAAGATCCACATTGGTAAAGCCACCTTTTACAGCATCGGCAATTTTTTTAAGACCAGCCGATAAACAGAGCGCTTTGGCCCGTTCTATAGGAGAGAGATAGACATTGCGCGAGCTTTTGGCCAAGCCATCTTTTTCGCGTATGGTAGGAAGGCCTACAATGTTAATAGGCAAATTAAAATCAAGTGCCATGCGGCGGATGACAGCCAATTGCTGAAAATCTTTTTGACCAAAAAACGCATAGTGTGGTTGCGTAATGTTAAATAGTTTTAAAACGACTGTATCCACACCTCTAAAATGCCCGGGACGCGATTCACCACATAAATATTGAGCCGTACTTCCCACTTCGACATAAGTCTCGTAACCATCAGGGTACATGGTTTGCGGAGTAGGCAAGAAAACGTAATCGACGCCGTTTCGCTTGGCCATGGCGATATCGCCTTTTTCATCACGCGGATAGCGCGAGAGATCTTCATTGGGGCCAAATTGTGAGGGATTCACAAAGATAGTGAGTATCGTGATATCACATTTTTTAACGGAGGCTTTAATGAGCGATTCGTGTCCCGAATGTAAATAACCCATAGTGGGAACAACACCAATCGTCTTTTTTTTAGCCCGCAAGCTTAGGGCTATTTTTTGCATTTTTTTTGGATTTAAAATGACAACAGGCTTTTTCACTTTTGTGTAAAATCAGTTTTCTTTTTCAGGAAATTTTTCGATTTTTTTGGCGTTACATTATCGTCGCCACCATCCACAATAGTTAAGTTTTGATGGGTAGCATGTTCTTCAGCCGGAAACACACCTTTTTTAACTTCGTTTACATAAGTCGATAACGCTTTTACCGATTCATCATACAAATGGGCATAGGTTTTTACAAACTTGGGTTTAAAATCGGGCGAGTATCCCAAAATATCATTACATACTAGTACCTGTCCATGGCAGTGCGGCCCACAACCAATACCAATGGTAGGCACTTCTACGCTTTCGGTAATTTTTTGGGCAACTTCGGTAGGGATACCTTCCATTAAAATACAAAAAGCACCGGCTTCTTCCAAAATTTTTGCGTCTTCAATAATACTTTCGGCATCCAATTTGTTTTTACCCTGAGTTTTATAACCACCCATGGTGTGAATGGATTGCGGTTTTAAACCTACATGGGCCATCACCGGAATGCCCACTTTGTTAAGATACCAAATAAGATCGCCCAATTCCTCGCCACCTTCAATTTTAATCCCTTGGGCCCCTACTTTGAGTAACTCACCGGCATTGCGCACGGCTTCTTCGTGACTTGCCTGATACGACATAAAAGGCATATCGGCCATAATCATGGCACGCGTAACGCCACGAGCCACGCACTTGGTATGATAGATCATTTCGCCAATAGAAACCGGCAGGGTGCTATCATGGCCCTGAATAACCATGCCTAAAGAATCCCCTACTAAAATCATGTCGGCGCCAGCAGCATCTACCATACGGGCCATGGTATAATCGTAAGCGGTTACCATGCTTATTTTTTCGCCCATTTTGGCCATTTTTTGGATTTTGGGGAGAGTAATCTTGTCGGTGTTGTGTTTGGTGTGCTGTGACATTTTTTCCTTTTCCCTAGTAATATTAGGTACTTATTATGTTAACGATTGTCAATCGTGACATAATGCTTCTGCTTACCGCTCTTATAAGCATGATACAACTCTTTTTTAAGCATGTCATAGTCATTTTTGTTTTTTACAAAGTCGAGCCCGGAGGTGTTCACCACTAGAAGCGGTGTGTCATTGTACTGAAAAAAGAACTCACTATAAGCTTGGGCCAGCTGTTCGATGTAATCACCAGCAATTCCCTTTTCAAAAGCGGCCTTGCGCTTGCGAATACGCGATAACAAAACATCGGGATCGGCCTGAAGAAAGACGACAAGATCGGGTTTGGGCAGGCGCGCGTCAAGTAGTGAATAAATTGTTTTATAAAGATCCATTTCTTCGGGTGAAAGGTTCATGTGAGCAAAAATTTGATCTTTGGCAAAAACATAATCGCAAACAGTAGCCTGGCTAAAGAGATCTTGTTGTTTGAGCTCGATTTGTTGGCGATAGCGTGAGAGCAAAAAAAAGAGCTGAGTTTGAAAAGCGTATTGTTCTGGATCTTGATAAAAATGAGCCAAAAAGGGATTTTCTTTGGCTTCTTCTAAAATAACACGGGCCCCCATATCGGCCGCTAACATTTTAGCCAAGGTGGATTTTCCCACCCCAATAGGCCCTTCCACGGCAATGTAGCGAAGCTGCTGATCCATTCTTATAATTGATAACACCCGTAACTGGGGATGTCTATGAAGAAGTAGGGGTGCACGGCCGTGCGCCCTTACATACACAATTTTCTTTAAAATTTATACGAATTGAGTAATTAAAAGACATGGATGTAAAATGCCCTCATTGCCAAAAAATGACCCGTTATGAGGAGAATTCTTTTCGTCCCTTTTGTAGTGAACGCTGTAAATTGATTGACTTAGGTGACTGGGCCAGTGAAAAATTTCGTATAAAAGGAGATCCTATTATAGATGAAGAAACCAAGGATATTCAAAATCTGAACACCATTAAGAAATAAGACGCATAATTATTTTATATAAACCGCATGGTTTATATAACACTATATTTTGACGTATAATATTATGAAAAATCTAATTTACTTTACCATCCTTCTTAGCTCACTTACATTTTTGGCACATGCAAAGGAACCGCAAAATATTTTGGACTATTATTTATTATTGCCCGAAAAATATTTTGCCTGCGAATTACCACCTGAAGCCTCTTCTTCTCAAAGGATGGCAGCCATTCAACACCAAAATATAAAAAATGGTTATATTAAGACTATTTCTGAGGGTTTCCCCATGGAAATTGCCCTGTTTAAAATGAAAAAAACTCAACAAAATATGATTGCTGTTACTGTTAGCTGCGGGGCGGGTTGCATGTGTAACAAACAAGATTTTTTAATTTATACGTCAAATAAATGGGAGGAGACTAAACCATTACCTAATAATCTTCAAATCTTGCACGAAAAACTAGCCCAGCAAAAAGGTAGAGAGATATTCCCCTATTATAAACTTCCTGAAACTGGCACAACCATTGAAGTTCACGATTCCGAAAAACCCGAGCTTCTTTACAAACTGCTTTGGCAAGATGATAAATTTGTTATAGCCCCATGACATTACGCATTATTATTTTAACGGATGTTGCCATTTTTTTGTTTATGCTCTTTGTAGCGCCTACTTTGGGCAATTTGGCCTACATAGTTCTTAAAAATGAGGCCACTATGCCTCTATTTGGTTTGTTTTTATTTTTTATTTTTGCCGCCGATTGGTATGCGCAGGCAAACAAACTAAAAATAATCCGCTACCATCACACAAAAAAAATTAACGATAGTAACGCCCGTATCTTATTTTTTTATCCGGTATGGTGTTGTCGCATGCTTTTTGAATTTGTAAGCTTAAATTTGGCCATCAACGCCTTTTTTCTTCATTTTTTCCCAAAAAAGTCTGCCTGGTATGGTGCCCCACTTGCTATTGCAGCGCTCATTTGCCTGGTAAAAGTATCCCACCTTGTTTTTGTGGAAACACAGACAGAAACATCCTGTTCTACCGAGGTAAAAAAACCGTTGATCATTCACTTTTTGTACATCACCTGCATGCTTGTAATAGCAAGCACTGTTTTTGGTAGCATGATGCCCACCCCGGCACTAACAATCCATGAATGGTTATTTCTTGATTGGAATTACTTTTACAGAAAACCCATGGAAGTATTTTGGTATGTAATGCTGATTGGGATGATGTATTTGCCACTACGGTGGGTGGATGTAATAGAAAGCGACATGATGGCCACAAATATGTTGCAACGGGTTAAGTCACTATTACGCTATCTCATTGAAGGGGCTTTGGTTTTAAGTCCCATGTTACGAAACTATATAAAGGGATAAAATAACAAATACCTTACATAGTACGGGGGATGAATGGTTAACATAGGATGCGGGCCAAATTTGAAGACACTCATTCAAGCGGTTTAAAGGTGCCTGCAAGCCCTTCCACAAAAGCTAAGTCAAATTTTTCTGCCGCACTACCAATAGTAATGGTATAAGTTTTGGTTTTGGTCACTATGGCATAAACGGCTGTTTTAATTTCACCTTCCTCATAAACAAACTGATGAAAAAGATAATATGGGTTTTTATCGGCGGGTTTGTCTTGTTCCTTAATAATCTTGCCCGATTGACCAAGATTTTGTCTTAAAGATGCCACAAGTGCCTTTTCATCCTTGGCCGTCATCCAGCGCTTGATTTTACCGTAATAGCTCTGATCATGGGATTTGAAAGAAATTCCGTCTTCACGCGGCGTAATAGTCCATTCGGCTGGAAAGCTTATGCCAAAATGAAGTTCTTTAAAATTATGTGCCTTAAGACTAGACGCCTGTGAAGGCACAACAAAAAGTATATTTACAAAAACAAACAAAAGAATAATTTTTTTAATCATAAATAGAGCCTCCGGCTTTAAAAACCATACCTTCTGATCGTTACAACTCAAAAAATGGTTTAATTTTTCTTTTTAAAAGCCAAAACAGCCGAAAGAATACCTAAGGGTATGGGAACCCAAAAGAAATCCTTAAGTTCTGTTAAATGACCATTGGTAGAACCTACCTGGTACATAATTAAAGCCGCCAAAAATGATAATGCTGATAAAGCGCCAAAAAGTTTCATTATATATTTCCTTTAATACGTTTATCTTTAAAAAAACTTTGCAGAATTGTGACACATTCTAAACGCATAACTCCAGAATTAATTTTAATAGTATGATTATTGCCTTCAATTTCTTGTAAGTTATCAAGAGAAGGAAATTGGTAGCTCGTATCTTCGTGCGTTTGTCCATTCGTGCGTTCGTTAATATTGCGACGTTTATCATCCTTAGCTCCATATACGAGCCTACCTATCCGTGCCTGAAGTGAGGCACCAAGACACATCGGACAAGGTTCCAAAGTGACATACAACGTACAATCATTCAGCCGCCAGTTTTTGAGCTTTTTGGCCCCTTCTTCCAGCACAATCATCTCGGCATGATGCAGGGGGTTTAAACTTTGCTCGCGGGTATTGTGGGCCACGGCAATCACTTGATCGTCTTGAACTAAAACAGCCCCTATGGGAATTTCGCCAGCATCAAAAGCCTCTTGGGCTTCGTTTAAGGCTAATTGCATGTAATCATTATCATTCATAAAACATCTTACTATTCCTTAACTCCTCCTAAGTATCCACCTTTTTTTATTGCCCTAAACAGGCATCCTTGTTAGGAAAAAGTCCATGACAATACACATCGCCCACAGTCCCGATTCGGACGACGCTTTTATGTTCTACGCTTTAGCCGAGCACAAAATTGATGCCGAAGGCTTGGAGTTTGAACACGTTTTAAAAGATATCGAAACCTTAAACCGCGATGCGATGAACGGAAAGTACGAAATCTCGGCCGTTTCCATCCACGCTTATGCTTACCTGGCCGATAAATATGCGCTGCTCGATAGCGGCGCCAGCATGGGTGAAAAATATGGACCGATGGTTATTTCTAAAACACCTTTCCCTGTTTCCGATTTAAAAAATAAAAAAGTAGCGGTTCCCGGCACCATGACATCGGCTTACCTGGCTCTTAAAATGGTGGAACCTAATTTTGAACAAGTGGTTATCCCGTTTGATCAAATCATCGAAGCCGTTCAAGAAGGTAAAGTAGACTGTGGCCTTATTATTCACGAAGGCCAGCTTCAGTATCAGGCCATGGGTCTTCATCTCATTTTAGATTTAGGCAAATGGTGGGATGAATTAACCGGTGGACTTCCCCTTCCCTTAGGTGGCAATGCCGTGCGCCGTAATTTGGGGCCCGAAATGATGCATAAATTAGCCCGCATCCAACGCAACTCCATTGCTCATGGTTTAAACCACCGCAAAGAAGCCTTAGCCCATGCCATGAAATACGCTAGAGATTTAAGCGAAAAAGATGCCGATACCTTTGTAGGCATGTACGTAAACCAGCGCACGCTGGATTACGGCGCCGATGGCAAAAAAGCCGTGCAGCTTTTTTTGGATATGGCTTACGACAAAAAGCTTATTCCCCACAAAGTAGCCGTGGAATTTATTGGCTAAACACATTCTAATATATTGTAATCATTAATTTTTTTATTTTTACTAGATATACCTAACAAATTTGTTAGATACATCTAGTAAATTTAAAAGGCTTTCATTACAATGCTGGTATGAGCTACCAGCGTCCTTTTGAAAAAAAATTACAAGCCCGTCTTTTAGAAGACAAACCACTCTTACAAATTTTGCTCGGCCCCCGACAAGTAGGTAAAACTACCGCCGCCCGGCATATCTTTGAGGCCTGGACAGGGCCAAAAATAATGGTGAGTGCCGATTCTCCCACACCTCCCACTCCCGAGTGGATTCGTTTTTATTGGCAACAAGCTCAAAATCTTTCACCCGATGCCCTGCTCATTATTGATGAAGTTCAAAAAATACAGGGATGGAGCGAGCAGGTAAAAATTCTTTTTGATCAAACACGCCATGAACAACATTTGCGCGTTTTGCTTTTGGGATCTTCCAGCCTTAACTTACAAAAAGGACTTGTAGAAAGCCTGGCCGGCCGCTTTGAACTCACTCACGCTTCACACTGGACTTTTGCCGAGTGCCGCCAGATGTTTGGATGGGATTTAACCCGTTATTTAAAATATGGCGGATATCCCGGAGTAGCCCCGTTTGTAAACGACGAAGAACGCTGGCGGAGTTACACGCTGGGTAGCATCATCGAACCCGTATTGGGGCAGGATATTTTAAGCCAAAGGCGTATCGATAAACCAGCTCTGCTGCGCCAGTGTTTTGAATTATGCATGCAATATCCGGCACAGGAAATAAGCTACAACAAATTATTGGGGCAACTGCAAGATAAAGGCAATGCCACCACCATACGTGATTATCTCAATTTATTTGAACAATGTTTTCTCATTACCCCCCTTCAAAAATATACGGGAGCAGCCCTTGCGGGAAAAATCTCTTCACCCAAAATTATTGTGATGAATTCGGCGCTCATTCATGCCTACCAATCGTGGGCAAAGCTTGATGCAGATCCTTCGTGGTACGGAAGAATTTTGGAATGTGCTGTGGGGGCACATCTATCCCTCATTCCCAACAGCCGTTTGTATTATTGGCGCGAGGGACAAACCGAAGTTGATTTTGTACTAAAAACGCCGCAAAATTTGTGGGCCTTTGAGATAAAATCGGGGCTTAAAAAAGCGGCCACTCACGGTTTGGAAGCTTTTGCAAAAAAATACAAAAAAGCCAGATGTGAAGTGTGGGATTTGGATAAATGCCAAAAGTTTATGAATGGAGAAATTAATCTTGTTTAGGGCTCCCATCCCCAAGCTTGCATTTTAAGGCTCCATCCATTAATGAATAAAAGTGTCCTTTCACAACACAAAAATCACTTTTTTGCTCACCTGTCTCTTTGCATTTCCGTTTTCCTTGCGGGCAGAAATCATCACCCTTAATTCCCAAAAAGTAAAAGAAATCGCTCTCGTTCAAAATCTCAATATCCAGCAGGCTATTTTAGACCAAAAGAAAAACACTTTTGAACTTGAGCGCGCCAAATCTATTTACGACACTACCTTACAAGCTCATTATCAGTATTATAGAGATAATTCCGATCGCACTATCAGCGTTTTTGGCACACAAACCCGCACCACCGATTTTGGAGCTGATATTTTACAGCAAACTCCTTGGGGCATGGGGCTTACAGCTAGCTATAAAAATATTAAGGAATCCAGCAATTCGCCCTTTGTCACACTCAATCCTTTGTATAATTCCACCGTAAGCGCCACCGCCAGCCAATCACTCCTTAAAAATTCATTCGGTTATCAAACGCGCAAAAACATCACCGCTGTTAAAAAACAGGTAGAATCGTTCGATTTAGCCACACAGGCTAAAATAGATGCACTTTTATTTGAAGTTTTGGCCCACTATTATAATTTATACTGGGCCTATAAAAATTTAGCGTACGAAAAAGAAGCTCTTGATTTGGCCAAGAGCCTGTACAAAGCCAACATCAATAAAAAAGAATTAGGGATTATCGAAAATAGTGATCTCTCCGGCTTTAACGCCAATGCCAACGCGCGAGAGGCCGCTTATTTAGAAGCTAAAAATATTTATACGGCCGCATTAGAAACACTACGCTATGATTTATCGCTTAGCCCGAATGACACTTTAAAGTTAGCCGATGAAAAAAATATTTTTGCTCTTCCTTCTCAGAACGAAGCCTTAACTCAAGCCATGACTCATCGATCCGATTATCTGGCTCTTAAAAAAGAATTGGAAGCGCACAAAATTATTCTTTCAATTAAAAGAAATGCTCTTTGGCCTCAGTTGGATGTCAATGCAAGCTTAGCCTTAAACGGCGTGGACAGCTCTTATTCTAACGCCAATAATAAAATTGATAATGTGAATGAGGCCTGGGGTGTTGGAACTAATTTTAAAATACCTCTCCAAAACCGCTTTAGCCGGGCCGAAGCGAGTATGGCTAAAATGGACAAAACCAAAAAAGTTTTTGAAGTTAAAAACAAGGAACAGGAAATTTATAAAAATGTGACGGAAAGCTTAACCCGTTACAAAAACAGAATGGCCCGCTTAAAAGCCGCCAAGGCCGCCACACAAAATTACAGCGCTACTTTTACGGGAGAAAAAGAAAAATTTGAACAAGGCCGCTCAAGTTCCGATACTTTAATCCGCACGCAAAATGATTTAACCAATTACAAAAAGCAGGAATTAAACGCCAAAATGGATTTGATGCTCTCGCAAACCGAACTCTTATTTGTTCAAGGGAAATTGACCAATTACTAACAAGTCCCCTTAGTTTAGGCTACTTTCATTGCCCTTGTTGTACTGACAGCCCCATACGTTATTTGTAGACTAAATCACCGTTCTGTCAGTAAACTAGCGAATCCACCATAATCGCCACAAACACAAGAAGCAGATACACAATGGAATAAGCAAAAAGCCCCCAGGAGGATTTGGTGGTTTTTTTGCGGTAGAGATGAATGGCAGCTATCACAAATAAAATACCCATTACCGTAGTGCTAATAAGATAAATCATTCCACTCGCCCCGATAAAATACAGAGCCAAGGTGGTTGGAATAAGAGTAAATGAATAAAGTAGAATTTGTTTACGTGTGGCTTCGTCGCCCACTACCAAAGGCAACATGGGGTACGACACTTTTTTGTAATCTTCTTTACACCCCAAGGCCAACGCCCAAAAGTGTGGAGGCGTCCAAAGAAAGATTAAAAGAAACATGATAAACGGAGCTAAACCAATTTGCCCCGTAGCCGCAGCCCAACCAATAAGCGGGCCCGTGGCTCCAGCCACACCACCGATGACGATATTATAAGGAGTGCGCGGTTTTAAATAGAGCGTGTAATAGAAACTGTAAAAGATAATGGTGCCAATCCCTAACAAAGCAGAAAGCCAACCCCCAAAAAACCACAAAACAAAAGTTCCCGCTGCACCTAACACCACACTAAAAATAAGCGCGCTCATGGGTGAAATTTTACCCTGAGGTAGCGGTCTCTTTTTCGCCGTACGGGCCATTTGGGCATCTACATCACGCTCAAAATACTGATTGAGCGCATTGGCAGCTCCACCCGTCATGTAAATAGCCAAAACAAGCAGCCACATCTTGCCCGGAGTTTTCATCATGGAACCTTCCATAATAAAAGCCGCCAAACCGGTAATGGCAAATAAAAGGCTAATGCGTGGTTTTGTAAGGGTTAAATAATCCATACACAAGGTGGCTGTGTATAGTGGGGTTTTTTGCTAAAGGCAATAGGCTATTTCCATCGTATGTAGCCATCCCATTTTCTCTAATTTTTAGATTCAGGGATAAATAAAAGAATGTGCAAAATTAAGCCGTACGCCAAAATTGTATTGCGCAAAGCTAAATGTCTTTGGTTATCGCTATTTTTTGGAAGCCTTTCTATTTGCAATATCAAATATAGCGCATCATGCCGATCGGTGGATGTACTTTCTGACATGTCCATTATTGTAAGTTTTAACGCCAGTAATAACCAACGATAATAATCATCCAAAGCCTCACCCGACATTCTTTCAATTTCTGTAGTTGAATAGATTTTTTTATCACTTAATCTTTGATTGTGTATATTATTTAGCTCTGGCGCACGAGAACGTTCATTTAGTGCAGCCATGCCAGGAAATGATGGCTTTTTGGCTAATTTTGATGGTCTTACTTCTAAAGCTTCGTCATTGCCTTCATAAAAAGCTCTTAACGTTTCATCCACTACATCCTTCACGCTTTTAAAATTCTGATCTTGGCCAAAAATATCATCCCCTTTAAAATAATTTTTAATGAGCTCAAGGCGAAAGATAATTCCTAGAATATTTTCGTTTATATGCCCGGTTACATTTTGTATAGTTGATACAAGTAATGCATATTCATCCACTAATCTGTCTTTTGCTTCAGCATTTAAACGGGGCCATGTTGTATTAATAATAGGCGCTATTCGCTCATCATGAAAAGCCTCATCCAGTAAACGCGCTACCCAGTTGGCATTATCTTTTAACCCCCCCGGGATATCGTGGCGTAATGCATGGCCGGTTTCTGCTTCAAGTGTTTCTTCATTAAGAATTCTTGCTAAAGCCCTATGCGCCAAATCGTCCGGAATAATGCGTGCATGGCCCGTTACAATATCACGGTACATTTTTTCTAGTTTACGCCATGTAAGATCAAGATTTGCTACTCTCTTTTTTTCTGCAGGTAACAGTGGATAAAGATATTCTGCTAAATATCGTGCCTCTTGCCAGGTTAATAAATCAGGTCTTGTATAGTCTTGCCCAGTGCCTATTATTGAACTCGCGTCAATAAAACCGCATTTTTCTAATGCATTAATAAATTCACGCCGTTTTTCTGCGTTGTGACCGATGTACTGAACAACATCATTCGTTATTTCTATTTCACCTAAATCATAATAAAGGCACATCTCTAACGCCACATTTGGCTTTTCACCTGCTTGCATGCACAGGATAAGAATTTTTTTAATTTCGGGATAATCGGGTTCATCTTCTGTAAAACCGGCTTCTTCTAAAATGGCTTCAGCGGTTTCTGATATATTTTCATCATCACCGGCGCTCATACGCAGGCCCTCAATCTCCGGTTCTTCTGGCTCTGCATGGGGCTTTGGGGGGATAACAAGGGGCAATACAGGCTCCCCTGGTTTTTTATGTTGCTCTTCCGGGTCTACAACAACAGTGGGGGTATTTTCCAAATCAATCTCTTGTTCTTGGTACGGTGAAAAACCCAGTTCACTAGTTTCTGTATTGTGACTTTCCAATTCACAAACACCTAAATCAATTTCCAAATTTTGAGGTGTTTCATAATGAACAGAATTTTTGCCTAATACAGGACCTCTAAAAGTAAAAACCATGCCCTTATCAATTACTGGAGCATGGCAAGCGTAGGGATTTGCTAATTCACAATATACTCCAGGAGTTAAAAAGGCACCTAAGGCTAAGGCGCTTGTTGCGGGCGCAGCAATAGGGGTACGCACTGCCTTTTTAGCCACTTCTTTTGCCGCACTGGCAGCGGGAATAACAATTTGAGGTGGTGGCATTACAAAAGCTGGTAAAGGTTCTGACCTTGCTTCTTCAAACCACGATGTTTGATCGAGATACAGAGTCGTTAAATCGACAGGGCTCATAAAAATTAATCGATCCCGGGAGGTTTTGCACTGCCTTTTTCAATTGAAAAAAATTGAGATAAGTACTGCACGGCAGGATCTAAACCAGATACATCATCATGTGAAAACATGGTTGCTTCACCAAAATATTGATCATTTTGAGTAGGGAAATTTCCGCTTTGACCATCCACAAGCATGTCTCCACTCTCATCAATTCTTATCCACCCCGCTGCAATACCCCTTGGGGCAATACGATCCGCCATTTTAGCAGCATAAGCCCCTGCCATATGCGCATCTGTTGGCCTGATGAGGTAGAGATAGTAATGATCTTTCCCATCTGTTCCATTAGTTTGACGCACCAAATGATATTTGTATGCTCCAGAAAAACTTTTCGTAGTATCAGCGCCATAATATTGAATTGTTAATTTATTTCCATTGTCCAACATAATTGTAACGCGTTTGGGAAAAGTTGTTTTAGCACGCGATGTGTTATTTTTCCAATTTAGCTCTGTTAAATCGGATACCTTCTCACTTATGTGTTGTTCGTTTGATTCTGGATTATCTGCGCTCATCATAATTTCTTCGCTTGCAGATTCTTTGGGCTCTTCGGGATTGCGTGGAATTATAACCACTGGGGCCGAAGGCGGTTGGCCAATTGTGGTAGCGGGATCGGACAAAGGAGAAAATTTAATTTTTGTTTCGGGGTTTTCTAAATCAACTTCTGGATCTTCGTAAGGAGTAAAACCAGGTTCTTCAAGGGTTGGATTAATATCCTCCTCGCTGCCACTCAAATACCACACGGTACCAAGGCTGCCTGCAGCCAAAGCAAGGCCCCACGGTCCAGGTATTTTGGGTAACCTTGCAAAGCGTGCGGCATTTACGGCCAAACCTTCAGTGGCTTGTGGTAAAAACGGGGGGGCAAATAAAGGCAACGGTGCCGGATCACTTTTTTCCGGAAGTACCGATTCGTTTTCGTAAAAATACCAAGGTGTTTGTAAACCGTTTATTGCATCAGTTCCCATAAATTATCCTAATTTTCGTTTTAAGAAATAAATCCCCATAAGCGGCATCCACAACATAACAAATGCCAAATTAAAACTGCTGTTAGCAGGTGCTAAACTACAACCACCACCGCTGCTGCCACCAGCTTTGTTGCTATCGCCAGGGTTTTGGCTATTGCCTGTATCGGTACCAGTTGGGCTGGTTTCGGGATCGGAGGTAGTTTCAGAGTCGTCTGATACTTCCGGCTCGTCAGACGGGTCGGATTCTTCGGAGATGTCCGATTCGTCCGATTCACCTGAAGTATCACCACTATCTACTTCTTCGTTATTAACCGTATCCACACAATCGGCCAAACCATCGCTATCAACATCGCTAAAGCTTTCATCAATAGCGCCGTCGCCGTCGTTGTCTAAACCGTCACATTCTTCGGTGTCTACGCAATCGGCAACACCATCGGTATCGTTATCTGAAAATCCTTCGTCAATAGTGCCATTGCCATCATTATCAAGTCCGTCGCACGTTTCTTCTTCGGCACAGTTCATAACGCCATCGCCGTCGGTATCACCTGTATCCAAACCTTCGTCATATTCACCGTTGCAATTGTTGTCTTCTCCGTCACAGGTTTCGGGAGAATCGGGTGTGAGTACGTTAATGTTATTGTCATCGCAGTCCTGATTATTAGTGACAAAATTGGGTGATGTTTTGCAGGTGTAAAATGATTCACCAGCTCCATAACCGTCGCTATCGCTATCCACATAATATTGTGTAGCAGCACAATTTAATTCGAATGCTCCTATGTCACATTTGGTATTGTTAGCGGGTATTGCAGTTCCAGCTTGATCGTAAGATAAAGGTAAGCCATCAATATTGGTGCATTGTGTATTTTCAGCTGCATCCAAGGCTAAACCGGCTATGGTAGGAAGATAGCCCGCTTTATAACCATTCAGTATAATTGGATCTACAGATACTTGAGCGTCATCGCTTACAAAAGTAGTTACATCTGTTTCGGTTGAGTACACCACATCGCTACCCACAACACTTAAGCCTACAATATGAATAATAGTATCGGGATAAGAACTGGCGTAGTTATCCATATAAATTTCGTTAGTAGCGCTGTTGTTGTGATTGTTTTGATTAAAAATGTTGTGCTTAAAAATAGCGGCAGTTTCGGTGATGTCGGTAAAATATATTCCGCCACCTTGAGGATCGGTGCTCGTGGTTTCAACAGTATTGTTTACAATAGTGGAATACGAAATGGCTAATGGGGTATTACTATAAATACCACCGCCTTGAGGGTTGCCATCATTAAGCATAGATATGGCTTTGTTATCGATAATACTAATTTGATTTAAACTAACTTGGGCGATTGAAATGTAGTCGCTTGGTTGACGATCGACAATATATAGCGCTCCGCCTTGGCTGGCCTGATTATTGGCAAAGTTTATTTGATTGGCATCTATATTTAAAGGTATGAGACAGGTGTTTACATCGAGGCAAGCTGTAGATTGAGTAAATGCAAAAGCACCACCATGCAAAGCCTTGTTATTGTTAAACTGGATTTGTCCGCCTAGTAGAGATGAGTTTTCGAGATTGATGGCGCCACCGTCGGTAGCGGATTCATTTCCATCAAATATCATTTTAGCAAGGAAAGTATAGCCAGTGTCTGCATAAATAGCGCCGCCGCCAAGTGCAGCTTTGTTGTTTTTAAAAATGTTATAGGCTGTTGGTATAGCGTCACTAATATTGGAAATTAAAAGACCTTTAGATGACTTAATGGCACCGCCGGTTCCTGCAGTTGTATTGTTTTCAAACACGCAACCATTTAAGAGATTAATTGAGCCCTTGCCAAAAGTTGTGGCATTTAAAACGATGGCGCCTCCACCAGAAAACGATGTTGTAGACGCGTTATTTAAAAATGAGGTGTGATTAAGTGTGATGGAAAAATCGCCTGTTATGCCAAGAACACCGGCTGAGGTATCGGTAAAATTTTGAAAGGTCAAATTTTCAAAATTAACTTTTTTAGCGCTTGTCGTTGAAAAATTGCTGGTTAAGATATTGGAAAAGCGGCGGTTTGCGTTATTGGTTCCATCTATCACCGCTGGGTTTGTAGAAGTTCCTTTTATGGTGAGTTCGGCACGAATACTCATGCGTCCTAAATCGATTGAATACGGACCTTCCTGATTAAGTTCGATAGTATCAAGATCAGCTGTTAGATTGGCCTTAAGTATAGCTTCGCGGAGAGAGCAATCGGTATCGCAGGCACCGTCATTTGTATCGGCTGTTTTAGTAACCATGATGGTTTCGGCCTGGGCTGCAAGTGAAAAAAAAGTGAGCGTTAAAAGTGCTAAAAGTTTAATTGTATGTTTCATATTCGATATCCTCAAAAAATGTTCGTACACTATTATCGGTTTAACATCTAAATAAGTTGCCTGGTTGGCTTATTTTTTTTAAAAAAAATAAATTCCTATAATAACTAAATTAAATCAATAAGTTATATAATTAGCTTAGCTCCGTGGCCATCATTTTGGCTGATAATACAGCCGATTCAATGGTGGCCGGGTAGCCGGTTTGGGTCCAGTCACCGATTACATAGAAATTATCGAAGGGGGATTTTTGAGGGGGGCGTAATTTGTCACTTTGAGGCGTAATCGACATGGTGGCATTTACTTCCTTATTCACCAAGCTATGGATGAGTGAGGCTTCGTTTGCTTTGGGAAAAAGAGATTTAAATTCACTCAAAGCAAAAGCCATGATCTCTTCTTTCCCACTATTCAAGAGATCATAAGCCCCGCTAATAACCCCCATATAATGATACGGTGGATGCGTGATATCGGATATTCTATTTTTATCAAACCACCAATGCACCTTTTTATCGGCCGCCCCCACAAACATATCGTCCATTATCGGGCGATCGAACCATAAGTTGATGGAAACAATTGGCGCTGTTTCTATTTTTTTAAGATTCGAAAAATAAGGAAGTTTTTCTACAAAACCTTCGGGAATAAGAGGCAACAAAGAGTTAGGCGGGAGGCTACTCACTACGAGATCCGCTTTAAAATGTTCTTTATCCGTTTCTACCATCTGAACTTTGTTATCGAGCACATGAATTTTTTTTACACCACATCCTTTTATTACCTTGTGCCCTCTTAGTGTAAGATACTGCTCGGCCGGGTTAGCCAAAATATCGGAGAGATGCGTTTTAGCAATAATCAAACGTGAGTCAAAAACACTGCCTAAAATTCCTTTGGCCAATACTACAGCGAGCATTGAAGCGGAGGCGCGTTTAGGATCATCATTGAGAGTAGCCAGCGTTAAGATATCCCAAAAATTTTTCTGAGAAAACTCGCTTTGATTTAATTTTTTAAGCCAGGGGGTAACGGTTAGCCCTTCCATATCATTTTTTTGGAGCGATTTTTGAAGTGCCACAAGCCCCAGCTTGTCTTTGAATGTAAGCGCTTTAAAGTTAAGAAAGGCGCGTAATAAATTAAGCGGTGGTTTTAAATCTGTAAGCTTAAAAATAGTTTTTTCGCCGTTTTCTAAAACAAGAGGAACTACGGTGGGATTTAAAATATTAAGATGGCGTTTTACACCCAGATAATCAAATAATTTAAGCGTTTCGTGATACGCTCCCATCATGAGATGCTGTCCGTTATCCACCCAGCTTCCCGTTTTTTTATCCTGAAAGGCATAGGCGCGCCCGCCCAAGAGAGGTTTCCGTTCGATTAAGGTGACAGCATAGCCCAACGCATCCAAATGGATAGCGGCGGCAATACCCGCAAAACCTCCGCCGATGATGATGGCCGTATTTTTACTCATGATTATGTTCGTAAGGGCACACGGCCGTGTGCCCCTACAAGACAATGTTGCAAACAATTTTCTAAATTTGGATATTGAAACTGAAACCCGACTTTTGTTAACACGTGCGGATATACACGCGTGCTACCCAATAATAAATTTTGAGCCATCTCGCCCAACGCTAGTTTTAAAGCAAAGCCTGGTACAGGTAAAACTGTTGGTCGCTTTAAAACCTTACCGAGCGTTGCGGTAAATTCTTTATTAGTCACAGGCTGTGGAGAAACCAAATTTACCGGACCTGTTATTTCTTTTTGCACAATAAATTGAAACGAATTTATCCAATCGTCCAAATCAATCCAGCTCATATATTGCTGGCCGCTCCCCACAACACCACCTGCCCCCATTTTAAACGGCAAGTACATTTTAGATAACGCACCACCTTTAAGACTCAACACAATACCCGTGCGTAAATAAGTGATAGGAACATTTTTTAAATGCTTAGTTTCATTTTCCCAGGCTACGCACACTTCTGGCAAAAAACCTGTGCCAGGTTCTGATTTTTCATCCAGCTTTTCATCACCACGCAACCCATAATAACCAATGGCCGAAGCTTGAAGATAATGTGCCGGTTTATTTTTAACTTTATTAAGAGCACCGCACAAAAGACGGGTAGATAAAATGCGGCTATCAATAATTTTCTTTTTTTGTTTATCGGTCCAGCGACCCGCGGCAATATTTTCACCGGAGAGATGAATAACAACATCGAAATTCTCAAGACTTTTTGGATCTAAAACTTGTTTTTCAATATCCCAAAAAATTTCGTTTTTATTTTTCGGCTGATGACGAACTAATTTATAAATTTGATCGTCAGGAAATGACTGGCTAATAGCCTGACCAATTAATCCCGAAGCACCTGAAATGAGAATTCGTCTCCCCATACTCACATAAACACACAAAAGTAGTAATCTTTGAATACTTTTTTATTTTTTTGTAAATATGCGTCTCACCAACAAGCCCTCACCCTGCCATCCAAAAGCCCATCTTCACAGAACTTGTGAGGGCGTCATCTAATAGACAGACTTCAGATTTACAAAAAAATAAAAAAGTATTCAAAGATTACGGATACAAACGCCCCACCACCCACTCCCCTTTTTCATTTTTACGATAGACAAAGCGATCGTGCAGGCGATACGGCTGCTCTATCCAAAATTCAATTTTAGAAGGATTTACTCTAAAACCACTCCAATGGGGCGGACGCGGAATTTCCTTACCCTTAAACTTTTCAGAAAATTCCTTAAAACGTTTCTCTAAAGTATCACGGCTATCTAACACTTCACTCTGAAGGGAAGCCCAGGCGCCAATTTGGCTATCTAAAGGACGGGAACGAAAATACTCATCGGCTTCAGCATCACTAACAACACTAACCTTACCTTTAATACGCACCTGTTTTTTTAATTTTTCCCAATAAAAATTAAGTGCTGCAACAGGATTCTTTTTTAAAGCGCGTCCTTTCGACGAATTAAAATTGGTAAAAAATACAAAACCATTTTCGTCAAAGCCTTTTAGTAAAACAGTGCGGATGTCTGGATACCCGTTATCATCAAGAGTAGCCAGCATCATAGCCTCGGGCATGGAAAGCCCTGCATTTTTTTTGGCTTCTTCAAACCATTGGCCAAATTGCACAATAGGATTTGGGTTGAGTGCACTCATTAATTTCCCAACACATAGTTAAAAACGAGCGGCGCTACAATGGATGCGTCCGATTCAATAATAAAACTGGGTGTGTCGATATTGAGTTTACCCCAAGTAATTTTTTCGTTCGGTACCGCACCGGAATAAGACCCGTATGATGTCGTAGAATCGGAAATTTGGCAAAAATAACTCCAGTAAGGTACATCGTGCCATTCCAAATCCTGGTACATCATGGGCACCACGCAGATGGGGAAATCGCCGGCAATACCACCACCAATCTGGAAAAAGCCAACGCCTTTTCCGGAAGAGTTTTGTTTATACCAATCGGCTAGCCACACCATGTATTCGATACCGCTCTTCATGGTAGACGCTTTGAGTTCTTTTTTAATGACGTACGAGGCAAAAATATTGCCCATGGTAGAATCTTCCCAGCCTGGCACAATGATGGGGATATTTTTTTCGGCCGCAGCCAGCATCCAAGAATTTTTAGGATCGATTTCGTAATATTGTTTTAATTCGCCCGAGAGCAAAATTTTGTACATGTACTCGTGCGGAAAATAACGTTCGTTCTTTGTTTCGGCATCTTTCCACACTTTATGGATATGCTTTTGCAAACGACGGAATGCTTCTTCTTCGGGAATACAGGTGTCGGTCACGCGGTTATAGTGATTTTCTAAAAGATCCCATTCTTGTTGTTTGGAAAGCTCTCGATAGCCCGGCACTCGCTTGTAGTGTGAGTGGGCTACCAGGTTCATGATATCTTCTTCCAGGTTAGCACCCGTACATGAGATGATTTTCACTTTATCCTGGCGTATCATTTCGGCAAACGAAATACCCAATTCGGCCGTACTCATGGCACCGGCCAGACTTACCAGCATTTTGCCACCTTGGTCTAAATGGGCAATCCAGCCATCGGCCGCATCACGCACCACAGCGGCATTAAAGTGTTTGTAATTTTTTTGGATAAACTGGGTAATGGGTCCTTTTGTCATATATTAGATCTCCTGTGTATGCCGTATGTAGGAAAAAACCCCAAAATGGTCCACTTTTTTTTAAAACTATCCATTTTTTATTTGACGTAAACCCCAAATCTTAATATCCACCCTGTTCTGTATCCTATATTGGATATAATCTCTCCTCCGATGGTTTGGAAGATGGATTGGGCATATTGCCCGTATTATTTAATGGAGTATCTATGAAAACACGCGGTCGCGTAAAATGGTTTAACGATTCTAAAGGTTTTGGTTTTATCGAGCAGGACAATGGCCAGGATGTATTTGTTCATTATTCAGCCATTGGTGGTGACGGTTATAAATCCCTCCAAGAAGGTCAGGAAGTTGAGTTTGAACTTCAAACTGGTGCTAAGGGCCCTATGGCTCAAAACGTAACCAAAGTTGAAGCTAACGCTTAATCTTTTAAACGTTTCTTAAAAATTGAGTTTAAAATTCCCGCTCTATAAGCGGCATGGTTTTTTGCGGCCTTATTCTGTCTCATCGGGGGCAATAAGGCCATAATCCCTTAGCCGTCTAAATAGCGTGGAACGGGCCATCCCTAAGGCTTCGGCGGCACGCGTGCGGTTACCCTGCACTTCGCGCAGCACTTCCAAAATCTTCTGCTTTTCCACCAAGGCTACATGATCAGGGGGAGGAGTAAAACTGGAAGATGCAGGCTCGGGGGACGCTACGCTTAATAGCTCAATATCCTGCGGCATAATTTGCGCCTGTGTGGCATATACCATACTGCGGCAAATAACATTGCGCAACTCGCGCACGTTGCCAGGCCATGGATAGCTAATAAGCTTGTCGCGCGCTTCAAACGATAGGGTTTTGCGATAAGATCCGGATTGTTTTGATAAAAAATGCTCGGCTAAAAGCAGCACATCTCCTACTCGCTCACGCAGTGGCGGCACAAAGAGTGGAATAACATGCAGGCGATAAAAGAGATCTTCTCTAAATTTTCCTTCTTTTACTTTTTCAGTTAAATTGCGGTGTGTAGCCGCCACAATACGCACATCTACTTTTATTTCTTCGGCACCCCCTACTCGGCGGATTGTGCCATTTTCCAAAACGCGCAAAAGCTTGGGCTGCAATTCTAACGGCAATTCGCCAATTTCATCCAAAAACAGGGTGCCGCCGTTTGCTTGTTCAAAGGCTCCCGTATGACGACTAATAGCCCCCGTAAAGGCTCCCTTTTCATGACCAAATAACTCGCTTTCAATCAAATTTGCCGAAATAGCACCGCAATTAAGGATAACATACGGTTTTTCACTGCGTGTAGAAAGACGATAAAGAGATTGTGCAATTAATTCCTTACCGGTACCCGATTCGCCCTGAATTAAAACGCTTAAATCGGTTGGGGCCACTTTTTGAATTTTTCCAAAAAGCACCTTCATAACAGAAGTAGTACCCACCATACCCATAAAAAAATCGTCGGTAACAGGCAAAATGGCTTCGGTTTGTTCTTTCCAGCGTATTGTAAGCTTGGTTTCACCAATACGGATAATATC
Organism: bacterium; assembly: GCA_019695305.1. Classification (NCBI taxonomy): domain Bacteria; species bacterium. The sequence continues at coordinate 29,201 of JAIBAG010000001.1, forward strand.
GTCCGGTTTTAAACCAATATCACCCACGCGCGTATCATTTACATAAGTACCATTGGTTGATTTAAGATCGGTTAAAAAAATTCCAGAACTTGTAAATTTAAGTTCGCAATGTTTGCCCGATACGTAATCGTCTTTTAACAAAACATCCACACCCTCACGTGAGCCAATGGTAATTTTATTTTTTAAAATTTTTACCTCGCGAACACTCCCGGCCTCGTCCAATACTAATAGAGGTTTTTCTACCAGTAATTGATTCCCCAAATCGGCAAGCTTAATAATTTTGGTGGGGGCTTCGGCCGTATGTGGTGTTAACTGGGTAGATAGACGGGTTGACACCTCCATGCGTAAATCTTCGTCATCTTGCGTGCGTGCTTCAAAAACAAATTCCCAGGCACCTGCTTTAATACTATCGCCATGATGAAGCATGGCTTCATCGCCAATAGATTTTTGATTAATAAAAATTTTTCCGCCGCTTTTATCTTTAACACGCGCACTATCGGCCGATAAAAAAAGGGTGAAATGATTTTTAGATAGCTCTTGGTCGTGCAGCGACAAATCACAATCGGGTGCACTACCCACTTTAAAAATACCGGGAGGCAAATTAATTTTAAAAAGGGATTTAGCCTCTTTTTTAACGGATAAGCCTGGCATAAGCCTTGTGTCTAGCTGCGAGGTTTTGATTTAGCAAGATAGTTTTACGCAATTGGATGGAAAAGTGATAACAAAAATGACGCACCGTGGATAAACTTTTATCCCTTCTTAACAGGGAATTTCTTATTTTTCAAAGCTAACTAAATCGCCCTCTTTAAGTCCCCACACATGACTGCTTCCTCCGTTGACTTCCAGCACATAACGGTAAGATTTTGGTGAGCTAATATAATCGAGCGATAAGGGTTTGGCGTAAGGGGCTATGTGTACAATTTGTTTAGCGGAATTAATAAAAATTATATCGAGAGTAAGCGGGGTATTTTTCATCCAAAATGAATTGTGCACATCTTCCTGCCACACAAAAAGCATGCCGCTAAATTTACCCAAAGATTCGCGAAACATCAGTCCCTTTTCGCGCGCTTCAGGGGTATCGGCTATTTCTGCGCTAACAACTTTATCCCCTACAATAACCTTAACTTGAGCATTTCCAAAACAGGCCGTAGAAAAGAGAAGAATACAAAATAATATTTTTACCGATTTACTCACTACCTTCCTCAGAAATAGCTTCGGGTGGTAAATCAGCTGCAGTTTCAATGGGAGCGGCTACAGCCACTTCATCGTCACTTTCGGCAACTTTAGCAACCGATACAACTTTTTCGCCGGTTTCTAAACGTACTAACCGTACACCCTGGGTATTACGTCCCATGTCGGAAATTTGCTTCACATGCATGCGGATAATACGGCCCAAGGTAGTAATCAGCATAATGTCGTCAGTTTCAATCACTTCCAAAACACCCACCACATTGCCGGTTTTATCGGTGGTTTTCATGGTAATAATGCCACTTCCACCACGACCCTGACAACGATACTCGTCGGTGGAGGTTCTTTTACCATAACCCAATTCCGATACAGTAAGCATGCTGGCACCTGTAGAAACAACATCCATGCTTACAACACGGTCGCCATTGCCAAGAGAAATACCACGCACGCCGGTAGCTACACGCCCCATGTTACGCACGTCTTCTTCTTTAAAACGAATGGTTTGGCCTTGTAGGGTAGAAATCATCACATCGTTTTTATTATGTGTTACACGCACCATGACTAATTCATCGCCATCGTCAATAGAAATGGCAATAATACCACCGGCACGCGGGTTGGAATAAGCCAATAGCTCGGTTTTTTTAACCGTCCCGTTTTTAGTCACAAACACAATGCTTTCGGCCGCCTCAAAATTTTTAATGGGCATAATCGCCGCCACTTTTTCGTTAGGCTGAAGCGTAATAAGATTGGCAATTGATTTACCCTTGGCGGCGCGGCCGGCCTGGGGAATTTCATGTACACGCACCCAATGCAAGCGACCCAGCGATGTAAACACCAGCATATAGCTATGTGTGCTGGCAATAAAAAGCTGTTCTACAAAATCTTCTTCGCGCGTAGCCATACCCATTTTACCTTTACCACCACGGTTTTGTGCACGGTAAATGGCACTGGGGTTACGCTTAATAAAACCTTGATGACTAACAGTAACCACCATTTCTTCTTCTTGGATAAGATCTTCAACAGAAATATCATCTAAGGAACCAGCCAACAATTCGGTACGGCGGGGATCGGCATATTTGGCTTTAATTTCTTTTAATTCATTGGTGATAATTTCAAATACCAGTTTTTCGGACGCCAAAATTTCACGCAGTTTGCCAATTAAGGTTAATACTTCTTTATACTCATTAATAATTTTATCCCGTTCAAGCCCCGTTAAGCGTTGCAGGCGCATTTCCAAAATGGCCTGAGCCTGAATTTCGGTTAATCCAAAGCGGGCACACAAGCCGCTTTTGGCTTCAAGAGGATTGGGTGCTTTTTTAATAAGCGCAATCACTTCGTCGATATTTTCAACAGCAATTTTAAGACCTTCTAAAATATGAGCCCGACGAAGCGCTTCTTCCAGTTCAAAATGTGTGCGACGCAAAACAACTTCTTTGCGGTGCGACACAAAAAGAAGTAGCATGTCTTTTAAATTTAAAATTTTAGGCTGACCGTCTACAATAGCCAACATAATCACGCCAAACGAACTTTGCATGGCGGTATGTTTGTACAGTTGATTAAGCACAACTGAACTTGCGGCCGCTTTTTTAAGCTCAATCACCACGCGCAAGCCTTCGCGGTCGGATTCGTCGCGAATTTCGCTAATTCCTTCAATTTTATCTTCGTGCACTAGGTTTGCAATCGACTCAATAAGGCGCGCTTTATTAACCTGAAACGGAAGTTCGGTAATCACAATCATTTCGCGCTCGGCCTTATTCATGGGTTCAATGGTGGCTTTGGCGCGCATCTGCAAAATACCACGACCGGTGCGGTAAGCCTGATGAATACCACCCAAACCATGTATTTGAGCGCCGGTAGGGAAATCGGGGCCTGGCACAATTTTAATTAATTCTTCAATAGTCACATCGGGCTTATTAATAACGGCCACCAGCGCATCAATCACTTCACCTAAATTATGGGGAGGAATTTTGGTAGCCATCCCCACAGCAATACCGTCGGAACCGTTAATTAAAAGATTAGGAACTTTTGTAGGAAGTACGGTGGGTTCTTCGGTAGACGTATCAAAATTAGGGGTAAATTCGACAGTATTTTTGTCGATGTCGGCCATCATTTCTTCAGCCAAACTCATCATTTTACATTCGGTGTAACGGTAAGCAGCAGCCGAATCACCATCGATGGAACCAAAGTTACCTTGCCCATCAATTAAGGGGTAACGCATGTTCCATTCTTGCGCCATGCGAACAAGAGAATCATAAACAGCCGAATCGCCATGAGGGTGATATTTTTTAAGCACTTCCCCCACCACACCGGCGCATTTTGAATAACGCTTGGAAGACAGGAGACCCTCACGAAACATGGCATAAAGGATTCTCCGATGAACCGGTTTTAAACCGTCACGGATATCAGGTAGCGCACGGCCTACAATCACGCTCATGGCGTAATCGAGGTAAGAGTGCTTCATTTCATCTTCAATGTTAATGCTTTGAGTTTCTTTTGTAAGGGTCATGGGCGTCTATTTTTACGAGTGAAAATTGATCAATTTTTATAGAAATTTATGCCCCAAAAGTCAATTGTGAAAGAGAGGTTTTTAACTTTATTTTCAACTCTTTTTCTCCTCTTAAACACCCAAAATCAGAAGGACTGGGTTGTATTTAAAAATTTGAGAAAACGTGTGGCCAACCTTATAAGCCCTCACTCCACCACCCAAAAGACTCGTTTCCCAGCAATGGTGAGGGCGTCATCTAATAGACAGCCTCCACGTTTTCTCAAATTTTTAAATACAGCCCAGTCCAATGCACTGCGTCAACTGAACAAAAGTGTTCAAACTGGCAAATTCGCATGTTTTCTGCATTTGCGGGCGTTAAAAAAATACATGGCCCGCATTATTAATCTTGACTTTGGTTTGCCGTTCGCTATCCTTTTCAAACTTCAACATTTTTCTTCGTGCAAAAATTTTTTCCCACGAAGATTACAGGGCTTCTTGCATAACGCTTAAGCCTAACCGGGCAATACGTTATACAAAAAGACCAATACCTTAAGGAGGTAACAAATGACTAAAGCCGAACTGATCGATCAGATCGCAAATGAAGCTGAATGTTCCAAGGCTCAAGCCGAAAAAGCCTTGAACGCCGCTACCGACTCTATTGCCAAGTGCCTTAAAAAGGGTGGTAAAATTACCTTAACCGGTTTTGGAACTTTCTCGGTTTCTAAACGTAAGGCCCGTATTGGCCGTAACCCTCAAACCGGCGCCGAAATTAAAATTAAGGCTACCCGTGTTCCTAAATTTAAGGCCGGTCAGGCTTTAAAAAGTCTTGTTAGCTAATAAGACTGAAATTGTGTTACAATAAGGGCGTCCTTTCAAAAGGACGCCCTTTTTTTATAGGACCCCTGTCTCACAAGGGAAAAGGCATAAAAAGTAAATGACATCTAAAGATAAAAAAGATTTTGACTGGAAAGAAGGCGCAAAGCTTAAAGGTGACGACTACGACGCCCTGGGTGACGTACGCACAACCGGCTTTACCAAGCTTGCCGATGGTATTTATGCCGACCCCGAAGCCCGCAAAAAAGCTCGTACTCAAAAACTAAACAAAGCCCCCAAAATAAAAGACGGTGAATTTATTTTTGAAGAAACCGAATCGGGATTATCGGGTAATTTCACACCAACAAACGCCGAAAAATATCTTAAAAAAGAAGGCAAATTTAAAGGTATCCGCCAGTTTGACGATACATCCGTTTCTGGTTCTTACGATAAAATCGACAAAACTGAAAAATCAAAAAAGCCTTAGCCCAATATTTTCCCCTATTGATTTAAAACTCCACATTGCCTATAGCTTCGCACTATGAATGCTCCCACGCTTCATTCTGCAAGCCCTACGCCTCCCCAAAAGCCATCTGTATCGCTGGCCGAGGCTTATACCTTTTGCCTAAAATTGGCTCAGGGCCATTATGAAAATTTTCCTGTAGCTTCTTTTATTTTACCTAAAAAAATTCGTAAGCCGGTTGCCGCTATTTATGCCTTTTCACGAACGGCCGACGATTTTGCCGATGAAAAGGAACATGAAGGTTTGCGGATGGAAAAATTAAAGGACTGGGAAAAAGAATTAAAAACAATGGATTCTTCCCAAAACCCCATTTTTATTGCCTTAAACGACACGGTTAAAAATTTTAATGTGCCCGTATCGTTATTGTCTGATCTTCTAACCGCTTTTAAAATGGATGTAACCGTAAACCGTTACAATAATTTTGAACAACTCTTAAACTATTGCCGCTATTCGGCCAATCCCGTAGGGCGTTTAGTTCTTACAATTATGGGGTATCCGGCTCCCAAGTTTATGGAGTATTCCGATTATATATGTACCGCTTTGCAACTGGCCAACCATTGGCAAGATGTTGGTATTGACGTTGATAAAAACCGCGTGTATCTCCCGCACGAAGATATGCTGCGCTTTGGCTATACCGAAAATGATCTTTTGGCTAAACGCTATAATGTGCAATTTAAGAGGTTAATGAGTTTTGAAGTAGAACGCGCTATGGAACTTTTTGAGCAAGGAAAGCCTTTATGCGCTCTCTTACCTGGCCGTTTAGGTTTTGAAATACGTCTCACCTGGTTGGGTGGCGTGAGTATTCTTAAAAAAATAAAGGAAGTAGATGGTGACGTTTTTAACCATCGTCCACAGCTCACTAAAATGGAAATGGCTAAACTTGCGTTTAACGCCTTGAGCCGAAACCACTTTAAAGGTATATAAACAACATGACTTCTAAAGTTGAAATACTTCCTAGCGATGAAGCCTTAAGTGGCCTGCCCAACGCAGCTACCATTACAGCCAGAGCCAAATCTAATTTTTCAAGTGCCTTTATTTTTTTGCCAGCCGAAAAACGCCTTGCCATGAAGCGCGTATACGCTTTTTTTAGAGTTATTGACGATGTAGTCGATGAAGAACCCAATCCACTTCGCCAAAAAACCTTAATTGATTCGTGGAAACGTGAACTAGACAACACCTATAAAGGCACTACTATCGTTCCCTTACTTCAGGAACTTAAGGAATCTATCGATCGATTTCATATTCCAAAAGATTATTTTTTAAAGCTCATTGAAGGCTGTGAAATGGATATCACCAAAACTCGTTATGAAACTTTTGAGGAATTATACGAGTACTGCTACCGGGTTGCATCCATGGTGGGGCTTGTGTGTATGAAAATTTTTGAATTTGAAAGCCCTACATCTCAAAAAACAGCAATCGATTTGGGAATTGCCTTACAACTCACCAATATTATTAGAGACGTAGGTGTAGATTATTTTACCAAAGGCCGTATTTATTTGCCGTATGACGATTTAAAACGTTTTGGGATTACGGCTAACGATATTGAAAATAAAACAATGACACCCCCATTGCGTGCACTTCTTAATTTTCAATACGAACGGGCTGTACGTTATTACGAAAGCGGTGTGTCGGAATTTAACAACGATAAGCACAACAAACTACTGGCTGCCCGTATTATGGCCAGCGTTTACCGCACCATTTTAGAAAAAATTCGCAAAAAAGATTATCCTGTGCTCGAACCCAAACCTCTTAAGCTTAGCTTTACCCGAAAAATGCTTATTTTGGCCCGTGTAATGCTTTTTTCGCACTAAATGAACTGCTCTGTAATTTACTTAGAATCCCCAAACGATTTAGCCAAAACAGTATCGTATTTGTAAATATCGTTCCCAAATTTAAGAATACCGTCATCATCCACCCAGGCAGTTTGGTAAAAAAGATGGATGGGCACGTGATGTTTCAGTGGCACGGTGGTAAGCGCACCGCCGCTCATGGCTTTAATTTTTTTCATATCCCAGCCTTTTACATCACGTAAAATCCACTCGGCCATTTCCATGGGTTTTTCAATACGAATACAACCCGAACTAAAGGCTCGTACACCACCTTTAAACAAATTGTGGTCGTTGGTATCGTGCAAATAAACATCTTCCCCATTGGGAAAAATAAATTTGATGGTCCCTAAAGCATTATCGGTACCCGGACGCTGCACAATGCGATAATTAAAATTATCTTCATTTACATTTTTCCAATCAATTGTTGCAGGATCTACCTCGGTTACATTTCCGTTATCGGTGGTATATACTTTCATCCCCATATTTTTTAAAAAATCGGGATTGTTTTGAATTTTGGATAGTTTGTCTTTAACAGCGATACTTTTGGGAACTGTCCATGTGGGGTTAAACACTACAAACTCAATTTCATCGCTAAAAAGAGGCGTTTTCCTGTCGGGACGGCCGGCAATCACGTTCATACCTAAGCGGGTACTCTCGCCATCTTTTACCTTAAGATAAAAACCCGGGATATTTACAAACACATAAGGACGTGAGGTGTCGGGTCTAAAACCACGCAAACGATCAAGACTAATACGGATACGTGCTAATTTTTGTTCGGGTGTTAAATTAAGCGCTTCTAAAGTTCCGCCACCAATCACACCATCCGGAGGCAAGGCATGTACTTCCTGAAACTTTTTTACCGCTATAACCAAATTATCATCGTAGGTGGTGGAGGCGTTATCAGCTTTTAAATAGCCTTCGGCCTGCAGACGTTTGCGGACTTCACGGATACGTAAATCGCGCATACCTGGTTCTAACTTGGCACCACCGGCCACTTTGGGCCACTCCATTTTAGGATAAGTTTTTAATACCCGTAAATATGCTTCTTTAAGCGTTCTATAGTCACGACTATTAGGTAACAATTCATTAAGGGCTGTACGGACAGCCCCATTTTGGGCATCCGTTAAAAATTGAACATAGTTGAATGAGTTTGCATTTTTTACCCATTCCACTTTAGAGCCAACTCGTGGAAAAAGACCAAAACGATAAGCCGAAGTAAGAGCAAAAAATGCATCCGTCATCAGAACATCGGCTTTGGCCATAGATTCGGGGTTTACTTTTTTACCGCTTGATTTGAGATAATCTTCTAAAATTTTTTTATGAAACAGAGAAAATCCCAAACCTTCATTTGCAGATTCATTGAGAATGCGTAAAAGATCTATTCCTTTACGTGTTAATCTTCCTTCAAAAAACCAGGCTGGTAAATGCCCTCGGCTTTCGTAAAAACTTTTTACTAAACTCAACGCTTTAAGCGAGGCATCCAATTTTTTGGAATTATTGATAACAGTAGAAATTTCTTTAGCACCATCAGAGTCATTTTGTGCAAAAACAGGTGAGATAGTACCGGCAATGATTATGAAACAAAAAATATACTTTTTTAAACTGCCTAAAACAAACTGCCTGGAACCATAAAGGAATTTTTTATACATATAATAATAAATTATTGATGAGGGTTTTTTTAAAAAATAAACCAACCATATCCTTAAATTATAACAATGGTCAAGATTGCATAATTTTTCAATTGCACCCCTAAAAACGTGGTGTTAGGCCTTTTTCAATGACCTATTTTTTATCACTCTGCGAGTATATTTTCTTACGTTTAGTCAGACGCTTTTTCTTTACCGACAATGTGTTAGTGAAAGTTGGCAAATTGCTCCCTTACTACAGGGTCAATAGAGGGCAATCTAATTTTAAAAAATTAGTGGATGATTATGAGAGGCATTTAAAGAGTGTAAACAGTTCCCTCCAAAATAAATCTGTTCTCGAAATAGGTATAGGGAGTACTAATGCCAATGGATACGAAATTATTGCTCGCAACGCAGCCTTTTATTATGGGCTTGAACCTTATAGAAGCTTGGATATTTTACAAAATCAGCATGCCCTAACACTTTTACAAAACGAGCATCCCGATAAAACCCTTTTATTTGAAAACTGCACTTCCCGCATCACATCATTTAAAGAAATAAAACCTAATTCAATTGATATTGTTCTTTCCAGTTCTGTTTTAGAACATGTAGAAAACAATAAACTTTTGTTTGAAAATATTAAAAAATGCCTTAAACCAGACGGTATCATGATTCACCAGGTAGATTATCGCGATCATTTTTTTAAATACCCCTACCATTTTCTTATTTTTTCAAAAAAAATATGGAATACTTTTTTAAACCCGGGTGATTTGTATCGGTATAGGCTAGATGACCACATTAAAATACTTGATGAGTTAGAATTTAAAACAAAAATACTGTCCAAACAAAGTTTAGAAAATGATTTTATAAAAATAAAAAAACACATAAACCCTCTTTTTCAAGGTTATTCTGAAGAATCATTAAAAACATCAGAGGCAGTTCTTTGTTCTCACTGTTAGTATGACAAACAAAATATATAAATCTTTGTCTCTTACTTTAGGCTCTATTCTCATTCTTCACATTATTTTGTCTATCCCCAGTTTTTGGGTGCCCTTTTACAAGGTAGACGAACTCACAAACGCTATTTATGCCCGTTTAATTGTTAATCATGAATTAAGCTTAAAAGACTTTTTAGGAAGCACTTATTTTTTCACTCATTATTTTTACGCTCTCATTTTTCGCTTAATCGATAACAATTCTCTTATTCCTGTACATATAGCTCATTGTCTTTGGAAATGCGGAACAATCACAGGCTTATATTTAGCCGGGAGTGAACTGAAAGATAAAAAAACAGGACTTTACGCTGCACTTTTTTATACCGTTTATAATTGGTGTTTTATGAGTAAAGACTTTCATACTCCCAGCGCCGAAAGCTTATCACTTTTACCTGCCAGCTTTACCGCCTATTTTTTATTTAAGGGCCTGCGCTTAAGTCAGCCTTATCTTTTTTTTATAACAGGAATTTTTTGTGGAATGGCGGCTCTTTTTAAAGCCCCCATGGGAATTACTTTAGTAGCACTTAATTTAGTTTTTATTTTTTATCATCAAAACAGAATTAAATCATTCTTGCTTCTTAATATAGGTTTTATTCTTACCTATTTATCTCCCACAATTTTTTATGGCGATGTGGTGGAAGGCTTTAAAATAGTTTTTGCCACGCTGTACGATACTAAAACAGCCTACATGTCGTACCACAAAGACTCGTTTATTTATTGGGGAATAAAGTTTTTATTACGCACCATGCTTATTTTTGCTTCAACTTTTGGCATGAGCTTTTTGGCGGTATATGCCATTCGTTTTTTATTTAAAAACAAAAATAAAAATTCTCAATGGATCCATGTATGGTTTCTTACGTTGTGGTTATTATTTTTGTGGTACGACGCGACGCTTGGAAAAAGAATTTTCTTTTACTACTTTAAATTTATGTTGGTACCACTATCTCTTATGGCAGCTCTTAGCATTACTTCGTTAGATCATATTACAAAAAATACCACTTTCTCGTTTAAAACATCCCGCTTTATTAAAAAGCATTTGGCTTATTTTATGCTTATTCCGCTCATTGGTTTTTCGGTTGAAGGCGCTTTTAATTTTTCTACCAAAGCAGTTATTCCTTTTAATTTTACACCGGCTATTGACTACATCAAAAGCACTACAAAACCCGACGATAAAATTTTTGTTTGGGGCTATATTCCGCAGCTTTATTTTTATACCAATAGAGAACCCGCCTCTACCTTTTTTTGGAGCGATGTATTGGCAGGCTCTTCCCCCGGTTCGCCTGCCATGGAGTATATTCATGCTACCGGCAATAATTTAACCCTAAGTGAAAAGCTCACCAAAGACATGGTGCCATTTTCTTTTTCCGAAGAAGAAGCCGAAAAAATTGATCATCATTCTCTGAGTAAAGTATCGGATAACGACTTATTTACGGTAAATGAGCTTTTGGGGCGTATTGATAATGATCATTGGAAAAAGGTTTTTGATGATTTTTTTAAGCATCCCCCTGTTCTTTTTATTGATACAGCCCCTCTTAATTACCGCGGCTTTGGTTATTACCCCATTTCAAACTATGAACTGTTAAAACGTTTTATTGCCGATAATTATGTGTACGACTCTACGGTAAGCGGCATGCCCATTTATAGGCTTAAAAATAACCTATGAAAGAAACTAAGATTAAAAGTGCGTTTATCTGCGGCACCGACACAGGGGTAGGTAAAACCATCATCACCGCCTCAATGGCCGCCGCCTCTTTAAAAAAGGGGCAGCCCGTTGCCGTTTATAAACCGCTCGAATCGGGTCGTGCCCGTGCTGATAGTACTTTGCTTAAAAAAATGTCGGGAATGAATGAAAAATTAAGCGAGATCAACACTTTCTTTTTCAAAAACCCGCTAGCGCCGGGTGTGGCTGCGGAGATAGAAAAGAAAAATGTGTCGCTCACGGCAATTAAAAAGCAATTTAAAGTATTAGAAAAAAAGTACGGAACGGTTTTAGTGGAGGGAGCTGGCGGGCTGATTGTGCCTGTATGGAAAAATAAAACAAATTTGGATTTAATTAAGTTTTTGGATATCCCGGTAATCCTCGTTGGCCGATTGGGATTGGGAACTATTAATCATACGCTTTTAACGCTTGAACATTTAAAACGAAACAAAATTAAAGTAGCGGGTGTCATTTTGAATCAAACTACAAAGAAAATAGGACTGGCGGAAAAAACAAATCCTGAAATTCTTAAAAAAATGGGGGTTAAGCTGTGGGGGATTTTTCCTTATTTGCAAAAAATTGATCAGAAAACTCTGGCCCTTCACGGTTCACTCTTCACCCTTCAATTTCTTCCACCCCGAAGGCCGTAATATTCTTCTACAAATCCCGCGTAAAATCGTCACTTCGCGATTGAGCAAACCTGCACGGTTAAAAATATTGCGCAAATCACGCATGATATGGTTGGGGTTTTGAGGGTGTAAAAAATCGATATGCAAGAGTGCTTCCTGCAGGTGGGCATATAACCCCTCTTTGCTTTTAACAGTGGCACTTTGTGCTTCTTTTTCTTCAACGGGGCTTAATTTCTTTTTTAAACTTGGTTTGGCCCCTAAAAACATCATTCTTAATTCATATAAAACTACAACCAACGCATGCGATAAATTAAGCGATGAAAATTCTTCGGATGACGGGATTTCAACAACAGCATCACATAATAAAAGTTCTTCGTTGGATAAGCCTCTATCTTCGGGCCCAAAAACCAAAGCAATGGACCGTGGCTTTTTAAAGGCCTTAATTGTTTGCGCCAATTCGCGCGGATCTTGAGTAGCAATCCGTATATCTTTTAACTTGCCTGAGGTACCAACAACAAAATCGCACGAGGCTAAAGCCTCCGGTAATGTGGCATAAAGTTTTGCTTTTTTAAGTACATCCTGGGCTTTTACAGAGCGATCGAGGGCTTCTGCTGCAAGATGGGAGGCTTCCGGGCTTACCAAACGCAAATCGCTAAAACCCATATTTTTAATGGCCCTTGCACAAGCACCAATATTTCCCGCATGCTTGGGGCCCATCAGCACAATACGAATGGAATGAGGTAAAGACATGTTTTGCCCGTATATCCAAGTTGATGAGGAATGCAAAGAAAGGATTAATGCACCACGCGGTCGGCGGGCATCGTTACTTTTTTGGGAGCTTTTGGTGCAGCTGGCTTGCCATCCAAAATATTTTCCAAGCGGCTTAAATCGTCGTTTAATTTTTTCAGATCGTCACAGATGGCATTCTGCATTTGCTGCACTTCCTGCAAATGCCGATAAACCCTGAGAATCATATTTAAAACAAGAGGTTCTAACATACACGTATACCGTCAATCTTGAACAATAAGGCTTTCTTTTGTTTATTTATAAAAATGCCTACAGATGAACGATGCCCCAACATATCGGCACTGCGTTAAAAAAGTTGCTAAGTTTTTTAAATTTTTTGAAAAAAGCTGTAAGTACTGGAATTACTCATGATTTTTGTTGACGATTTGGGGGCATAAAATTATGCATCCTGTATGGCTCAAATCATCGACGGAAAAGCACTCTCCCAGCAGGTAAGAAACGATATTAAAACGAGAGTAAGCGAACTTAAAAATACAAAAAACATCACACCGGGGCTTGCCACCATCCTTGTAGGCGAAGACCCCGCCAGCCAAGTTTATATCAACAGCAAAAATAAAATGTGTGTGGAAGCCGGCATGGCCTCGTTCCATGAACATTTACCAGCCGATACGTCCGAAGCCGATTTGCTCAAACTGATTGATAAACTCAACAACGATAAAAACGTGCACGGCATTTTAGTACAGCTGCCTCTTCCTAAACAGATTAATGCCGATCGTGTGCTGGAAGCCATCGATCCCAAAAAAGACGTAGATGGTTTTCATCCAATCAATGTTGGTAATCTGGTTGTCGGTAAAAAATGTTTAAAACCCTGCACCCCCTACGGGATGATTAAAATGCTCGAGTCGATCAACTACGATTTAAGCGGTAAACACGCGGTGGTGATTGGCCGTAGTAATATTGTAGGTAAACCCATTGCGCTGATGCTCTTGGAAAAAAACGCGACGGTCACAATCTGTCATTCACGCACGCCCGATATTGCTTCTGTTGTAAGACAAGCCGATGTGGTGGTGGCCGCTGTGGGCCGTGCTCAATTTGTAAAAGGGGACTGGATTAAAAAAGGCGCTGTTGTGCTCGATGTCGGCATCAACCGTTTAGAGTCCGGCAAACTGGTAGGAGATGTTGATTACGAAGCAGCCTCTCAAAACGCCAGCGCCATCACCCCCGTCCCCGGCGGCGTGGGGCCCATGACGATTGCGATGCTCTTGTATAATACGGTGGAAGCAGCTGGAAACACTCTATAAATCAGCCCTTTACTTCAGCATGCCACTCATGTACATTGTACATAGTTATGAAACATTACTCCGCAACCGAAGCCCGCAAAAACTTTTTTAGCCTTCTGGACGATGCCTTGGAAGGCAACAAGGTTTATATTGAAAGAGAAGGGCACGTTTTGGAGCTTTTGCCAAAAAAGAAAAAAACCAAAAAACTTTCTTATAAAAAATTCTTCCTTTCTTCTCCTTCCGTTGATGATGCCGATACCTGGGGCTGGGAATGGAAACCTGATAGTGGACTTCATTTTATTAACAAAAAAAGAAAAAAATGAAGACCGTCCTTCTTGATACGCATATCCTCATTTGGCTCTTAAGCGATTCTTCCAAACTCAAAAACCTTTCGTGGCTTAGAAAGCCTTCGTATTATACAGTTTCACCTGTTTCTCTTCTGGAATTAAAATTTTTAAATGAATGCGGAAGGCTCAATTTATCGCTCGAATCTCTAATCAAGCAATTACAAAAAGATGAAACCTACCATATCGACTCGGTTGATCTGTCCACCATATGCTTTGCAGCCTTTAATCTAGAATGGACCAGAGATCCTTTTGACAGGCTAATAACAGCTCATAGTCTGGCCAAAAAAATACCCTTGGGAACCTGCGATAACCTGATTTTAAAAAACCACAAGCTTTTGGCTTAAATAAGATCCTTCTTTCTTGCCATGCCCAAAAAATCTTGCTAGTCGCAATGTGTGCTTAAAAAAACTCCGCTCAATGAAATTCATAAATCGTTAGGTGCCCGCATGGTAGAGTTTGGCGGCTGGGAAATGCCTGTTCAATACACGGGTGTAATTGATGAACACAATGCCGTTCGCAATGCCGTTGGCCTATTTGATATCAGCCACATGGGCGAGATTATTGTTGAGGGCGAACTCGCCAAAGATTTCATCAATTACATCACCACCAATAAAATCGATAAAATTAAAGACGGAGGCTGCCAATATGCCGCCGTATGTAACCCAGATGGCGGCTGCGTGGATGATGTGATTAGCTACCAGTACAACCCTCAGAAATATCTGGTAGTGGTGAACGCCTCTAACACCGATAAAGATTTTGCCTGGTTTACTGAAAACAACATGCATGGGGTTTCTATTGCCAACGTCAGCCCCCAATATTGCCAATTAGCCCTCCAGGGCCCAAAAGCAGAGGCAACACTCCAGCCATTAATCCGCTTTCCTCTGGGCGATCTCAAATATTACACTTTTTGCGAAACCGAAATGAAAGGCATCCCCATCATCCTCTCGCGCACGGGCTACACCGGCGAAGATGGATTTGAAATTTACGGGGCATCAAACCGAGCCGTGGATTTATGGAACATGCTGATGAAAGCGGGCGAAGCCCATGGTATTAAGCCTATCGGTTTGGCGGCCCGCGACACCTTAAGATTGGAACCTTCTTACTCGCTTTATGGCCACGAAATTACCGATACTGTTAATCCATTAGAAGCAAGGCTTGGATGGGTAGTAGCACTTGACAAACCCGACTTTATTGGCAAAGACTCACTTGAAAAAATAAAGCAAAGCGGGGTAAAACGCACCATTATCGGTTTGGAAATGATCGATAAAGCAGTTCCCCGCCAAGGTTACGAAATTGAAAATGCGAGTGGCAAAATAGGGGTGGTAACGAGTGGCACTTTTTCTCCCACACTCGAAAAATCGATCGCCATGGCATTGATTGATAAAAAAGCTGCCGATCATGATGAATTTTTTGTAGTGGTGCGCGGTAAAAAAATGAAAGCTAAAAAAATATCTCTGCCTTTTTATAAAAGAAAGTAGGTTTTATGGAATTTCCAGGTGATTTAAAATACTCCAAAGAACATGAATGGATCCGCATTGAAGGTAAAGTGGCCACTATTGGCATCACCGACTTTGCCCAAGATCAATTGGGAGATGTCGTGATGGTAGAATTTCCTAACGAAGGTGCCATCCTTACCAAAGACGAAACCTTTGGTGTGGTGGAATCGGTAAAATCTGTGAGCGATGTGTTTGCTCCCATTTCGGGCAAAGTGTTAGAAACCAACGAACCCTTAGCCGACAGCCCGGGCATTATTAACGAAGATTGTTATAACGAAGGTTGGATCATTAAAATGGAAATTACGGATCCTAAGCAAGTAGACGAATTATTAACAGTGGACCAATACAAGGCTTACTTGGCCGAACAAGGCTAATATGGACTCTCACGAATCTTTTGCACGCCGGCATTTGGGATTAAACGAACGTGAAACCCAAATTATGCTGGCCTATTTGGGCTATAAAAATATCGACTCTTTTATAGACGCTGTAGTTCCCGCCAATATTCGTCTTAAAAAAGAACTCAATTTGGGACCCGGCGTTTCGGAGCGCGAAGCACTTATTGAACTCAAAGAACTTTCCCGTAAAAACAAGGTTTTTAAAAATTACATTGGCATGGGTTATGCCGATTGCATGACACCCTCGGTAATTTTACGCAATATCATGGAAGATCCGGGTTGGTACACACAGTACACTCCCTATCAATCCGAAATTTCTCAGGGGCGCCTGGAAGCGCTTCTCAACTTTCAAACGCTCATTTGCGATTTGACTAAAATGGATATTGCCAATGCGTCACTTTTAGACGAAGCCACCGCCACCGCCGAAGCCATGAGCATGTGCTTTAATTTAAAGGAAAATGACTCCAATCTGTTTTTTGTATCCGATAAATGCCATCCGCAAAATATTGCCGTTGTACAAACACGCGCTAAACCTTTGGGAATTAACGTAGTGGTTGGCGATTATAAAAAATTTGATTTTTCGCAAAAAGTATTTGGCGTTTTACTCCAATATCCCGACACTACCGGCAGCATTGAAAGTTACGGCGATTTTATTACCAAAGTAAAAGCTCAAGGAGGCCTCTCGGTTGTTTCGGCCGATTTAATGAGTTTAGTGCTTATTACCCCTCCGGGTGAATTTGGCGCCGATATTGTGGTGGGATGTGCGCAACGTTTTGGTGTGCCCTTAGGCTACGGCGGCCCTCATGCCGCTTATATGGCTACACGGGATGATTTTAAACGCAAACTCCCTGGCCGTTTGGTGGGTGTATCTAAAGATGCCCAGGGAAATCCGGCTATTCGTCTTACCTTGCAGACGCGTGAACAGCACATTCGACGTGACAAGGCCACCAGCAACATTTGTACTGCCCAAGTTTTACTTGCCGTAATGGCTTCTATGTATGCCGTGTATCATGGGCCAGAGGGATTAAAGGCCATTGCCACAAAAATTAACTTTATGGCCCGCCTGTTAAAAGAAGGGCTTCTTGGTTTGGGTTTAAAAGTAGCCGACAATGCTTTTTTTGACACGCTCACCGTTAATTTAGATAGTGATACCGCCCAAAAAATTATTAATTTGGCCCGCAACCGTGAAATGAATTTCCGTAATTTTGAAAACGGTGCCATTGGGCTTGCGGTAGATGAAACCACCAGTGAAAAAGACGTAGAAAAAGTACTTACTGTTTTTCAGAATGTATTGGAAAAAAACTCACCGCAAAAATTATCAATAGCTGTAAAGCCAGAAGGGTTAAAACCTTCTTTTTCTAAAAACTTTGCTCGCACCAGTACCTTCTTAACGCACCCTTCTTTTAATACTTATCATAGCGAAACCGAAATGCTGCGTTATATGAACCGCTTAAAAGCAAAAGATTTATCGCTCACTACCTCCATGATTCCTCTTGGTTCGTGCACCATGAAACTCAATGCCACAACCGAGATGATGCCGGTTACCTGGAATGGTTTTTCCAAACTCCATCCCTTTGTACCCGTTGAACAAGCCCCCGGTTATACCGAAATGAACACGCAGCTAGAAGCATGGCTGAGTGAAATTACAGGTTTTGCAGCAACTTCGTTACAACCTAATGCCGGCAGCCAGGGTGAATATGCCGGACTTTTGGTCATTGCGGCTTATCACGAAGCACGCGGTGAAGCGCATCGTAATGTATGCCTTATTCCTCAATCGGCTCATGGTACTAACCCTGCAACAGCAGCAATGGCGGGCATGGAGGTTGTGGTGGTGAAGTGCGATAAAAATGGAAACGTGGATATCAGCGATTTACAAGCTAAAGCCAAAGAACATTCTAAAAACTTGGCTGCACTCATGATTACTTATCCGTCTACACACGGTGTGTTTGAAGAAGAAATTAAAGAAATTTGTGCCATTATCCATCAACAAGGTGGCCAGGTATATATGGATGGCGCCAATATGAATGCTCAGGTAGGACTTACTCGTCCTGGCGATTTTGGAGCGGATGTTTGCCATCTTAATTTGCACAAAACCTTTTGCATCCCGCACGGGGGTGGTGGCCCAGGAATTGGCCCTATTTGTGTAGCGGAGCACTTAAAAGAATTTTTGCCCAATAATCCGGTAGTACCTATGGGCGGCAAACAATCGGTGGGCGCGGTTTCGGCAGCCCCCTGGGGTTCAGCCAGCATTTTACCCATTCCCTACACCTATATCCGCATGATGGGCTTTAGCGGCCTTAAGCAAGCCACTCAGGTGGCTATTTTAAATGCCAACTACATGGCCAAAAAACTTTCTCCTCATTATCCTGTTCTTTATAAAGGCAAAAGCGGTTTGGTTGCGCACGAATGTATTATTGATTTACGCCCGTTAAAAACAACATCGGGTGTTGAAGTGGAAGATGTAGCAAAAAGACTGATGGATTATGGTTTTCATGCTCCCACGGTTTCCTTTCCTGTGCCCGGAACCTTGATGGTGGAACCAACAGAAAGCGAAAGCTTGGCCGAACTCGATCGTTTTTGCGAGGCCATGATTCTCATTAAAAAAGAAATTGATGATATTGCTAGTGGCAAAATGGATAAGCAAAATAACCCGCTTAAAAACGCCCCGCATACAGCTACAGTTGTAACCGCTACCTCTTGGGATAAACCCTATAGCCGCGAACAAGCCGCCTACCCCGCGCCTTGGTTACGCGACCATAAATACTGGCCTCCCGTCTCCCGCGTGGACAATGTATATGGGGATCGCAATGTGTTTTGCAGCTGTATCCCTGTGCAAGATGCTGAAATTACGCAGAGTTAGGCTGTTTTTTCAAAAAAATCACATTTTAAAAAAAATCCCTCAAGTTTAAGCACTTTCTGCCGTACAGCGTAAATGAGGGATGTTTTAGTCGGCAAAAGCTGCCGCCCCTCGCAGAAAGGGTTTTTATGATTTCGGGGATCAAAAGCGGCAATAATTATGCACTTAATGCCTTACACCGCACCAATAAAAAACAGCAGGATAATTTTAACCAGCTTTCTACCGGTAAACGCGTCACCAAAGGCGCCGATGATCCGTTGGCCTTAACCAAAATAGGCAAACTGGTTTCGGACTATAAAGGGTTAGAAACATCCCTCGCGCAAACTTCCAGCGCCCAAGATACAGTAAACATTGCTTCCGGTGGGCTTTCGTCGGTTCTTGAAAATTTACAAAACTTGCGTACGGTTGCGCTACAAGCAGCCGACGACAATGCCAGCAGCAGCGATAGACGTGCTTTTGAAACTTATAAAGCCGAAACTTTAAATCAAATTAACGCCACGGCGGGTAGCGTGAATAATGGTTCACAAAATTTATTAGATGGAACCTATAACAATAGAAATATTCAGGTAGGTCCTAATGCCGGCGAAACAGTTAATATTGATATAGAAGCAGCCAATACATCGGCTCTGCATTTAACCGATCTCGATTTTTCATCGGCCAGCGGAGCCCAGTCTGCCATCGAATCTATCGATCAGGCTATTGGAAACGTTTTGTCTTCAATGAGTGATTTAGGTTCTAAAAGCAATAGATTGGACGCCGCGTACGAAAGTAACCAATCTAAAAAAGAATCTATTGCCTCGGCCAAAAGTGAAATTGAAGATTTAGATTACGCTAAAGCGCTTACCGACGCCAAGGCACTCGATTTTCAAAAACGAGCCGTGATTAGTTTACTCAGCACGCTCAATAGTTCGGCCAGCACCTTAAGCAAGCTGGTTTGATAATATGAAAAAATCTCGTCTTTATAGCGACGAGAAAATATCAGATGCAAGGCGCCTGAGGAGACCCGACTGAGGCGTATCGTGAATACGCCGCAGGGAGTGGTCGACGAAGGCAACGCGGCCACGAAGTGGTCCCCTTGGGACAGATGATGTTTTATCGTCGCTATAAAGTCTTAATCCCGTGTTCCTCCTCGGAACACTTTATTACCCTAACGCAAGCCCCCCGGATGGTCCGGGGGGCTTGTAATTTCTTGCACCTTCTTGACGCTTTTATTATGAGTACCCCAACACACTGGGGGCTCTATGAAAAAAATTCTCGTTTTCCTTCTTATTTGCCTAACACCATTTCAATTGGCCTTGGCTACACAAAAAAATTTTCAAAAAAAAGCCGATCAGGAATGGCTCAACCGTTCACAAAAATCGGAAAATTGGCTTTTTAAAACACTTCCCCGGCATGTGGCCGGTGATTTAAAAAATACATTTATTAACCCTTATCACGCCGCCATTATAGCAGCAGGCATTGGTATTACTTTGGGTATTCACGAGCTAGATCCACAAATAAAAAACAAATTTAAAAATAAACCACTGGGCAAAAAATTTGATGATGTGATGGGTACTGCCTTTAACCCCTATGTGATGTTGGGCACCACTATAGGCGCATTTGGTTTTTCTAAAATTATTAAAAATCCCAAAGCAGCCCAGTTTACGGGCACCATGCTTGAAGCCATGCTTGTAACCGATGCAGCCACACTGGGTTTAAAACTGGCTACTCGTCGTGGGCGACCCGACGGCAATGGAAACGATTCATTTCCATCGGCTCATACCTCCACTCTTTTTGCTATGGCTTCGGTCACTCAAAAATTTTACGGTTTTAAAGCTGGCATTCCAGCCTATGCTTTGGCGTCGGTAGTGGGAATATCGCGCCTGGATGCCAACCGGCATGCGGCATCCGATGTACTGGCCGGAGCTTTATTGGGAGGACTTTTGGGCTGGGGAACAGCCCAATTTCATCAAAAAGAATTTTCAAAAAATATGATATTGCCTGTAAGCAATAATCATCCTGGAATTTCACTCATCCATCAGTTTTAAAGGACTTTGCAATGATTGATCAGGCGTTTTAGGTTATTTAGCTTATCGGTATTTACACTAATCCAATCATCTTTTAAAATTCCGCCTGTATCACCCGAATTGGGATTTAAACTCCAATAAAAAAAACTGCACATGTCTTTTTCTATAAAATAATCAATGAGTGCCTTTTGCCAGGTTTGGTC
Organism: bacterium; assembly: GCA_019695305.1. Taxonomy (NCBI): domain Bacteria; species bacterium. Next base: position 50,318 of record JAIBAG010000001.1, read on the forward strand.
GAGCCCCTGATATTTGCCACCAAACTCACCGGGTATAACGGGCTTTGTTTGAGACAATTGCCCAAAATGCTTGGTCCAAATGGCAGGCATGTTTTGAGGGAAATTAGGTGCAGAAAAATAAGATTGAAAAAAAACATCAGGCCCATAAACATGCGGGCTGTACACTGTTTTAGAAGCCGGGAGCGTGGGCGTATAACAATTAAAAGGTTCCAAATTACCACCCCACCAATGCCCAACACTATTATCGGAACAGGCGGGATTGTTTTCGATACCTTCTATAAAAATAAGCAAATTGGGATTGGTATTAAGAATAGCTGTGCCGGCCTTGGAAGCCGCTTTCATCCAGTCTGTATTATTGCCGGTTCCAATAGTAGCCACACCATGCGGTTCATTTTTAAGATCAATTCCCATAAAATAAGGCAAATTTTTAAAATGCTCGGCCACAAAAGTAAGGTCGTTTATCCAGTCTTGTTCGGAATAGGTGGCATCGTACCACAACTCGGTAATAGCACCTCCGCAACTAAATTTATGAAAATCAAAAAGGATATAAATTTTTTGCCGGTTAAACTCGGCCGCAATTTTATCCATTACCTCTAAACTATCCAAATTTTTAAGATCGGTATTAATACCCGATGTATTAATATTAGGATTACTCTGCCCATCCAAAGTACCCGGGCAAAACGGCAACCGTACCGAGTTAAAACCCAGGCTTTTAATCTGGGCAATCATGTCTTTATAATCGCGCTGCCATAAACCATGCGGGGCATAACTTTGTTCTTCCATCCCAAACCAGTTAATACCGTAAAAAATTATTTTTTGAGTGCCTAAAAAAACCTGGTTATCAACTACAGTGTAACCAGCAGTAGCATCAAATTGAGGCGAGGGACTGGTAGGAGTGCCAGTTGACGAATCATCATCGTCGACTACCGGATCTTTACTAGTATCTTCTGGCAAATTAAACGTGTTTTTTCCGCATGACACAAAAAGAAAAAAACATAACAGTATTAAAATATTTTTAGTACACATGATAAAAATAGCGCTGCTATTATGCAGGCACTAACGCATCCCCAGCATTTCCCAGGATGTGACTTTCCATCCCAAGGGAGGGGTTGTTTTGGCAGTGAGTAAAACCCGGGCTAAAGTGCCGGATTTGAAAGTTAATACAGCATCGATATCGGCTACGTGCAAACTTTGTTCGCGTACATCGTTAATTTCAATTTTATCGATAGGATCTTTGGCAAAAAGAGAGGTTTTATACTTTTTTCCATACCGTTCAAAATGATGCTGAGTAAGCGAATGAGCCGATTTGGTGGATGGCACACGACCCCCACAAGCAGTGAGGGTTAAAAAAAGGATTGCGGCCAGGCCTGTTTTAAACAAAAGTTTCATCTCCATGCCAAATACGATCAAAAATAGGCCTTTGTCAAAGAGAAAGATAGAGGCCAAAAATCACCTTTTTGAAGAATTAGAGGAACTATACACCCGCTTTAACCGCTTTGAGCTTATTAAACCCGATCCTTTACAATACGTATGGGACTACAGTGCCAAAGAAGATCAGGAGGTGGTGGGGCTTCTGATGTCGAGTTTAGCTTATGGGAACGTAAAGCAAATTTTAACCAGCGGCCAAAAACTGCTTAAACCATTAGGCAAAAGCCCTGCTCATTTTATTAAAGAGGCCTCCGAGCCTGAAATTTATGCCCTAACCAAAAACTTTAAACACCGCTGGCACACAGGCCATGATTTAAGTGGTTTGATCATTGGTATTAAAAACTGCCAACATCAATACGGTTTTCTTGAAAATATTTTTTTAAAAGAATTAAAAAATGAACATGCACATGTACTACCAGCCTTAAGCGGATTTGTTAAAACAATAGTAGAAAATGCACCGGCATTTAGAAAAAACTTACTGCCCTTCCCCAATTTAAAAAGCGCCTGCAAGCGCCTGATGATGTATTTACGCTGGATGGTAAGAAAAGACGCTGTAGACCCAGGGCCATGGAATCAAGTTCCTGCATCGTTACTTTTAATGCCTCTCGACACTCACAGCTTTAGATTTTGCCGATTTAAAAAAATGACCAAACTAAATCAGGCCAATATGCAAAGTGTTTTAGATATTACAGAAGCGTTTAAACAAATAAATCCGGCAGATCCAGTTAAATACGATTTTGCTATTTCACGTTTAGGAATTAGAAGAAAACTGCTAAATTAAAAAACTACAAACTTTTCCAGGCTTCTAACAAATCTACCAAAATACGCCCGGTGGCCCCCCAAATGCGATGTTCTCCATAGGTAAAAACAGGATCGTGGTACTCGCTGCCAAAATAATTTCTTTTTTCTAAAACAAAATTTTGGGGGTTTAATACATGCGATACCGGAACAGTAAAAATTTGGGCAATTTCGGTAGGATTCGTATTCCACTCATACGCTTCGTCAATCCAGCCCACAAAAGGATGAATAATAAAATTAGTAGGAGTTACCACCTGACTTAATTCACCCACATAGTGCACTTTTTGAGGAGGCAGGCCAATTTCTTCGTATGTTTCACGCAGTGCTGTTTGCCACAACGTGTTGTCGCTTGCATCTTTAACACCACCCGGAAAACAAATTTGACCCTTATGATGCTCTACTTCTTCCGAACGTTTGGTAAGCACAATATGTGGTTCTACCGGATGCGCCATACACAACACCATAACAGCCGATTCTACAGGTGTTTTTTCTAGCTTTAAATTAAGAGGCTTACGGTTTTGCGACTTTAAAATTTGTGACAAACGTTCATTCATAAAATACTCATAATCATTGTAATACGGTTTCGTCAACCCCCTCACGTGCCATATCGGCCGCCTGCGGCAGCTCTACCAAGGCCCCTTGAGCAAGCTTTTCACCGGGCAAATAAGGGTTCATACTTTCCAAAACCGTTAGCGACATTTTTAAATCTTTGGCTATTTTTTCAAGTGTTTCGCCTTTTTGGGCCAAATAAAAGCGCCCCTGATTTTTAGTTTTGTCCATTTCATCGGCACGGCTGGCAAATAGCTTGCCCAAATCGTGAGGCACTTTTACCAAATATCCACCCGGCAAATTAACTTCACCGGCCAACACTTCGGGTGCAAGCGCCGGATTTAATTTTTGCATCACTTCGTTATCTACGGCAAGCGAGCTTGATAGTTCATACAAATTGACGGGCGTTTGGGTTAAAAATAAATCGTATTTAATGGAAGGTAAAATGCGTATTTTACCAAAATAGCGATCACGGTTTTCGTACACATGGAGGGCTGCCAAAAATTCGGGATAATAGTTGCGTGAATAAAATTTGTAGCCTGGCCCATTATAAAAACGATTAATCACACCAATATCGGTTGTTTTAAGCGTTTTCATTGCATCCATGATGCGACCAGGGCCTGTATTGTAGGCATTAATAGCAAGTGGCCATGCTCCTAAAAGATCGTAATCATTTTTTAAATGGCTGGCCGCCGCATAGGTAGCCAAAATAGGATCGAGACGTTCGTCTATATACTCGTCCATTTTTAAATAACGTTCACCCGATTCAGGGATAAATTGCCAGAGCCCTGCTGCTTGTGCGCTCGATACAGCATCTACATCAAAAGCCGATTCTACAAATGGGAGCCGTGTAATTTCAACCGGAATACCTTTCATGGCAAAAATATTTTCCATTTCTTTCATGTATTGTCCCGATGAGGTAATAGCCTGACGAAAACGATGCGAAAAACCACCTTGAATACGAATAGAATCCATCCCCAGCGATTCATCTAATTTGGGAGCGCCTGGGCGTGAAAAAAGAGACACAATACGACTTTCTTCATCGTTAAGAGCTTCCTTCTTGGATAATTTTTCTTTGAGGCTAATCAGCATTTTCTGAATGCGCTTTAATTCGTCGTTCAGATATTGGTTTTTGAGCGTTTTTAAATCGGCGTTCATTGTACCGTCTTCGGAAGGCAACACATCACTTAAATCGAGCGAGCTGTATACAATACCCACATCGTCACGGTTGTGAAACACAAACTGATTTTTTCCGTACACGCCAAAAATTTGAATCCAAAATCCCACCATTTCACGCAAGGCCTGAGGGACCTGAAAGTTTCCGGTAATACTCGAGGGCGCTTCTTCCCAGGCTTCGTCATAATCGTTACCAAAACGTTCCAGAAAACGCTGACGAGCCGCCAAATAATCATCAACACCGCTTGGGCTTTCGGGATCTTCACCACTGGCTTTGATTTGAATAGCATCGGTTGTAAACGGAAATAAAATGAGCGGTTCTTGTGTTGCTTCTTCTACCACCGTATGCGGAGTGACTTGATTTAAAGCCAGGTTTTTAGGAAAGTGGAGGTCTTTTTGATAAGGCGCAAAAAAGCCTAAGAAAAACAAGCTGATAATGAGGCTTAGGCTAAAATAGAGATACTGCAACTTCGTGTGAGGCATAGCGGAGTTATTCTAGTGTTTGTTTGGCTTAATTTCAATGAGTATAAAGGGGAATAAATACAGAGCTATCACGTGACATGATACAGAAAAAATATAGCAGGGGGCAAAGCCCCCTGCTTTTCGTTCCTCCCGAAGAGGTCTAGTTTCCGAGAGAAAAAGTTTTAATCATACCAATGGTATCTAATGTCGTTATATTCCTCCATCGTATAACAGGTTACGTTATCGGGCATGGTATCAACAGCCAGCACCTTACCTTCAAAACTATTGATATCCACCACGCATTGGTAATCGGCCACAATTAAATCATATTGTGCCTTCATGGTTGCTTGGTCTGTTTCTACCCATTTGCCGTTGTCCACATGCCAGCCTCTAAATTGAAGTTTTATATCGGCATATTCACCACAATCATCCCGTGTGGCATAAAGGCCGGGCACTTCCGACACCAAGAAAAAACCATTTCCAGCAAAATAAAGCTCTTCTCCGTAGCAAACATGAGTAGTGGCCGTCGGTACACTCATTTCATCTAACGGCGTGCTGGCAAAAACATCATCTGGTGTGGTGATGGCCATTTTATAGGAATCGTTGACTGTTGTTTTTCTAACCCAATACTCATTCACTACCGCCTCATAAACAGTGTTAGGTAAATGAATGTCTAATAGAGCATGGCTTTGCCAGGTATCGGTTTTGTAAAAAATGTTGATGAGATAGTTTGAAAAACTCATGGCCACATTTTCGTCAAAACTTAAAGCACGTTCAGCGCTTGTGTTAAGCTCAAAAGTAGCCACGTCATTAATTTGATTTCCATCCACATCAGCAATTTGCAGACGATCTTTATAAGAATATCCCAAGCCATCTACAAAGCCCGAACTTGTAAAAGGAAGAATAATTCTCTTCAGCGATTCATCAACCCGAACCACCTGGTCATCATTATCGGCCAAAGAACTATAATTTTGATAATCGGTGCCTAACAATAAGGCATCTTGTTCGGCGCCCGTTAAATCAAATAAATTTACTGTTCCCATGCTCTGACGGCTTTCTGCTGCACCATAAAAGGTAGTGCCAAAAGCAAGCAATTGATTATCCAAAACAAACATTTGAGACAAATCTCCCGCCAATGCAATATCACTATCCAAAACAGGAATTGCAGGGTTTGTTAAATTAACCGCATGGAGAGTGCTCAAATCCATGACATCATAATAGTTAGAATTATCGGTGGTATTGACAAAAAGTTTTTCCGGCGAAAACTGAGAAGCCGAAATTCTTTCAGCATCTGTACCAATACCCTCCAAAACATTGGTTTCAATTACAGAATTGCCCTGCAATGAAAATGTGTTTAATTCATTTTCGGTAGATAACGCATAAAAGAATCCCTCGTTAAAATAGAGGCGGCTTAAATCATCAACATGGCCTTTAATTTCAACCGGGTTTTGTGTGATGTTAATTTTATTAGTACTAACAGTTGAAAGAGTATCATCCAAACGAATAAAATTATCGTTTTCAAAACGGTAGATGGTAAAACGAGTGGATAAATCATCCCTATAAATGGGGTAGTCGTCTGTTTTTGTAATTGTCTGTGTACACACTTGATACGTAACATCTTCACATTCGGTCCCTTTATTGACATAGATATAACGACTTAAACTAGGACCTTTAGATTGCAGACATTCTAACAAACTCCCACGGCACGAAACTGTAGATCCCTGCGCTACATAATCTGGATTAGGTACTTTTTCCCACTCGATATGACACACTTCTTTTGTAACCTGTCTATAAGCAGTACATTCTTGATAAGTACGCTTTTCGTAATGGTCTAATACCATTTCATTATGAGAGCGGCTTACCACTAAATAACGATCACTGGCACTTACAAAATTATTGTAGCGTGTCCACGACGAAACCACATCGGCATCATCTTTTTCTTCCTCATAAAGAAAATCATCATGCGATGTTTCTAAAAGTTTATCGTTTGTTGCTATAATGGTGAGTGAATAATTTTTAGGTTCTTGATAATACCAGTATGGTATAGGCTCCGGATCTTCATCCGAAAAAGTTTGTGTATAAACGGCCAGTGTATGATTAAACAAGCGGGCATCTACAATAAATTTGTTCTCTAAAAACACACCGCTGTCATAAATCAAATTGCCATTTTCAATAGTGTACTTAAGAACGCCGCCACTTTTACCATCCAAACTGTTGGTAAAAACAAGAATGGCATTATCTTTTAAAATAAAATTTTTAGGAGATCCCGGTAAAGTTACGGCACAACTGATTTTGCTGGCCACAGGATTAGCGCTATTAACATCCGCCATAAATAAACCAAGGGGCCTGGATAAATACAAAGCATGATTTTGTTCTTGAGCTACAAGATCGGGGCGAAGAATCTCAACTGATGCAGGGCTTAATGCCACATCTTCTACTAGGTCCCAGCCTTCAAATCCCGATAACACACGGGGATTGGTATCGTCTTCAGCAACTGGTATTTGATAAGGTTTAGAAAACCCACCTAATTCATCCGAAATAGTTTTAAAGCTATCGCTATTTGGAAACTCACAGCGAGACGATACGAGCGGATCAAACGAGAGATATTGACGCATTTCATCGGTTGATAAGCTGGTTACAGATGCGTTTAAAACAGAGAGACTATCTGGCATTTCCCCTTTTGGTTTAATTACAAGCTTATTATCTTTAGTTTCTGTACTGCTATTACTACTACTATTGCAGTTGATGACAAAAAAAATCAAAGACACACTTAAAAAATTTCGTATTAAGTTTTTCATATTTTATTCTTTCTATAGACCTCTCGTTATTATTAAGCCCCCTTCCCCCTTTATTTATAAAATTATCCCTCTTCTTCGGCCGGACATTCTTCATCCGGATCGATAATATTCTCATCTGGACATTCACATTCGGTTTCACTTAACAGAATGCCACCACTTGCCTCACACAATGTCTCTTCATCAGCTGGCCCTATACCACAATTTCCACAACCAGGATCAGGCGTTGGGTTTCCCGTATTAGTTCCATTGCCGCAGGCAACAAAACTAACCAACAACAACATGCTCATTATTTTTAAAACAAAAGACTTCATTTTTTAACTCCTGTCTTAACCCCCGGATTGGTATCTTTACTAAGTGGAAAAAGCTGAAAATTGAGTTGATAGACCCTAGTTTGACTTTTTTCGGCATCGGCTAACGCAAGCAATTCTTTACGAAACGCCTGAATCATCAATTTAAAGCGGTTAAAATTTTCAGGCGACAGTCCAAAAGTAACCGATGAAATTTCTCTTTCGGATGCAGAAATGATATCGAGCGCTTCGCCTGCCTTTTGCATCATCTCGCGATGAAATTGCACCACCAAGCTACTCACCACTTCATCACCGGTGGAAACAAGAGATTCACTCTGCGTGTATTTTCCCTCTTCATCTTTTTTAAGAAGGCCAAGGGACTCAAGATCATCCAGTGCTTTTTTAGCCTCGTGAGTGGTGATGGAGGGTGTGAGCTGGCGCGCTACCCATTCCGGATCGGAAACGAAATAGGGGCTGGCCGCCAGCTCACGGATAGGAACATAATACCAGTTGGTATAATAAGCATGCTGCGCTTCTTTAAGCGGGTTTACCTTTTTATAATAGTTGGTGCTAATAAGGCCTTCGGCAAAATGACGTTTTTCATCCGAGGTTGTAGCCTGATTAAGCATAACTAAGTTGCGAAATAAGCCACGCTCCTCTTTATTAAGCTTAAAAGCACCAGCCACTTTATCGATAGAATCGTTAGAGAGATTCCGCTTCCCATCTATTACTAGTTTAAAAAAATTGGGGGACTTAAAACCGGCCTGTCGCGACAAAAAACGAAACGATACTTTGCCCTTGGATTCTTTATGATAAAGATACAGGTCCTTTAAATAAGTACGGTAATTGTCATAGGTAAAAATATTAGGTTTTACAGTTTCCATAATTTCCTTGTATATAGTATCGGTTAATATGTCACGAAAGTTGCTAATAAAATGTATTCTTTTAGAATACACCATATAAACTATTATATTAATTAAATATATGATAAATAACAATAAAATTTATTTTTAAATATTAATAATTATAAATATTTTACTATTTTAGTTATCAATACTGATATCGATCACAAAAAATATTGGCAATGCGCATACCTTTAGGTTAAGGCGTGGAACTCGTTATGAAAACTTTCTTCAAACAACTTAAAATTGACTCCGATCAAAACAATCTTTTAACTTTAGACCCCAAATTAAAAGACCATGTGCAAGATTTGGATTATTTTTACGTGAATGATTTAACCGAACAAAGTTATGATTGGGTAAAAGAAAGCGGCATTCAAAATGGCCTTTTAACCATTCAAACAATGCACACCACATGCTTTATCAGTGTGAACGAATTAGATGAACCCTGCCTGTTGGGCGATATCAATAACATGCTCCGCGAAGTTGCCCCTAAAACAAAATCGTACTTACACAACGGTCCTTTACGCTGGAAAAATCTCTGTGCCGACGATCACAAATGCGATCGCAATGGCGATGCCCATGTTAAATCATTCCTCTTTGGTAACCCATCACAAACAGTGATTGTGAAAGATGGCACACCCCTTTGGGGACAATGGCAACGTGTGTGCTTAATTGATTTAGATGGGCCTCGCAATCGTCAGGTTGCTGTGCAAATTTTGGGTGAATAAAATTTTTAGTATGAATAATCCGAGTGTTGTATTTTTAGATGCGTCTACGCTCGATTTAGGTGATATAGATTTATCTCCGCTCTATAAAAAAGCCCGTCTAGTATGTTATAGCGACACTAAATCGTTTCAAGTAATAACACGACTTAAGCAAGCCGATATAGCCATCATCAATAAAATTGTTCTTAAAGAAAAGGAATTAAAACAATTACCACAGCTTAAGCTTATCAGCGTAGCGGCCACCGGCGTTAATAATGTTGATTTGGATTATTGCGCCAAAAATAAAATAGCCGTTACCAATGTAGCCGGCTATTCCACCACAACTGTTGCCGAACATGCCCTGATGATGATGCTGGCCACTTCTCACCGTTTAGTAGAACATCGTGATAGTACTCTTGCTAAAAAATGGAGCCGCTCGCCTCACTTTGCACTACTTGATTATCCATTTCGCGATTTACGCGGTAAAACATTGGGCATAATAGGCTATGGCAATATTGGCAAAGAAGTATCTCGTTTAGCGCGTGCCTTTGGCATGACCGTGTTAGCATCCCAAATACCAGGGCGCAGTACAAAGGGCAGAGTTTCTTTTAAAACCGTTTTGAAAAAAAGTGATTTTATCTCGCTCCACTGTCCGCTCTCACGCCACACCCATCATCTCATCAATAAAACATCGCTCAAGATGATGAAAAAGGATTGCGTCCTTCTTAATTTAGCGCGTGGACCTGTAGTCAATGAGCCCGATGTAGCACAAGCCTTAAAACAAAACAGGCTCGCCTGTTATGCAACGGATGTGATGCAACAAGAACCTCCATCGGCCAATAATCCTCTCTTTGATAAAAAAATCAGAAATAAAGTGCTCATTACCCCGCACGTAGCCTGGGCCAGCCTGGAATCGCGCCAAAGATTGACGGATGAAATGGGAAAAAATATTGAGGCTTTTTTAAAAGGAAAAAAGAGAAACCGACTTATTTAAACATTTTTCGGGAAGCCATGAGAGCATCGGCCGTAGACCTATTACAAGCTACCGGAATATCCCACACCGCCGCCACACGCAAAAGAGCCTTTACATCTGGATCGTGTGGTTGAGGTTCTAGCGGATCCCAAAAGAAAACCAGCATGTCCACTTTACCTTCAGTAATCAAAGCTCCAATTTGTTGATCGCCCCCTAAGGGCCCGCTGTTTAATTTTTTAACTTTTAGTTTAAATTCATTCTGAATGAGTGTGCCGGTAGTACCCGTAGCAATAATATTAAGCTTTTTAATAATATGTAGATGAGCCTTTATCCACTTGAGAATTTCTGGCTTTTTATTGTCGTGGGCTACAATTGCGATGCTTTTTTTCATGTGACGCTAAACTATCACAAAAAAAATGAAGGCTAAACAGTTTTCTGTTGAATTTTGTATGGAATTATTGCTTTAAGAAAGCATGGTAAAAGACTCCCGTTTAGTACTCGATTTAGAAACCAAAAAAACTTTTGATGAAGTAGGAGGCCGCAACAACCTGGCCGAGCTTGGCATTTCGGTTGTGGGTGTGTACGATTATGCAACCAATACCTACAAGGCCTACCAAGAACACGAGTTTGGCGTTCTGCAAAATCTGCTTATCAATGCTTCGCTCATCATTGGGTTTAATCACCTATATTTCGACATGCCTGTGTTACAACCCTATCTTTCGGTAGATGTTACCAAACTTCCCTTGTTTGACATCATGGACGATCTTAAAAATATTTTGGGTCATCGTGTGGGGCTCGATAGCGTAGCTCAGGCTACTCTTAACGTAGGTAAAAACGGACACGGGCTGGATGCTATCCGTTACTGGCGCGAGGGTAAAATAGAAGAACTCAAAAATTACTGTTTAAATGACGTAAAAGTAACCAAAGAAGTTTTTGATTACGGTGTTGCCAACGGGAAAATTTCCTACTTATCCAAGCTGGGTAACCAGAAAAAGGAAGTTAAGGTAGACTGGAAAAAATACAAAAAACCGGTAAGCGACACGCCTGCCGCTCCTGCTCAATATAAATTATTTTAATGGATGAAGCGCCCAAAATTTGTGAGCTGTGTAAAACAATTCTGGAATTTGTGCACGGCCATGGTGCCTGCCTAAATAGCACATGCCCCCTCTTTGGCCAAAACCAGGCTCCTTGTTGTGATGGAGAAAACATTTGTCCCACAGATTCTGCCGATAAAAACTCTTATTGATGTAAATTTTCTACAATCACATCGTGCGCTTTAGGCCTGAATTTTTTAATAGCCTCGTTTATTCGTGTGGGATGAATGCGGTTGGTAAGTAAAATAACAGAAAAATCTTTTTTACGGTCCCACCAAAAAGAAGTGCCGGTATAACCCAGATGACCCACCGACAATTCTGAAAAATATTTGCCGGATGACGAAGGAAAGCTGGGCGTATCAAAACCAAGAGTAAAGCCACCACTAGCTGGCTTTGTTAAAAAAGTTTTAAGGACTGCCGGATTAACAAAAGTACTCTCGCCTTTTTCAACTTTCCTTAACTCTATGAGATACCCCGCTACATCCCGCGCTGTGCCAAACAGGCCGGCATGGCCGGCAACACCATTAAGCAGATAACAACGCTCATCCATCGCTTCGCCCAATAAAATTTTATTGCGCAACGGACAGAGCTCGGTGGCCACAAAATGACTTTCTGTTTTATCAAGCGGCTTACTGATTGGATTATAAAATAGATTTAGCTTCAGGGGATTGGCAATTTCATTTTTAAATAATACATCAAGGGGTAATGAAAATATTTTTTCTAAAATAAAACCCAATAATAAATAACCCAAATCACTGTACACCACTTTAGTCCCCACGGGGTTTTCTAAAGACTCGGAAACAATTTTATCCGTCATCCACTGTTTTATGTCAGCTGGATGCGATTCTTTCTCATATTCTTTATAAGCAGCAAGACCGGAAGAGTGATTGAGCAAATGAGCTAATGTTATTTGTGGATTTGCTTTCGAAAAATATTTGGAAAGAGGATCATGAAGGGAACAAAGTTTTCGTTCTACCGCCTTCATGAAGAGTGTCGCGGTCGCAATGGGCTTTGTAAGAGAGGCAATATCAAAAAATAAATGGGGCGTTAAGGCACGCTCTATAGGTTCTTTTTGCGCCAAGCCATACACTTTTTCAAAAACAATCTTCTGATGACTCAACACAAGAACACTGGCCCCGGGAAAAACGCCATCGGCTAAAGCTTGTTCGAATAAAGAATCAATTTTATTCAAGAGGACTTTCCAGATACTTGAGGGTTTTATTTGTGGCGTTAAGCTCCACCTTGGCTCCAAAAGCCAGTGTCACTTTTTGCGCCCCATGGCCTGCCGGAAAATTATATAGCACCGGGCCTTTAAAATCTTTTAAAACATCCTTGATGGTTTCAATATAATGCTCGTTCTCACCACCATTTACAAAATTTCCAAATATAATTCCCTTGGCCTTTTTAAGTTTTCCAGCCAATTTGAGCTGAGTCAGCATGCGGTCTACCGCGTAGGGTTTTTCGTTAATATCTTCAAAAAATAATATTTTGTTCGTCGTATCAAGCTCATAAGGAGTGGCCAATGTAGAAATGATGAGAGATAGACATCCCCCAGTCAGCATGCCCTGCGCCCTACCCTTTTTTAAGCACACAGTTTCGTCAAACTGGTAAAACGGTTTTTGCACAATTCCGGTAAGTGTTTGAAAAAGTGTTTTTTCGGTTAAAAGATCCACTGGTGGCGTTAAGTCTTTAGCTACTACCGGCCCGTAAAAAGTAATCCATTTCTTTTTTTGCGTGAGATAATTTAAAAGTGGCGTGATATCGCTATAGCCCATCACAATTTTAGGATGGCTGGGCTTCATCATCTTATCAACAAAGGGCAAAATACGCATCATCCCGTAACCACCACGGGCAAAAAACAGCGCGTTTATTTTTTTATTTGATAAAAGAGAAAGCAGCTCTTTAGCACGTCTGGCATCGTTACCAGCCAGATAATTTTTCTTTTCAAAGATATCGTCTTTGTAAAAAACTTTATAATCTTTAGACCGAAGATGCTCCACAGCGGCTAAAAATTTATCTTTTTCAAATGGACTCGCCGAGGCCGCAATACCGATAATGTCACCATCTCTTAGTTGTTTTGCTTTTTTCATCTTCTTATAAAAAACTCTCTAAACACTTTCTTGAAATTACTTAAAAATCCCTGGAGGGACCTTTCTTATATTGAGACCCTCCGTCGTCAATTGGAACAACCGGGATACAATAGACCCAATTGGCGGTGGCGGAGCGTCGCTCGGGTCGGCCCGAGCGTAAGCGTGTCTCAATATAAGAAAGGTTCTGGAAGGGATTTTTAAGTAATTTCTCCCACTTAACGCACCACATCAAAATCTACCTCAGAATAAAGATTTCCATAGACGGAATCAACGCCTTTCTTTTACAATTTGCATATGCCCATGCTGGATTCACAAGATCTGCATGGATTCAAACCGAGCGGGGATGCACAACAACCCCAGGAACTGGCAACACATGGTTTGATCCATTCTCTCCTCACCAAGCAAGACTTGCTGAATCTCTACCATTATCTGGTTTTAACCCGCACCCTGGAAGACAAAATTCATTACATATGCTCACACCAAAACCCCAAAAACCCACTTATTATCGGTAAAGGTTATTTATCAACGGGACAAGAAGCGGTGTCTATTGGGGCTGCTTATACGCTGAAAGAAAACGATTGGGTGGCACAAAGCCATCGTGATTTTGGTTGTTTGCTCATGCGCGGACTGACGGTGGATGATTTGCTCATGCAATATTTTAGTAAAGTAGATGGCCCCACCAAGGGACGCGATGCCAATGTGCACCTGGGAAACACGCAAAAAAGAATATTGGGATTTATCTCGCACATGGGTGCCATGCTTCCTGCTGCCAACGGTGTAGCCTGGGCCTCCAAATACAAAGGCGAAAACAATGTTACACTCGCCTTTTTTGGCGATGGTGCCTCCTCACAGGGTGCTGTGCACGAAGCCATGAATTACGCAGCCGTGTTTAAACTGCCCGTTGTTTTTATTTGCAACAATAATGGCTGGGCTATTTCTACACCCACCCATCAGCAATATGCCATTCAGGATATCTCGGCACGAGCCAGCGCTTACGGCATGCCAGGATCAACATGCGACGGCAATAATGTGGTAGAGGTTTATAATCACCTTAAAAAAGCCGTTGATCATGCAAGAAATGGTAATGGCCCAAGTTTAGTAGAATGCAAAACCATGCGCATGGCTGGCCACGGCACACACGACCGCGCTCAATACATGCCTAAAGATCAAATAGAATATTGGAAGTCCCGCGACCCCATTTCAAATTTTGAACAAAGATTGATCAATAATGGGGTCGCGGATGATTTTTTATTTAAAAACAAAAAAGAAGAACTCGCCCAACTGGTGAATGAGGCTGTGGAACGGATTAGTCAAATGCCGGGGCCCACAGTGGATAAGCAGTTGGACGATGTATTTGCAAAATGAATCGACCCCTCTATTACGCCGATGCCATTAAAGAAGCACTGGCTCTAGAAATGCGCCGTGATGACAACGTGTACATTTTTGGAGAAGATATTGCCCAATATGGCGGCGTGTTTGGAGTGACTAAAGGTTTAGTGGATGAATTTGGCGAAAAGCGTGTGCGCAACACACCGCTAAGTGAAATTGCGATTATGGGCGAAGCTGTTGGGGCGGCCGTGGCGGGGTTAGTTCCTGTTCCTGAAATTCAATTTTCAGATTTCCTCACCACGGCCATGTCCCCTTTGGTAGATTTAGCCGCTACGTATCATTACCGCATTGGCACCGCTCTACCCATCACCATTAGAGCTCCCAGCGGAGGCGCCATGAATATCGGCAATTTTCATTCTAAATGTTTAGAAAGCTGGTTTACACACGTGCCGGGGTTAAAAGTAGTGGTGCCCGCTACCGCCCACGATGCCAAAGGGCTTTTGATCAGTGCCATAAGAGATAAAAACCCCGTTTTATTTTTTGAACAAAAAAAGCTCTATCGTGAAATTAAAGATGATGTACCCGAGGGTGATTATACGGTGCCCCTGGGAAAAGCCAATATTGACCGCGAAGGAAAAGATATTTCGATCATTACCTATGGAACACCAGTTCATTGGGCAAGACAAGCGCGTGAGGAATTAAAACAAAAAAATATTTTTGCCGAAATTGTCGATCTACGGACACTGGCCCCTTTAGATAAAGACACCATTAAAGAATCGTTTAAAAAAACAAACCGCGCCATTGTGCTGCACGAAGCCCCTAAAACAAGCGGCTTTGGAGCCGAGATTGCTGCTATGTTAGAAGAAGAGTGTTTTCATGATTTAGCAGCACCCATTGTGAGGATTGGAGCTAAACACATGCCTGTTCCTACAAATCCAACGCTCGAGCAATATTATTTACCCAGTATTCAAGACATTACAACGGCAGCAGAAAAATTAATGGAGTATTAAAATGACGCAAATTTATCTCACCATGCCTCAACCCGGTGAAACTATTACCGAGGGAAAAATCATCCGCTGGATTGCAAAAGAGGGCGATATGATCAAAGAAGGCGATATTGTGAGCGAGCTAGAAACAGAAAAAGCTCTCTTTGAATTTGAATCGCCCTTTGAAGGCCGTATTACAACGCTTATACATCACAATGGAGATAATGTTCCCGTAGGCGAACCAATTGCAGTGCTAGAAGTGGAAGATTCTAAAGCCAAAAACTATTTAATGATGGGCTTGGGTCAAAAAGGCCCGGAAGTTTCTCAAACAACGATTATAGAAACTAAAAAAGAAACTCCGGTTAAAAACAAGGCCCCTCTTTCTCATTCACCTTATATACGGAAAATGATCACGCAGCACAATCTCTCTGACAAACAAATTGAAGATTATTTAGAACAGCATCAAAAAGAAAAACTCACCAAGGAGGATATTGAGAAACTGATAAAACCGAACCTGGATTCCGGCCTACGCCGGAATGGCACAGATCTTTACCAAGACATCCCCGTCTCTCCTATCCGCGAACGCATTGCTCAAAATATGCTTAAAGCGGTAACCACTATCCCGCACGCGCATACCAATGTGACCATTGATATGACTAAAATTGTAGAAAAACGAAAACAAACAAAACAAAATTATTTGGTTCTTCTGTGGCCGGCATTAAAAGCCGCTATTCAAAAACACCCGTTGGTAAACGCTACTTATAAAAATGATCCGCCCACGATCCGTACTTTTAATAAAATTCACTTGGGGGTGAGTGTAGATACCGATAAAGGGCTTTTTGTTCCTGTGCTAAAAGATGCCCATCTTGAAAAAGATTTCGAAACAAAATGGAACTCTTTGCTTCAAAAAACAAAAGACAACAAGCTGAGTGTGGATGAAGTTACCGGCGCCACATTTACGTTTAACAATTTTGGATATTTTGGAACAAACGTAGGGGTCCAAATTATTCCCTACCCGCAAGCAGCAAGTTTAGGCATGGGCCGCATTGAAAAACGCCCGTGGATTGTGGGTGAAGGTATTGCTATACGCTCTGTATCGGAATGGACTTTAGCCTTTGATCACCGCGTGATGGACGGACGCGATGCCGCCCGCTTTATGGAAACGTTAAAAGAATTAATCGAACAAGCTTAAATTTGTTTTCTATCGGCCCCACGCGGGCGATTCATCATCTCTTGAAATAATTTCCGATCAATATCCAGCTTGCCCTGGAGATATAATTCGAGATGCTCCAAACGGTCGTTGCCCCAGAATACTTCGTCATCCACCACAAATGAAGGCACACCAAACACGTTTTGGTTAATTGCCTTATCGGTATTTTCTTTTAATTTGTTTTTGATAGCGAGATCGTTTGCTTTCGCAAGTAACGCATCGGCGTCGTACTTATTATTCATAAGAATGGACCGAACAACGTTAGCATCTGATATGTCAAGCCCCTCTTCCCACGACGCTTTTGAAAAAATGTTTGCCAGCTTAAAGCATTCATCACCTTCACCTAAAGACGTTAAAATTCGCAAAACTGTGAGTGGATTATAAGGATGTTGCGGTGGCAGCTTCATTTGAATTCCCAAAATTTTTCCAAAACGTAAAATCTCTTTCATCACATTCACGCGCTTGGCTGCTATTTCAGCCGGCCCCTTTTGCCCATGGGCATTGAGAAGGCCTGCAAATAAAACGGGAACGTATTTGATTTGTACATTTTGATTTCGTTTTAAAAACGCAGGCAGGCCATGAAAAGCCATATGCACATACGGACTGATGGGGTCAAAATAATAAGTGACGGTTTTCATAGTATTTCGCATGCTATGAATTAACTTAGAACATCAGAAGCAAAATTTACTAAATGTAAATACCCTTTAAGGCCACCAAAATGAGGAAATTTTAGTTTCGTACCATGTTTATCTCTAGCATCAAGCTGAACCTGCCCATCGGGCGTATTTACAGTATAAATCGCTTTATTTCTGTTTGGATCTATATTCCAATAAACATCAGGCATTTTATGAGCATATGCCGATCGAATTAAAAAAATAATTTCACGAAGTGCATTTAAATCAGATGGGGTTTTTTCCCAATTTCGAAAACTACTTTTACCATGCCTAATTGAAAGGGCCTCGTCTACGGCAATAGTACAAGCGGCAAGCGATGCCATTAGTTGATTCATGACTGCCTTGTTCAATTCTTCTTGATTTATAATATCCCATTCAGGGACATCAAAAGTTACATCATTCTGAATATTAAAAGTAACTTTGGGCTTAAATATATTAAAATCGATTTTGGCATTAAAACAACATACCACCAGTTTTACAGCAAAAGTAAACTGTTGTAATGCCCAATAAACACTTTCTTTTTCTGTCATAATTTTTTGATGCCTTTCTACCACCCACAACATCCAGATCAAGCAAAAGCACATTTCAACGAATATGAATTTACTCTTAATATAAACCTTAATTCTTCAATCTTTTCTCTTCTTTTTTCTCTCTAACTTTTTTCCTTTGTACTTTCTTAATACTGTCAGGGGTTGGCAAGTGCTCTGGCATGGTACCACCTAATTCTTTTATGGTTTCCCTCACCTTTTGGCCCACATTATAGTGGGTTTGATTAGCTTGAAATTTATTTTGATGCGGTTCTCGCTTGAGTTTTTCTTCTGTTTGGGTAGCACGAAATAAATTAGCAGCTAATTCTGTACTTCCCATATGATCCAAAATTTTTTGACTTTTCTTTAAGTTTTTTTTCGAATGAATATCCTTCGCTCCTAAACCCCCATATAGTCCTTTGTAACCAAAATCCTGAAAAATAGCATAATCAAGAGGTTCTCTTACTCCCGCTTTTTTAGCTACCTCGGCAAGGTGAATATTATGCTTGGAAATTTCATCACGCAAAAGTAAACGTTTTTCATTTTCACGATCTTGCTCCGAAAGCTCCTGTTTCCTGGTTTGAATTGCAAAATAGGTTTGGCCTTTGGCTACTATTTCTTTGGAGGGATCAGCATTTTGGACAATCAAATAACAAGCATACCGCGATAACAAAACAGTGGGCATCACCCTATTTGCTCCTGACCCGAGAACCACATTTTCTGTGGTATCAATAAAATGCTGTTCGGCGATATTACCACTATTGATACAGGCCAACTTTGCTTTATCGATAACGGCTTGAAAATTTCTATACTCGAAATATTCAAGTATCTTTCCTAAATCACGAGACGACCAATATTCTTTTCCATTGGGATCCATTTTTTTGGCTATTTCAAAAATATTTTTGGAACCGACCATCAAATCATCTTTTTTCTCTTCCATATGATAACCTCTTGTTTTTTATACAAAACCATTTCGTGCATACCCACGAGATGGTCCATATCACTCCATAAAGAGTTCACTTTTCAAGAGAAAATATCTTAGGATCACTTTGCCAAAGCTGGCAAAATGATCCAAGCAACCTAAAGTAATTTTCATAGGTGTAAAAATTACTAAATAATCTTTATTTATCAATAATTTTTGATCATGCCTGGCCAAAAGCACCATTTTGCCGGCATTGGCAAAATGGTATGGAGCGGTTACATCTCTATACAGTATCTGGCACCGAGCTATTCTGAATAAAAATCGATTCTAACATTGAATCGAGAGTTAGATATTTGTCTGGTAATTTTAATAAATTGTAATTAGGACATGCTTACAAAATTCTGAAATAAATATAGTGAACTATAAACCCCATCTCCGAAGACAATTATTATAATTTCGTTTTGCTTCTTGATAATCACTATCTGTGATAGTTTTTTTCATAAATATACTATATTTAGATTTTCGTTCGGGTGATAATTCATCATATTCAAAGCCAGATATATATCGAGATAATGAAGAATCATCCTCATATATTTGTAATAATCGATAATCAATATTTTTTTGAATTACCCAATTAATATACCCATCATACTCGTGCCTTTGACAATAAGATCGAATGCCCATTGGGCGTAATTGAAACCAAATAAATAATAAAAAGCCGATAATAGATCCTATAACTATTTTATTTTTTTTAGTCATATAAATATAGTGCAAAACGTGTTTACAAAACCATAAAAAATAAACAAGTTTTTTGATCTGACAGGTCTTAATAAAGCTTTATAACTCCTCCATAACAGTTTCATGTCTATTTCTGGAACTGTTCCCGTTCACAATACAAGTAAAAATTAAAAAATATGCAGTAACTTTATTGTTGGAAGCCTAATAGCCATAGCGCCACAAAATTATTAAAAAAGTGGCAAAGGATACAGAGCCACAAGTTTTGTTCTTTAGCGTACAAGCGGCTGATGTAAAACCCCAACACTAAAAGTCCGGGTAAAAACCAGGGATTTAAATGCGCTACGCCAAATACAATGGTTGCTGTTGCTACCGCAAAAGACGCACTCTGTTTTTTTAAGAGCGCATTGAGATAAAAACCTCTAAAGAAAAATTCTTCGCACACAGCAGGCATCAACGCATAAAACGCCACATCACGCACGTTACTAAAACTAGCATCCTGCGGCATCATATTTAAAATCCATTCGGGGATAGGAAAAAAATAATCGGTAAGGGTGACGAGTGACATGGCTATAAACGAAACCGCCAGCATTTGCAGAAGTATTTTAAAAATTAATTTGAGAGAAGGAAAACTTAAAGATGGATCCTCCGCCTTAGGCGGACCGGAATGACGATGGGTGATTATATAAACAACCCCAGGAATTAAAAAAAAGGCAATTTGCGCCACATATAAATAATCCATCCCCAATACCTGTCCGGTGAGATGGTAAAGAATAATAAGAATAATGGCTAAAAAGTGGAGCATGGATCCTTTCTTGATTTTCCTTCCACAACCTGCCAAATACCCCTTATGGACGCATCATTACAAGCTTTTATCGCTAACTTTAAAGGCCTGCCCCCTTGGGTGCTTCACTATGGTTTTCCACTGTCGTTAATTTTATTTTTAGCTGTTCAGCGTTTTGTTATTCGACGTATTCAAAAGCAGATTACTTTCTTTTCAAGTGAAAGGCTTAAAATACTAGCTGGGTTAAAAAACCCGCTCACAATTTTAATTTTGGCTGTGTTTATACGTCTTGCCGGTCTTGTTTATAAAATTTCTGGCGACTGGAAAGATTTTTTTGTTCTCACACCCAAAATTCTCATTTTTCTGGCAGTCGCTCAAACCATCAAACATGCTCTTTTAACACTCATTACTCGAGTAACAAAACATAACCATTCCTTAAGCATTTACGAAGCCATGTTAAGCGTGCTTGTGAATGTGGCCATTTACTCCATGCTGCTTATTGTAGTGCTCGATCTCTTTGGTATTTCGGTAACACCACTGGTAGCATCACTGGGTATTGGAAGCGCCGCTGTAGCACTGGCTTTGCAAAAAACCTTGTCCGATTTTATAAGCGGCCTTCATCTTATTATGGATAAACCCATTAGCGTGGGGCATTTTGTACGTTTGGATAGTGGCGAAGAAGGGCTTGTAGAACAAATTGGCTGGCGCAATAGCCGCATACGTACCATGGCCAATAATACAGTAGTTATGCCCAACTCAAAACTGGCCGATACAACGCTGGTTAATTTTAACATGCCCGAAAAAGAACTGGCTGTGCCAGTTGAAGTATCGGTAGCTTACGAGAGCAATCTGGAACACGTAGAAAAAATTACGCTTGAAGTAGCCGAACAAACGCTAACCACGCATGCGCATTTAACGTCATCTTTTAAGCCCCTGCTTCGATTTCATACCTTTGGCGATTCGGGAATAGGATTTACTGTTGTTTTACGCGCACGGGAATATGGCGATCAATACATCATTAAAAGTCAGTTTATTAAATCGCTTCACAAGCGCTACGAGCAAGAAGGCATTATTATTCCTTACCCTCAACGGGTAGTATGGTCCAAAACTACTTCTTAAAAATGAGTGCCTGAATTTTTTGTATGTTTAATTCGGATAGTTTTACAGCTGGCAATTTGCGCGTTTCTTTTTTTGAACTCACCAAATTTTCACCTTTTTGCACCTCGGTTACTAAAACTCCTGTGCTCCAATTCACATCAACTTTTGTGCCCGATAACTCAAGTCCATCGTTAGTAGAATCGGTATAGCCAATAAGATACCAATCGTTATTTTGATAACGAAGACGATAGACTTGCCCCCAACGGTCACGGCTGCCACCATAAAACGAAACCACCACAGCCCCACGCTCAATACTTAAATTATCCAACGGATCACCAAATACACCGCCGCAATTTTTACACATGATAAAATCGCCTTTTACAGCGGATAATTTATACGTGTTGTCGGGATTTTTAAACGCTAAAACAAGATAACGGTCGCGCTTATCATTATCGGGCTGAATATCGATTGTTTTCTCCCAATCGGGCGCTAACACCAAAGCCAAGTCATTTAATTTATCGCCGTTTAAATCGCCTTCGGCCTGATTTTTAATAAAATAGCCGGCTGGCACAAAGTTTTGAGGGCTAGCCCCTGCCTGTGGAATTGTGGGAACTTGAGCTAAAACCGGGAAAGAAAAAAAAGCCAATAAAGCAAAAAATGGAATAGTTTTCATAATCATATTTATAACAAAGTCTCTAAAAATCCAGAAGAACTTGTTTTTGACAAAGACAGGCCATCTGCTATAGGTCTTTTTTACATTTTTATTGCTCCGGGCTCGTCCAACGGCAGGACATTTGACTCTGACTCAAAGAATCAAGGTTCGAATCCTTGGCCCGGATCACAATTTTTTGTTCTGCGGTCAGCGGTTCCCAAATGCTCCCTCCTCCCTATTCGGTCGGCGCATTCGGGGCCCTAGGTTCGAATCCTTGGCCCGGATCATTTTTAAGATTTCACCATGGCTCCTAAAAAATCCAAAAAGCCTGATAAAAAAGAAGAAAAGAGAGCCTTACCCGTCCCTGTCACTCCCGCTATCGTGGCAGAGGTTGAAGAAAAAGAGCCCGAGGAAGAATCTGAAAACGCTCTTGTTCCTATTAAAGCCGACGACAGCCTACCCTCCAGAAGCGATCCTTTGTATGCTTATATGCGCGAGGTCAATCGCTATCCTCTTTTATCCCGCGAAGAAGAAGCCGAAATTGTGAAGCATTATTTACAACATCAAGATCGCGAATCAGCTCAAAAACTGGTGACATCTAATCTCCGTCTTGTGGTCAAAATTGCCATGGAATATCGCCGTGCCTTTACAAACGTGCTCGACCTTATTCAGGAAGGCAACATGGGGCTCATGCGCGCGGTAATTAAGTATGATCCCACTAAAGGCACCCGTTTTTCGTACTATGCCTCGTGGTGGATTAAGGCATTTATTTTAAAATACCTGCTCGATAATTTTAGCCTGGTTAAAATTGGAACCACTCAAGCGCAAAAGAAGCTGTTTTATAATTTGATGAAAGAAAAACAAAAGATTGAAGCCATGGGTTTTACGCCCAAAGCCAAGCTTTTGTCGGATACGCTTAATGTAAAAGAAAAAGAAGTGGTAGAAATGGAACAACGCATGGGCGGGCGCGACATGCGGCTGGATGCCCCCAACCCGCACGCCGAAGGAAAACTCAATATGGATCTTTTTGTTCCCGAAAACGATGCTGCCACTTCAGCCCAGGCCACTACCGAACAAAACGAGCTTAAAAATATTTTGTTTAAAAATTTGGATGAGTTTGTGGGAACGCTTAAAGAAAAAGAGCAAAAAATATTTAGCGAACGTCTTTATGCAGAACTTCCCAAAACTTTGCAGGAAATTGCCGACGAATATGGCATTACCCGCGAACGCGTACGCCAATTGGAAGAACGAGTGGTTGATAAGCTCAAAAACTTTTTTTCGGAAAAAGGCTTTGAAGTTGATTTAACAAAAGGAAAGAAATGATTTTTCAAACCGCTACCATCGCCGCCTCAAAAGCTATTACGCCTTTGTGCCAGCATATCGAGCTTAATGCTCCGGCTTTAGTAAGCTCGTTTACTATTCCGGGTCAATATGCGGTAATAAAAGCAGAAGGTTTAAAAGATGGCTTTTTTGCCATGAGTTCAAACCCGGGTGATGCCCCTGTCAGTTTTCTTGTTAAAAAAGCATCTCCCACAGCAACACATATTGCCGGGCTTAAAGTGGGAGACACACTGACGATTAGCGATGCTCAAGGCAAAGGTTACGCCTTGGAAAAAGCTCAGGGCAAAAATGTATTTTTGTTTGCTGTGGGCTCAGCCATTGCCCCTATCCGTTCGGCTGTTTTATACTTGCTTCAACAACGCGCTCACTATAAGGGCATCACGCTTTATTATGGTGCTTTAAATGGAAGCGAATTTGCCTACGAAGCCGATTTTGATACTTGGGAATCGCAGGGAGTAAAAATAATTACAACAGTCGCCCCTGCTCCCGATAAAAACTGGAGAGGACTGACGGGCTTTGTACAAAATCATATCCCTGAAACTCCTTTAGGTAACGACACGATCGCCTGCGTGTGCGGTATGCCCGATATGATGAAAGAGGTATCGGCTAAATTAATGAGTTTAGGATTGCCTCAAGAAAATATTTTAACCAATTATTAGTCTCTTACGGAAAATAGTTATGCGGAGCATAAATAGTTTCCGATAAGAGACTTATCCCGTTTATCGGGATTAAGAGGAGAACCTATGAGCACCAAAGTAGCCATTGTAACCGGTGGTATTAAAGGAACCGGAAAAGAAATTATTAAACAATTTATCGATCGCGGCGTGAACATTATTACCATTTTTAGAAAAGATGTAGAAAGTGCCGAAAAATTCAAAAAGGAAATGGAAACATCCGGTGTAACAGTAGACGTGTTCCAGGCCGATATGGGTGTGGTGGAGGATGTGAATAAATTATTCGATTTTGCGAAGGAGAAATACGGCCACCTCGATTATTTTATAGCCAATGCCGCCGCCACAGCCTTTAAACCTCTGGCCGATATCAAACCTCATCACGTAGAAAAAACTTTTGCCATTACAGTAACAGGTTTCATTGTAGCCTGCCAACGTGCCTCGGAACTGATGAAGGGTCGTAAAGGTAAAATTGTGGCGATCAGCGGTTACGACACTCATACGTATTTGCCCCGTCACGGCGTATTGGGTGCCGCTAAAGCCGCCATGGAAACTTTGGTGAAATATTTTGGTGTGGAATTAGCTCCGTTAGGTATAAGTGTAAACGCAGTTAACCCCGGATTTCTCGCTACACAATCCACTCAAATTTACATGGGCCCTTTTTACGATAAAATTAAACAGGCCAATGAATCCATCACGCCCATGGGTGGCGTTACTGGTGGAAAAGAAATTGCCGATGTGGTGACGTTTTTATGCAGCGAAGAATCCCGCTGGATTTGCGGCCAGACAATACGTGCCGATGGTGGCCTGTCGCATATTCAACCACTAGCTTTGCCAGAAGATTAGCCCTTTTAGTAATAACAGAGCCTTCTAAACACCCTATTGACATTTGTCTATAAAACCGACTAGTGACCCCTCATTGGTTGTAAGACCTAGTAACCATAAAGCCGAGCGATGCTTGTCTCTATGGAACTAGCTCTAAAGGAAGTCCGGTGTAATTCCGGCACGGTCCCGCCGCTGTAAGCTGGGGGTCTTTTTAAGATCAACCTCTGTGCAAAGCAAGTCACTGTCCCGAACTATCGGGGTGGGAAGACCGCACAAGAGGCCAGCAAGTCAGAATACCAGCCAATCCATTCAAAATTATTTGGATGTGCAGTGCGAGCGACACTTTGTTTTGGTTCCTTCCTTTTGGAATTTTTCCCCAAGACATCGTCTGTTCTCGCTTGTTGAAAATATAAAAATTCAACAGGAGAATCCCATGAAAAAATATCTTTCTTTATTTACTATTCTATTTCTATTTGCCGCTTGTGGCAGTGTACAAAACCAAGCAACAGGCAGCATTAACGATGATGATTTAGATAACGTATTAAGTCCGCTTGATGACCCTGATACTGATATCCCTGAGGATAGTGATGAAATTGTGTATGACGATACCTTTGTTGCTTACATGTACGGAACGGCATATGGTTCTAATGGCCAGCTTTTTCTTACTTCTACAGCAACGCTTGATACACTTTTTAACAGCGGCGTTCCTAGCTTGGGCAATGATGCCATTATCAAAGCTCAAAATAATTTGGTGTATGTTTTGCACCGTGGAGGAGCATTCGTTTCGGGCTCTACCGATAACGTGCAAATTATTGATCCGGCCAATAGCTTTGCAACGGTCAATCAATGGTCTACCGGTAACGGCACCAACCCACAGGACATCATTATTATTGATAATAAAGCCTTCATCAGCTTAGGCAATCCAGAATCCGATCCGGATAATGTGGCCGATAATGGTAAACCCGGCGACGTAATTGTGATGAATTTAGATACTGGTAACATCGAAAATCGCATCAGCTTTTTTGATTTGTTAAATGATGATGATTACAAAGCATCTAATGCCAACAAAATGTTGCTTATTGACGATAAAATTTATGTATTGGTTCAGGATTTAGGCGAAGGCTTTAATCCTTATGCCATTAATGCAGCAGGGCATTTAGTCACATTGGATGCCACCACCGGCGAGCGCCTGGATAGCATTACCCTGGCGGGGCGTAATCCTGTAGGGTTGGCCGTTAGTCACGATAAAAAAACAATCTATGTTTCTTTTGGAGCTCCATTTGATGACTGGTTTACAATAAACGAATACGAAACGGATGAATTTGGCGGCTTACAAATTTTATCGGCCGCCGATACAACGCACAGTACTTTTATTGCCGATAATAGTTTTGGAGGATATTTGGAAGGCATTGCCACCGGTAATGGTCTGTTGTACGTTACCATTTCTCATTACAATGCTTCAAATTTTAGTTTTACCTCCAACATTTGGACCATGGATGAGACCAACACAAACGTAGAAGGTTTTTTTAACCTATTGCCTGCAGCACAAGACATTAGAACTTTTGCCATAGCGCCGGATGGTAATTTATGGGTTTCGTACCGAACCATTTTTAAAGAAACCGGCATAGCAGGTGATGCCACAGTAGAAATTTTGGACGGCATCACCGGCGATTATACTGGCACAACATACACGCCCAGTGCGCCCGTAGTTTCTATCGCCTTTGAAAAATAGACCAACAAGGAATCCGGGGGCCGTAAATAACGACGGCCCCCGGACCCCAATTTTGTAGTCTTCTGTGGTTTTTTCCCCGCATGTTTTTTACAAGTTTTCTTTTCTCACTTTTTACCACCTATAAATAGTTGATTTATATATATAATTTTAAATCATTTTTCTTTATTTTGGCTTCAAAATTGCATATCTATTGATTGGGCACAATTAGGGAAATCAACACTTGGAGGACCCTATGCGCCTTTTTTTATTTCTGTTAGCTTTCTTTTTAACCTCAACAGCTTATGCCCAAACCATTGATCAGCTTTTCGATGTACGGATTGATGATGCCTTTTTCTACAATGATGATGTAGCTAACCTTATACCAGAATCTTCCGCTGATTATGCAGTTGATAAAATGATTTATGACCCAAACCTTTCGCGTATGGTGGGGGGCGGAACTCATGGCACCGAATACATCACCCTCATTCAATATTTTATGGAACCACAAGACAGCAGAACCACTTTTGGTGAATTTGATAAGGTTTATTATTACGATTTAAATGCTAATAAAAAACCAACCCGTGTTGTGAGCTTGATGAGCGACTCTAATTATTATTACATGCTGGCAGAATATACTTTAGGCACAGGTGAGTACGCCAAATTTGGCAGCACCATTTTAAAAATTGAAAAACGAAATCCCAATCATTACGAAGAAAAAGATCTTTCCACCATTTTTATGACACCTCAGTATGATGCTTCTAAATCTTTAAAAGGTGGCTTTGCCGAATTATCGGTTGATAACAATAAAATTATAGGCAGCGTAACACAAGTAAAGCGCACTTTTGTGTTTGTTTTATCCACTAGCACTTTAATGCCCACAAATTTTGGTCGCGATCAAACAAGCCCCGAAGGGCGTGTTGGGGTAACCGACGGTATACCGGATGGTTATACTGTAATAGATATGCCTAAAGGTGGCAATGTAGGTGCACGCGTTAACGGAGGCTACGTTATTTTTACAAAAGATGCCGATCCTCTTGGTAATCATTATGCTGTTTTTATTGACCGTAATGGATTTGTTAAAAATGAATTTAATGATGCAGGTAAAAATTACCGTACATATCACTTTGCGGAAGATGATTTTAGTTTAGTGGGTGTTAAATACAACAGGCCCACCAACCAAATTATTATTGTTGGCACCATTGAATGCAGCAATAAAATTTTAATTAGCCGCCTAAGACAAAACAACGGACGTGCAGATATTGAGAACACCAATGTTATTGAAGAAGATCTTGCTTATCAACATGCTATCACGGTCGCCGATTTCGTTGTACGTCCCGAATCGGGCATTATTATTTTATTTGGTAAATATACCATATTTGAAATGCGTCCACCGGGTTATGGGTTTTATACAAGTGAGGATCAAATTGAAAACGACTTGGCTTTAGGCGCTGATGTTTTTCGAATTAAAAATGCCTATGTTGCTGTTATAGGAAACGATAATGAAATGATCAATTTAGGAACATCCACTGCTATTACCTCGGACTTTTTGGAAAAGGCCTATATTTTAACAAGAATTGGCATTAGCTATAATGCAGCGGGGTTTACCGCTGGCGCTACATATTCTAATAATTATTTGTATATGACAGGCCTCATGGATAATGATTATATGCCCTTTGTTAAAGTGGAATACACCCCACCGGTTTCAAAGTTTGTGCGATAGCAAATTGTTCAAAGGAAAATATATATCAGTCTCCAGACACATTACTGTAATAATCGCTAGGGGTTAATTCTGAATAACCTAAATTTGGTTCTTTTTTAGATACAGACATTGGCTCAGGTGAAGGCTCTGCGGCGGCGGCCTTTGTAACAAGAGTAGCCGATGCAGCAGCAATTTTAGCAGCACGCGCGACCGCTAAATCGATTACCTCACCCCCGGCTGCAGCCGTAGTTGCGCTTTCAGCCGTTGTTGCAACACTTGTTTCACCAGCAAGCGGAAGATAAGAAAACGCCAATTCTGTAAGAGGCAGTGCAAACAAACCAGCTAAAAAACCAGTTCTATAAATGTTTGTATCATTATCAGAAAAATCTACCTTTTCTGTTTTAATCTTTAAAACTGATGAGTTTGGATTTGGACGATTTACCTCTTCAACCGGAGTATCTGAATAGCGTTTTTCCAAAAATTGTTGTGCACCCCTTCTTTCTTCTTCAATATATTCACGACAGGTGCTCTCTGGAAGTTTTGTATGAATACTAAGCTTGGGGTTTCCTAAACCCAACAAGTAAAAGGGATGATTTTGCAAAAAATCTTTACCAATCTGCGTATTAGCTTTTCTTTGTAAACCGCCCGCTCCATCTGATAATTTTGAATCGGTAGAATAACTTGGTTGTGTGGGCAAACCGGCAACAACATCAACAATAGATCTTACCAAGGTTTGATCTTGATCTGTTAAATTTAAAAGCAGTTCATCAGCACAGATTTGCGAAATGATTGTATTGTTAATAAAAAGACCCGAAAAGCTAGAATCACTCTCTTTACATTGTTCCGATAAGCGCGCTTGACAGCCGGCTATGTAAAATGTTTCAGCCAATTGAACAGCCTGATCATTTACACGACCGCTTAGCAGATTATCAATATTAACACCAAGAAATTGCGCTCTTACAATTGGACCAGTACCCATAAAAATTACCTCTTCATACTTAATTGACTACAAAAAGTTATCGTCATTTTTTTGAAAGAATTGCCTGATATTCATTCCTTCTTCTCACTTTCTGCATCCAAACTGTTATCACCTCCTTATCCCCAGCTGTGGAAAAGCCTGTTGATATTAATGTATGGCAATGTAGGGCAATAAAAAGGGTCTGAAGCCCCGTATAAAAGAAA
This sequence comes from bacterium, assembly GCA_019695305.1. NCBI lineage: Bacteria > bacterium. Next base: position 79,925 of record JAIBAG010000001.1, read on the forward strand.
GGTTTTGGGGACTCTACCCCCTAAGCTTGCAAAAGTTCTGCTAAGAGATTTAAAAATACAAATAATTTCAATTATTTAAATATGAAACAAAAAAGCTTTATTGGCATAAAGGTTGCTTTATTATGTTTACAAATACAGGCTAGGGAGCTTTGCTCTTTAGCCCCTTAATACCCTCCGAGCCGCTTGTAGCGAGGATTCTACAAGCGGCTCACCCCCTTTAACACATTTCAATTTAAAGACTTTCTAGAACGTGCTCGACAAGAAAGCTTTTAGACCTTAAAAGAACCTTACAATTTTTTGCAAAATATAACGGCCTCGGGCGCGTTATAAAGTTTATATGCCTCATTTTAATGTTAATTCCGGTACCAGTTTATACCTCTTGTTGGCGCTCCTCTTTATTGTCATGAATGCCTTTTTTGTAGCGGCCGAATTTGCTTTGGTAAAAATCCGTAAAACCAGGCTTCAAGTTCTTGTGGGCGAAAGAAACAGACTTGCCAAAATAGCGCTGGGAATGGTGGATAATTTAGATGCTTATCTTTCAGCAACACAACTGGGCATTACACTGGCAAGTTTAGGGCTTGGCTGGATAGGCGAACCGGCCTTTGCTGTTTTAGTGAAAGGTTTTCTATCCACGTTTAATCTTAACATAACTGACAATACGCTTCATTCCGTAGCTTTTATGTCGGCCTTTCTTATTATCTCGGCCCTTCATATTATTTTAGGCGAACTCGTTCCCAAATCGCTGGCCATTCGCACCACCGAATATATTTGCTTAGCCGTTGCCCTGCCCATGCGCATTTTTTACTACGTTTTCTTTCCCTTTTTATGGATGCTCAACGGAACAGCCAACGTTGTACTTAAACTTATCCGTTTGCCCATGCCTACAGGCTCAAGCCATGCACATAGCGAAGAAGAATTAAAACTGGTGGTTGAAGATTCGTTTGTAGAAGGCGCTATCGAATCGGACCAACGTACACTTTTAAATAAAGCAATCGATTTTGGGTCCAAAACCATTGGCGATATCATGTTGCCCTTTGATAAAGTTGTATTTTTGGACTTATCCGAAAGTTTAAACGAAAACTTAACCCGCGCACGCGATGCCGGCCATACTCGGTTTCCCGTCTTAAGTATCGACAAAACTATTTTAGGTTTTGTTCATATGAAAGATATTATTTGGAGCTTGGAAAACCATGAAGTAATTAATTTGTACGATCTTATCCGGCCTCTCATCACTTTTAGGCAACAAGTAAATATAGACGAAGCTTTAAAACAATTTAGAAGAAAAAAAATTCATATGGCCATGGTTAAAAACCAACACGATGTTATTATTGGTATTGTAACTATGGAAGATATTATTGAAGAATTAGTGGGCGAAATTGAGGATGAATTTGATGAAGAAGCCGCTAAAGCTAATTAAGGAAAAGCGCTTTGCATTGTAAAAATCATGTGTTAGGTTGACACCTTAGGAGAAAAGTTCGTGGCCATCGTATTAAAACGTAAAAAATTAACTCTACTTCAAAAACTTTATATCTTTGAAATTTTTCGGGGTTTGGCCATTACCATGCGCCATCTGTTAAAAAATATGTTTAACCCCGGTAAAATGATGACCTACGAATACCCCGAAGAAAAAAAACCGATCGACGAAACACACCGTAGTGAACACCGCTTAATGCTGCGCCCCGACAACTCCGTCCGCTGCACTGCCTGCATGCTGTGCGCTACCGTATGCCCGGCTAAATGTATTCATATCGAAGCCACCGAAGGCAAAACCGCCGATAACGAAAAATTTGCCGAAAAATACACGATCGATCTCTTACGCTGCATCTATTGCGGCTTTTGCGTAGAAGCCTGTCCCTGCGATGCCATCCGTATGGATACCGGTAAACCAGTGGATAGCTACTATCATCGCGAAGATTTTGTTAAAGATATCAACTACTTAAAGGCAAACCACCCTCCCGGAAAAAGCCCTTATTCCGAAGGTATGTATTAATTTTTAATGCTCGGTTGACTCTCGTCCATTATCTACTTAATATTAAAGATGTGAAGCACTGGCGCGTCCATAAACATTTTTCATTCGTTACCATGCTGGTCTTACTGATGGTAACAGCCTTCAGCACCACTGCTTTATGCAAGCCTTGTGGGATGACCAGTAACCAGGGCATGATGGATTGCTGTAAAAATCTCCCCCATCAGGGAGTTGCCATTAAAATGAATTGTTGCGATGGCAAGCCAGCCCCGCTCCTCAATCCAACAATAGCTATTCAGCAAGAACCCACAACAGTTGCTTTATTTACCGTAATTTCTGCTACTCCCACTATTCATCACAATACGTCTTTATCTTTTGGCATAATCCCTCAAACAAATATAAGTCCGCCCTTTCCGCCTACACTCGAAAAAACTATTCTTCGCATTTAGTCAACTTATCCAAAACTTAGTTTTACCTAAGGCTTTTTACAAAAGGCCAAGTGTATTCATTTTTTGATGAGTTGATTTATGAAAAAAATATTAATTTTTATTTTACTGCTGGTAGCACCCAAAACCTGGGCCTTAACACTTGATGACGTGATAAAGCGCGTTGCCAACACTCACCCGGCTATTGCCGCAAAACAGTTTGAGGCCAAAGCCACAAAAGCTAAAAAGGGAGCCGAGGCCTGGCTAAACGACCCGCAAGCCATGATTGAGCGGGAAGAAGGCAGGCAAACCAATTATAAAATTTCGCAGGAAATTCCCTTTCCCACAACACTCATTACCAAAAATAAATCGATTGGTTACGAGTATAAATCCAAGCTTGGTGATTTATCCGAAACCGAACGCACAAAAATATTTGAGGCCAAAAAAACATATTACGAACTTGTGGCTAATCAAAAACAAATTAATCATCAATCCACCGTTGTGGCCTCATACGACCAGCTCATCAATTCTCTTAAGCAGCAATACGAAACGACAGCCGATAAAAAATTACCCGCTTCGGGAGACATGGAAAAGCCAAGCACCATGCCAATATCCGGCATGAGCGATATACTCATGGCTAAAACAAAACGGGCTGTAGCCGAAACCAACTTGCACGATCTTAAACATCAAAAAGGTTTTTTAGAAGCCAAACTCAATTTACTGATGGGACAACCCGCCTCAAAACCGCTGGACGCTCTCAGTGAACCCCCTCTTAAAAGATTGGGTAAATCAGATAGCGAACTGGAACAAGTGCTTCTTAACAACAATGCCACACTAGCCTCCTTAAAATGGATGGTTCAAAAATATAAAGCCGATCAAAGTCTGGCCCGGCAGAGTGTGCTCCCCACAGTTACTCCCGAATGGACCTATAATAAAATTGACGATGAAAAAAATGCGCAAACCTTTGGCATTGGTTTTAATGTCCCACTGTGGCTTAACCGCAACGCCTCGCAAATGAAGGTAGCCACTCTCGAAAAATATAAAACTCAAAAAGAATTTGAGGCCAAAACTCTCGATTTAAAAACAGAGCTTTATTACCTCACCAATCATGCACGCGAGCATTACAGTATTATCAATACCTATAGATCCGAAATTCTTCCCACCGCCAGAAGCGCTACCAACATGGCACAAACAGCCTTTGAGGTATCTCTCATCCCGGCCAATAATTTAATGGAGAAACTGGTGGATTATAACGAAATGGCCAAAATGTACTGGGACATGTGGGCCGATTATCAAACCGAATATGCATTGTTGGAACAATTAGTAGGAGAGAACTTATGAAATTTTTTATTACATTTTTTATTCTTTTGGGTGTTTTTGTTGCATGCTCAAACACAACACAAACAACTGCTGCACAACATGATAAACAGGAGATTGATCACTATACTTGCCCCATGCATGCGCAAATTCATAAGGACGAACCCGGCACCTGCCCTATTTGCGGGATGGATTTAGTGCCTGTTTATAAAGATAGCAAATCTTTAGACAGTGCTAACACGCCCGATATCAATTCCAGCCTTATGATTGCGCCCGATAGGCAGCAGTTGATTGGTGTAAAAACAACCACGGTTAAAAAAATGGACACTTTTAAAAATATCCGCACCGTGGGCAGCGTGGCCTTTGACCCCGAGTTGGCTGTGGCCATACGCGAGTATCTGGAACTTAAAAATAATTTTCCCGATCTGGCCAAAAGCAGCAAAAATCGCCTGAAAATTTTGGGCTTAAGCGATAGCGATATTAATAATTTATCTGCTAAAACTGTAACAAGTTATACCTTGCCCGCTAGCACCACACTTGTTTATGCCACTCTTTTTGAAAGCGATTTTCCTCTCGTAAAACCCCAAACCAAAGCTGTGGTGAGTCTTTCGGCAAATCCGCAAGTGAGTTATGAAGGTGTTGTTACTTCCATTGATAATGTGGTGGACTCCCAAACCCGTCAGGCCAGAGCCCGCATTCAAATTAATACGGCTGATGTATCTTTAAAACCATCGGCGAATGTGAATGTTGATTTTAAAATACCTCTTGGCGAGCAATTAATTATTCCTCAAACAGCAGTACTCGATAACGGCAATCAAAAAACAGTTTTTATGGTGAAGGATAATATCAACTTTTATCGGCACCCCATTCAAACAGGTGACTTGGCAGAAAATAATACAGTGGTGGTGCTGGAAGGATTAAACGAGGGCGATATCGTTGTGGATGCCGCTGCATTTTTAATTGATTCGGAAGCTCAGCTTAAAGGAATTGGAAATAGTGTGCATCAACATTGAACTAATTGCTACCTCCCCACCTGTCTGCCATGCAGACAGGTCCCTCCTTACAAAGGAGGGGAAATTCCTCCCCTTTGTAAGGGGAGGTCAGGAGGGGTAGCCCATTTATATGATTGAAAAAATAATTGAGGCTTCGGCTAAAAATAAATTTTTAGTACTCGCCATGACGGGCATTTTGCTTTTTTGGGCAGCGTGGTGCTTAAAAAATATCCCTCTCGATGCTATACCCGATTTATCCGATACGCAGGTTATTATTTATTCCCGCTGGGAAAAAAGCCCCGACATTATTGAAGACCAGGTTACCTATCCTATTGTAACTGCGCTTTTAGGTGCTCCGCGCGTAAAATCTATCCGCGGTTTTTCTGATTATGGTTTTTCGTATGTGTATGTCATTTTTGATGACAATACCGATATGTATTGGGCCAGAAGCCGCGTGAATGAGTATTTATCCAAAATTGTTCCGCAATTGCCCCAAGGCGTTAAAACAGAAATGGGGCCCGACGCCACCGGTGTGGGTTGGGTGTTTCAATATGCGTTGGTGGATAAAACAGGTAAAAACTCTTTGGCCGATCTACGCAGTTTTCAGGATTGGAATTTACGTTACAAACTTCAATCGGTTGAAGGGGTTGCCGAAGTGGCCTCTATTGGTGGTTACGAAAAACAATACCAGGTTAATATTAATCCCGGAAAACTACTTACCTACAATATTCCGCTTACCACCGTGGTGGAAGCCATTCGTAAATCAAACAACGAAGGTGGTGGACGCGTGATTGATTTTTCGGGCCGTGAGTACATGGTAAGAAGCCGCGGTTATATTCAAAAAATTGAGGATATCGAAAACATTGTGATAGGTGGCGATAATGGCACTCCTATACTGGTAAAAAATGTAGCTAATGTAGCCATTGGGCCCGATATGAAACGGGGCATTGCCGATTTGGATGGCGAAGGCGATATGGTAGGCGGCATTGTGGTGATGCGTCAGGGCGAAAATGCCCTTAATGTTATTAAGCGTGTTAAAGAAAAATTAGACGAAATTAAACCCTCCTTACCAGAAGGCACCGATCTTGTAGTAACATACGACCGTTCCGATCTTATTTTAAGAGCCATTGATACGCTCAAGCATACACTGACCGAAGAAATGGTGATTGTAAGTCTCGTTATTCTTATCTTTTTATGGCATTGCCCTTCGGCGTTTGTTCCTATTGTTACTATTCCTATTTCCGTTTTTCTTTCTTTTATTCCGCTTTATTACATGGGCATCACGAGCAACATCATGTCGCTTGCTGGCATTGCCATTTCTATTGGTGTGTTGGTGGATGGTGCCATTGTTGAAGTGGAAAATGCCTACAAGCGCCTTGAAGAATGGCAAAATGGAGGAAAAAAAGGTGATTTTCACGAGGTAAGATTAAAAGCATTAAAAGAAGTAGGCCCGTCTGTTTTCTTTTCACTCTTGGTTATTGGCATTGCCTTTATTCCCATTTTTACGCTGGTCGATCAGGAAGGCCGTCTTTTTAAGCCGCTCGCTTATTCCAAAAATTTAGCCATGCTGATTGCGGCACTTTTGGCCATTACACTGGACCCCGCCATGCGCATGCTTTTTACGCGTATGGAACCTTTCCGTTTTAAACGCCATAAAAGGATGGAAAAAGTGGCCAACACACTTTTAGTGGGCAACTATTATCCCGAAGAACAGCATCCGGTAAGTCGGCTCTTGTTTAAAATTTACGAACCCGCTTGTTTGTTTGTTTTAAATCACAAAAAGAAAACACTTATTGCGGCTGGTTTGCTCATGCTCACAACCATTCCTGTTTTTCTTCATTTGGGTTCGGAATTCATGCCGCGTTTAAATGAAGGCGCTATTTTATACATGCCAACAACCATGCCCGGAATTTCAATTGCCGAAGCCGAAAAAGCACTTCAAATGCAGGATAAAATTTTAAAATCGTTTCCTGAGGTAGAACGCGTCTTTGGAAAAGCAGGACGCGCCAATAGTTCTACCGATCCAGCTCCATTATCCATGGTAGAAACAACGGTTGTTTTAAAACCACAAGAAGAATGGCCCCAAAAGAAACGCTGGTACTCATTTTTGCCTAATTTTTTAACGAGATCATTTCAACACATTTGGCCCAATCACGAAAGCTATGAAGAACTTATAAAGCGCATGAACGAAAAAATGCAGTTTCCGGGCTACACCAATGCCTGGACCTTACCCATTAAAAACCGCATCGACATGCTCACAACTGGCATCCGCACTCCCATTGGCATTAAAATCTACGGCGACGATTTGAGTGAAATAGAAAAAATAGGAAAACAACTAGAGGCTATTCTCTCCCCCCTAAAAGGCACACGCAGCGTGTATGCGGAGAGGGTGGCGGGTGGTTATTTTGTAGATTTTAATTTAAAGCGGGGCGAACTAGCGCGGTATGGTTTAACCATTGATGATGCACAGATGATTGTTGCTTCGGCCATCGGCGGCGAAAATATTACCACGGTAATTGATGGCCGTGCCCGTTACCCATTAAACGTGCGTTACGCACGCGACTTTAGAAGTGATTTAGATTCTTTGGGACGTGTTTTAGTAACAACACCCAATGGCGTTCAAATTCCCATCAGTTTGATTGCCGATATTACACTCAACACAGGTCCGTCCATGATTAGAAATGAAAATGGTTTATTATCCGGCTATGTTTATGTGGATACCGATCAGAGTGATATTGGTGGTTATGTAGAAGACGCAAAAAAGGCAGTAGCCACCATCACATTGCCCACAGGATATAGCCTAAGCTTTAGCGGACAATATGAAAACATGCTGCGCGTTAAAGAACGCTTGATTTTAATTGTTCCCTTAACACTCCTGTGCATCTTTTTTCTTTTATACATGAACACTAAGTCCATCATCAAAACATCCATCGTTTTACTGGCTGTTCCTTTTTCGCTCATTGGCGCTTTCTGGCTGCTCTATATTTTGGGCTATCATTTATCCATTGCCGTGTGGGTTGGGCTCATTGCGCTCATGGGTTTAGATGCAGAGACAGGTGTGTTTATGCTTTTATTTTTAGATCTCTCGCACAAAGAATATGAGGAAAAAGGGCTCATCAAAAATAAACAAGGTCTTTATGATGCTATTATTCATGGAGCCGTTAAGCGCGTGCGCCCTAAAATGATGACGGTGATGGCCGCGATGATGGGCCTTATTCCTATTTTATACTCCATGGGCACAGGAGCCGATGTGATGAAACGCATCGCCGCCCCCATGGTGGGTGGGCTGATTACCTCATTTGCTCTTGAGTTACTTATTTATCCTGTCCTTTTTGCATTGTGGAAAGAGTAGAGGATAAAAAATAATTGATAGTCATAGTTTTGACTGCATTCATCAAAACTGTCTCATATTGATAAAATTTTGCTCTTCTCATATTGATAAGTCTTTAATAATTAATAAAATTTTTATATCAAAAAAGGCACTGTTTTTGCTTTAGTGTATAAAGTTCTCGTGATCGTTCAGTACTGACCAAAAAACCGGTAATAAAAATATGAATAAAAAACCAATTTTAATATTACTTTTTTTACTCTTAAAATGTTCCATCCTGTATGCCACTATTCCGCCTCCTGGCCCCATTACTATTCAAGTAAATTCTTTGAACGAACCGCCAGGCATTGTCACACACAAAAATTGTGATGCAACTTTAACTGTACCAATCTGTTCTTTAAGAGAAGCCATTCTTTTAGCCAATTTACATTCGGGATACGACACCATTCTTTTGCCACCAGGCACATACAATATATCCCTTGGAGAAATGGTTATCACGGAAACTGTCAACATCAGAGGTGCAGATCCTCAGAATCCGAGTATTATTGATGGTATAAACAATCACAACCATCGCTTCATTTCGGCAAATGCCAATAGTTATATATATCAGGATTACATAAATCTTGAAAATTTAGTTATCCGTAATTTCAAAGATACAAATGGTGGCGCTGTCTATATTGACAATAATACTACTCAAAACACCATAGGCATTACACTTTCAACCAACAATGTTTCTTTCGAATCAAATGCAACAACATCCATTAGATTAGGTTTAGGTGCTGCTATCTATTTTTCAGGAAATGAGCAGCAAAATATCAACCAGAACTTAATTATTAATAACACACAATTTTCACTTAATCATGCCGGGAAAGGTGGTGCGCTTTATGTGAAAGCAGCCAACTTAAATATTGAAGGTACAAAATTTTTAAATAATATAAGTTTTTCTGGTGGGGGAGGGCTCTATCTGGACAGTAATTCCGACGCTCTAATCAATGGAAGTCGCTTTTTTGCAAATACTGCTATCGGTGAAGATTTTCTCAATTTTGGTAAGGGTGGTGCCATTTTCAACCAAAACTCAACTCTCAGAATTATAAAATCAAGTTTCGATAGCAATACAAGCGTGTCTTTTGGCGGAGCCTTGACTTTTAACGTACAAAATGTTGGCAATACCCCAACAAATAAAATAACCAGTATAAACAGTTGTACATTTATCCGTAACAAATCAAACAAAGGCGGTGCTTTATCTGGAAGTAGTGTCCCTGGTGATGTTGCCAGAGCCGATATCAATATTTACAACTCTACCTTTATTTTAAATCAGGTCCTCGATCAGGCCGCCCTTGGGACAGAGGATGGTAGTGCCTTGTACATTGATGGTATTGATAACACCTTCATCAGCTACACCACTATTTCTGGAAACACAGCCAATTCTGTTACTACCAGTTTACGTTATGGATCGGCTCTCTACGTGCCTCAAGGGGAGTATTTTGCCATTAAGGCCAGTATTGTTTCTCAAAATCGTTCTCGTACAGGATCCAACAGTTTTGCCGACAATGATTGTAATGTTACAACTGAAGTTATCTCCGAAAGTTTTGGATATAATATTTTAGGCTCAACTTGTCTTATTGAAAATTTTTCGGGCCATCCCGATCAAATTTCATCTAACCCCTTATTTGGTCCAATTATTAAGGTAAACGGAATAGATACTGCACTCTCACTTCAAGCCAACAGTATTGCCATAGATAGAGCAGAAAAAGGCCAGTGTATCTCATTAACAGATACACTGGAGGCGCATCCTGTATATTTAACTACCGATCAGATAAATTCATCCAGACCTGTTGCCGATTATTGCGATATTGGAGCTGTTGAATACACATGCAATCCTCAAACATACTATCTGGATGCCGACGGCGATGGCTTTGGAGGAAATAACAGCGTTCATTTGTGCAGTCAGTCATATACTGGCTACGTCCTAAACAACAACGACTGTGATGATACAAATCCCCTGTTGCGCTCACCTTCAACACACGAAATCTGTGATGGCATTGATAACAACTGCAATCAGCAGATTGATGAAGGCTTTCCCGATCGTGATGGTACAGGTGTGGCCGACTGTATGGAAAACCAGACCGAAGTTTGTGACGGGCTTGATAATGATAACGATGGACTCATTGATGAGGGTTATGCCGATAGCGATAGGGATGGTACGCGCGATTGCATTGATGCCTGTCCAAACAATCCTAATAAAACAAGCCCGGGTATTTGCGGCTGTGGTACGCTTGATATCGATACCGATGGAGATGGAGCTCTCGATTGTAACGACAGATGTCCCAATGATCCGTTAAAAACATCTCCCAATCAGTGCGGGTGCGGTAGAGTGGATATCGACAGCGATGGCGATCGCGCTGCCGATTGTATAGATCGCTGTGATGATGATCCACTGAAAGCTGTGGAGGGTATTTGCGGTTGTGGTGTTTTGGATGACGATAGTGATGGTGATGGAACCCCGGCCTGTAATGATGCCTGTCCTGCTGATGGCAGCAAAACTCAACCCGGCGTTTGTGGTTGCGGCTCTGCTGAACTGGATATCAATAATGACGGCATTGTGGATTGTGGTGATTTATGTCCGAATGATCCTGCCAAAAGTTCTCCTGGCATTTGTGGTTGTGGTGTGCCGGATACCGATACGGATCATGAAGGGACACCAAATTGTCAGGAGGTGTGCGACTACGATCCGTTAAAGCTAGTTCCGGGCGTTTGTGGTTGCGGTGTAGCCGATATTGATACCGATGGTGATGGTGCATTTGATTGTCGTGAGATGTGTGACAACGATCCTAACAAAACCTTACCAGCTTATTGTGGCTGTGGTGTAAGCGATGCCAATACCGATAATGATGCTTTGCGCGATTGTCAGGAACTCTGTGATGAGGATACCAACAAACTGGAACCCGGCATATGTGGTTGTGGAGTGCCCGATACCGATACAGATAATGATGGAACACCGGATTGTCTTGATGAATGCGACAATGACCCTTTGAAAACACAGGCAGGTGCTTGTGGTTGTGGCAATAGTGAAGAAGATGCCGATAACGACGGTACACCTTTATGCCATGATGCCTGTCCTACCGATGGCAGCAAAACCGAACCAGGTGATTGTGGTTGCGGCTATGCTGAACTGGATATCAATAATGACGGCATTGTGGATTGTGGTGATTTATGTCCGAATGATCCTGCCAAGAGTTCTCCTGGTATTTGTGGTTGTGGTGTACCGGATATCAATACCGATGGCGATACAAAGCTTGATTGTGAGGAAACGTGTGACAACGATCCTGCCAAATTAAGTCCAGGTGTTTGTGGTTGCGGAGTGCCCGATACCGATACAGATGGTGACGGTAGTGCCGATTGCATCGATCAATGCCCTAACGACAGAAATAAAACAACACTTGGTATTTGCGGCTGTGGAGTAGCCGATATCAATACCGATGGCGATACAAAGCTTGATTGTGAAGAAACGTGTGACAACGATCCTGCCAAATTAAGTCCAGGTGTTTGTGGTTGCGGAGTGCCCGATACCGATACAGATGGTGACGGCAGTGCCGATTGCATCGATCAATGCCCTAACGACAGAAATAAAACAACACTTGGTATTTGCGGCTGTGGAGTGGCCGATAACGACACCGATCACGATGGAATCATGGATTGCGTAGACACCGAAGTATGTGATCGTGTAGATAACAATGGAGACAGACAAATAGATGAAGGACTCGATTGCAGTGCCCCCATTCCCGAAACCTGCGATGGGTTTGATAACAATGCCGATGGTATTGTTGATGAAGGCTTTCCGGATACCGATGGTGACGGCACCAAAGACTGTGTGGACAAATGTATTAATGATGCCTCCAAAACAGAACCCGGTCTGTGCGGTTGTGGTACCAGTGACGTGGATGGCAACCATAATGACACCCCCGACTGTCGTGAAATAGCACATGAGTTATGTAACGGGATTGACGACAATGGTGATGGCCAGACTGACGAGGGTTTTAATGATACCGATAACGATGGTATCAAAGACTGCGTAGATGAAGAAGAGTGTGACGGTCTTGATAATGATGGCGATGGAACTATTGACGAGAGTGTATGTGCAAGCGGAGAACCTGAAAAAATTCCTACGGATGAAATCTGCAATGGAGTAGATGATGATGGTGACGGTTTGGTTGATGAAGAACTGTCGTGTGGTAATACTCCTACTGGAACAACCCCGGAAGCCGGTGATGCCCCCGATAATGGAGACTCTCCCGGTACAGATAACAACGACGATCCGAGTTCGGAAAATCCTGATTCTCCGTCAGATAGTACTGGCACGGATAATAAAGATGTATCGAGCAATAAATCGAGTGCCGGCGGTTGTAGTTTAAATGCTAACAATTAAACCATAGAACTTTTGATGCTTTCCAACTTTAAACTGGATGTAGAATATCATATTCAACGCAAAATAGCCGATGGCGGCATGGGTTCGGTTTATGAAGCACTTCAATGTGGTGTGCAGGGCTTTACAAAAACGGTTGCCATCAAAGTACTCTTACCTCAATACGCCCAAAATAAACTTTATCTCGACATGTTTATTAATGAAGCACGTCTGGTAGCGTCTCTTGTTCACGAAAATATAGTTTCTCTTTATCATTTAGGCTTTCACGATAATGCTTATGTCATTGTAATGGAGTATATTGATGGTTATTCGCTGAATGAATTTTTGGAACATCACCGTAAAATAGGAAAAAGAATACCCGAAGAAATAGCCGTGTTTATTGCCAGCCGCATTGCCAGGGGCCTGTCGTATGCCCATACAAGGCCCAACATGGTATCGGTAGTGCACCGCGATGTAAGCCCGCGCAATATATTAATTACAAGTGAAGGATTGCCAAAATTGGCCGATTTTGGATTGGCCATGGTAGTGGAGGGCACTGGAGGTAAACAAACCTACCGCGCCGGTAAAATGGCCTACATGTCGCCCGAGCAGGCAAAGGGCGAGACGCTCGATAGAAGAACGGATATTTTTTCGTTAGGTGCCGTTTTGTTTGAAATGCTCACACTGCATCGCATTAGAAAAGGCACAACCAAAGCTGGCCCCTCATTAAAACAAGCGATGGAGGGAGAAGTAAATTGGGATTTACTTAAAGTGAACGATCGTTTAAACACCATTTTAAAACGTTGTTTAGCTCTTGATCCTAATAATCGTTACAATAAAACCCCGGAGCTGGCTGAAGACTTGGAACGTTACATTTACGAAGGCGGCTATGGCCCTACCATTGCAGCTCTTAAGGCGTATGCCGAAAAAATAGGAATAAATTCATGAAAAAAATAATTTTAATAGTTACTAGTCTTATCATTTTCATTTTAATTACCCGCTTTATTGAGATTAAAACACCACCACTGACCGAAACTAAACCTGCTCTTAGATGCACTACCGATAGCAATGCAAACGGTTTAAAGTGCGCTACCCTCGAAGCTATCAATAAGGAATATCAGGAAAAAGTTTTACCTATGGCCAAAGAAAAATGTCTCATGTGTCATGGCCATGTAGAAAAGATGCCGCTCTATTCTGTTATTCCTCCGGCATCTTTTTTGGTAAATCATGATATTGATGAAGCCAAGGAAAAATATAACATGACTTTTGATTTTCCTTTTAGCGGTAAAGAAGGGCACGATTTTGTTGAAAGCCTTGATGAACTAATAGACGTGATTGACGAAGGAGAAATGCCCCCTGCCATTTATTTGGCCATGCATTTAAAATCGTTTGTAAGCGCATCCGAAAAACAGGCTATTATGGAATGGATAAAACATTCCAAGGCACTTTTAGCGCAAGAAGGAATTACAAAATCGGAAGCAGGTGATGGAAGCGATGAAGATCGTGATTAATTTGTATTTCTGGCCTGCAGAAAGCCACCTTTTAAATTAGCCACCTGAAAACCGTTTTGATTAAGTATTTGATAGGCCAGATATCCACGCTGGCCTTTTTGGCAATACACCACTATTTTTTTATCTTTTGGAATTTCATGTAAGCGATCGCGTAACTGGGAAACTGGAATATTAACTGAATTACCCAATTTCCCAAATTTTTGTATTTCATCGGGATTACGCACATCCACCAAAAAATCTGCTTCTGAAAAAGTTTCGATCGTCCGTACATCACCCTTCACTTCGTGCCCCGCTACAAATGAAGCAATATTGATGGGATCGTTGGCCGATCCAAACGGTGGAGCATAAGCTAAATCGAGTGATTCCAAATCGTGCACGGTCATTTTACCGTAGATTGCCGTGGCTAAAACATCCACGCGTTTATCTACCCCATTTTCTCCCATTACTTGTGCACCTAAAATGCGGCCGCTACCTTCCTCCACTAAAAGTTTGGTAATTACAGTTGTAGCACCGGGATAATAGGAGGCATGAGAAGGATCGCGCGTTGTTGAGGTAAAAAAGGTAAAACCAGCATCTTTGGCCTGTTTGCTATTTAGCCCCACATATCCAATTGTTTTATTAAGAAGACGCACAATAGATGTGCCTAAAGCGCCCGGATAGGTAAGATGGGCTCCCGCAGCATTAGCTCCCGCAATCCGCCCCTGACGATTAGCCGGGCCAGCCAGCGGAATACGTAAACGTGCGCCAGTAATAAGATGTGTTGTTTCGGCGGCATCACCCACCACATAAATATCGGGATCGGATGATTGTAAACGTCCATTAGCCTTCACTCCTCCCGTCACACCAATTTCCAAACCGGCCTCGCGAGCAAGCGCCACTTCGGGTTTTACTCCTACCGATAAGAGTACCATATCCGCATTTACCTTTTGTCCGTTTTCCAAAACAACAAAATCTTTTCCCATTTCGCTAGCGCCTATGGCATTTAAAATGGTGAGTGTGTTTGCATAATCCTGCTCCATATCTCGCACCAGCTCACGTGCCATATCGTCATCTAATAGAGGCAAAATATGCGGGGCCTTTTCAATAACCGTCACCTTTAAACCACGGTGCATTAAGGCCTCGGCCATTTCTAAACCAATAAACCCACCGCCAATAACAGCCGCCGTTTTTGGATTTTGGGTTTTAATAAATAAATCTATCTTGTCCATGTCGGGCACATCACGCAAAACAAACACATGTTCGGCGGGTAAACCTTTAAAAGGAGGCACAATCGGCATGGCGCCCTGGCTCATAATAAGTTTATCGTATACCTCGTCGATAATAGACCCATCGGGGGTTTTTACTTTTACTTTTTTAGCTACACGATCAACACTTAGAACCTCATGCCGAATAAGGGCTTTTATACGATATTTATCCCAAAATTTTTGCGGAGTCATTAAAAGCAGTTTTTCACGATCTTTAATTTCGCCGGCTATGTAATAAGGAAGACCACAATTAGCAAAAGAGAGATACTCACCCCGTTCAAAAACGGTAATCTCCGCATGTTCATTAACCCGGCGCGCTTTTGCGGCCGCTGTGGCTCCACCGGCCACACCACCAATAACAACTATTTTAAGCGACATATTGTCTCCTTTTTTTAAGCACCAAATTTTTTGGCAATTGAATTTTTATATCCTTCGCAAATATGGCTACACAGCTGCAATACAAAGGGTCCTATCATCCGATAATACACTGTTGTTTTGTCGCGGCGACTACTGAGCAAGTGGGCCCGGCTTAAAATGGAAAGATGACGCGAAATATTAGCTTGGGCTGTTCCTACCTCGGCCACAATATCGCCCACACTTTTTTCGCCATCATGCAGATACTGCATAATTTTTAAACGTGTAGGATCGGATAAAGCCTTCATCATCACGGCAATGTTTGATAATTCCTGATCATTTAATTTATCAAGCTTGGCCATTTTTTACCTCGCACGCAGGGAATTTATTAAATGGAAGTTTGGAGAGAAGTACAGCCATGCCACAAAATCCGCTAATGCCAGAAAACATTAAACCACAACCTACAAAAAGACTTAGGCCTAAAAAATAGGGGTGCACTGTTTTTGAAAGAATAATGCCCAGTACCACTAAAAACCCGGCAACCAATTGAACCTGCCTCATAAGTGGGAGCGTTTTAAGTGATCCTGTTACAAGCCCTGCATTTTTACAGGCTTTGATGCCGCCTTCTATACAGATGAGATTTTGATTCCCGCGTGCCATCAGCACTTGACGAGCCCGCTCGCTGCGAACGCCGCTTTGGCACACTAAATAGAGTTTTTGCGCAACAGGAAGAACTACTTTACCCGTTTCTATTTGAGATAGCGGAACATTATGAGAGCCCTTGATATGCGCCGCATTAAATTCATCGGGTTCGCGCACATCCACCACACAACATGATTCTTTATCTAAAAGCTCGCTTAATTGTTTTGGCAAGATACTTGTCATGAAACCTCCTATATATAAGCAATTACTTATATAAAGATTGAAGTACAATTTGTCAACGGGTCATTTTTTTTACTCGAATATCAAAATCAAGTTTGCTAGAGCATACAGCATGCAAACACTTGAATTTACAAAAAATCCATCGCTCACAAAAAACTTTGCCAAAGCTCTCTTTTTGCCCCGTAAAGGCTTTGGACCAAAACCAGAACTTCCCGCCCTTAAAGGTGTTTTTAACGCTATTAAAATCAATCCGGCCCTGCTCCATTCTTATTTTGATGTGTGTCAGTTTAATAATAAAAACGATGTCCCTCTTCTTTTTCCGCATAATCTGGCCTCGTCGGTGCATATGGCCTTGTTAACTCACAAAAGTTTTCCTTTAAAATTATTGGGAGCTGTTCATTTGCGTAATCAAATTACCCGACATGCACCCGTTTCAACGGCCGATAACTTAAGGCTTGAAACAGCCTTCACCGAAGTGCGTGTTACATCTAAAGGCGTAGAGTTTGATTTTTATACCGAGTTTTTTAGTAACGAAAATCTGGTGTGGGAAGAAGTAACTACTTATTACAAGCGTGGACGTTTTGGGGCCGATAGTGGCAAAGAAACTAAAACCATGGAAACTTTAACCGATACGGTTGAAGTGGCTCGTTGGTATTTGTCCAAAAAATTGGGCAAACAATACGCAAAATTATCAAACGATTATAACCCCATTCACATTTCTAAAACGCTCGCTAAAATGTTTGGCTTTAAGCGCGATGTAGCGCATGGCATGGGTGTTTTGGCTACCGCGATCGATCGCGCGGGACTAGCCAATGCTAAAACCAATGATGTTTTCTTTAAAGGCCCGCTTTTTTTAGAAAATGAAGTGAGGTTAGTACAGGGCACCACTGATAAAAGCCGTTTTGATATTTACTGTGGGAACAATCCTAAGCCCAGCATTTGCTTCCGACTGGTGTGACAAGTTAAACTCCTCAGATAACTAATTGATGTTTGCTGTTAAACAACACTTTGTGGATTCCCAACGCCAGCGAAATGGATGAAAATCCAAACGCAAACGTGAGCATAAAAATTATTACCAGTTGGTATTTTACAGCTACTAATGGATTTACACCCGCCATCACAAGCCCCGCCATGGCTCCCGGCAAATAAATAATACCCAAAGTTTTAAGCGTATCTACCATGGGCATGGAACAAATTTTGATAGCCCGGTTAGTTAACGGAATAATCACTTCTTTGGCCGAAATTCCCAAAGATAAATTGGCTTCAATTAAACTTTTAGATTGTTCTATTTCAAACGTAACCCGCTCAATAAAAAAAGAACAATTGTTCATCACCTGCCCAATTAAAATACCGCCAATAGGAATAATATACTGTGCCTTCCAGGCAATTACCTTAAATAAACACAAAATAATGAGGATAGACGGCGGCACTAAATAAATAACCAGCGCAATAAGCACACCCATTCTTTTATATTTTTTCCAGCGTCGCGCTGTTAAAAAAGTGGCGGCTCCACACATGATAAATAATATACCGCTTACAGCCCATACATGATCAACTTTAAACAACCACAACACCACAAAACCCGCCGCCGTTAATTGTACAATACCCTGGAGCGAGCTTAAAATGATGGGGAGAGTGAGATTAATGCGACGTAAATAAAGAAAAAGGGCAAAGAGTAAAATAAGAGAATAGGATAATGCCATCGAGGTATAGCTAATGTCGTTCATATTCCTCCCTTTTTTAGAAAAAGCGGATTTACACCCAAACGCTGGGCTTGTGCGGCATCGTGCGTAACCCACACTACACGGACATTCAATTTATGAATCAAATCTAATAGTACCGATTCAATCTTGCGAGTGGTATCCAAATCTAAATTGGCGGTGGGTTCATCTAAAAGAAGAATTTCGGGATCGTTTAATATAACGCGCACTAAGTTAACACGCTGCAATTCACCGGTAGATAAATCACGTATTTGTTTATTTAAAATAGAAGGGTCTAAAAGAACGTCCTGCATGAGCGCTTCTAATCTGCTTTCTTCAATTTTCTTTTTATGCTGAGTGGGTCCGTAAAGAACAAAAGTATTCACAGTTTCTTCTGGCAACGCTTTTAGTTGCGGCATCAACGCCACTTTATGACGAAGTTCTAAAACGGGAATTTCGGCAATAGATCTTTCTTTATAAAATATCTGGCCGTCCTGAGGGTCAATAAGACGGTTTAATAAACGCAACAGTGTGCTTTTTCCAGATCCGGAGCTCCCCATAACAACATTTATTTTTTCGTCTGGAATAATAAAATTAAAATCCGAAAAAATTGAGGTGTCTGAAAATGAAAGCCTAATATTTTTTAATGTAAATAGAGGGTTCATTTATTCTCCGGTATCCAAAAACTAAAAGTAGTTCCTTTTCCTTGTTCGCTTACAACACTTATAACGCCTCCATGTAATTCGATAATTTTTTTGGAAATAGCCAAGCCTAATCCCAATCCCTTGCGTTTGGTGGTGGTAAAATCGTCAAATAGAGTTTCCAGTTTATCGGCAGGAATACCAATACCGTTATCATTCACCTCAAATAATGTTTTACCAAAATCACTATTAACATTTAGTTTAATAATTCCGCCATTTGGCAAGGCTTGCAGCGCATTGGTCATAAGATTAGACAGTACACGCACCAGTAAAAAATAATCGGCTTTCACAACATGCTCGTTGTCGGCATCAAAAATAAGTTCAATTTTTTTATCGACGGCCTGTAACTCAAAACGACTTTTAAGATCAGCCAATAATTTTCCAATATTAATATCGCTGCGGTTAAACGGCATTTCAGAAGTTAAATCCTTTAAATTACTAAAAAAAAGATCCACGTTATTAAACTCGCGCGTCACTACATTAGAAAAATCCGTAACAAATTTTGGATCACCAGCCTTTGTAGGCATTAGCTTGGCCCAATTGCGAATATTGGTAATGGGGTGTTTTAAATCGTGCACAAGCCCACCCGCAATTTTACCAATGAGCGATAGACGTTCTTGCTTGCGAATTTGACCGGCCTGAAAGGACAATTGCTGGGCCATCTCATTATAATGGCCTCCCATATCCGAAAATTCATCGTGGGTATCTAGTCTAATGCGATGCTCCCAATTACCGTGCGCAATTTCTTCCAAACCCAGCGTCAGTGTTTTAACTGGAGACACCACCATTTTTTTAACACTCCAATAACCAACAACAAGCATAAGAGCAATTACCAGTATAGTGAGTACCAACATTTGAATGGAAAGATGATTGGCTAATTGAAAAGCTTCTTCTGTGGGTTCGCGTACCAGCAAAATACCACCAAAGGGCAAATCAAGAGGCATTAACGACACTAAATAACGATTTGAGTTAAGTGTTTGAATAAAACTTTGAGACCCATGAATAAAATCACTAAAGCCCGGATAAGGTTTAAGCTCAAATAAAACCGACATGTTGGACGAGGCAAAAATATTACCCTTGGCATCCACTAAAAAAGCCTCACCTGTTTTTCCAATTTTCATCTGGTGCACCAGATGCCAGGCATAAATTAGATTAAGTTCGGCCACTAAAACTTTTTGTACTTTGCCTTCCTTTTTTATGGGCAAATAGACGCTAATAGCAGGCCTAACCGGTGGCGGATTTTGTGCAATGTACACATCGCTAATGGCCATTTGCCCCTTCAGCAATTGTGGGGTTTTCTCTCTTAAATCAACAGCAGGTGGTTTTTCAAACTGACTTTGCTCTAAAACATTTCCGTCTAAATCGGTAATCATCAAATATTGAAAATAGGGATAGTTGGCAAAGGCCATTTTTAACAAATGGTCGTATTCGTCTTGGGTGTAGCTAAATTGTTCCAACTCGCGGGAGAGATTTTGTAAAATATCAAAGCTATTATCAAAATAATTGGATACATCTCGAGTAGTGGCACGGGCCACTTCCAAATTGGCCTGCATCACTTGTTCTTTACTAACCTGACCTATACGACTGATGGAAATAGTATGAAAAACTATTACGGGTATAATAGCCGATAATAAAAAAATGAGGGTTAATTTAAAAAAAACTGATTTCATTTATACTTTTGCTCCTCACGAGGTACCCAAATTTTTTGAATTTCATAAAAGAATTCATCAAAATTGGGGTCATACCCCCTAAACCGTTTATGGATAATCATGGGAATATGCCGTTCCAACAAACTAAAATAAGTGGGGGCCCGCTGCAGCAATTTTTGGGTTTCTAAAAAAGCTTCTTCGCGTTTTTGTGGTAAAAACTCATAACGAATATCATCCACAACCTGTTTTTTTTCTTCAACTGTTAAAAGTGTTTTTTGATTTTCGTTTGCATACTCGTAAACATACAGGTCATCAAATAAAAAATCGGCAGGATAAAGGGCAAGGTCATATTTTTTTTCATGCACCGCTTTTACAAAATCGTTAAAAACAAAAGGATGAATAGTAAGCTTAATACCTTGTGCATAAAAGGACTGAATAAGTTGGTATAAAATAAAATCACTAAATTCATGCTCTTTAATAGTAATTACATTTAAGACAGAAGGAAGTGTAGAAACAGATATGTCATTATTAATAGTTACTTCTTGGGAAGCAGAAGTTTTTGTTTCACCTATTTGGTTAATAATTGAAGCTTCATGTAAAAGACGCGCCATACTCTGGCGACTCGCTTGAGAACTCAATTGTGGATTATCAACATTTAGGTCTATTACATAATGAAGGGGTTTCTTTTGAAAAAGAACACGATATGTATTGTTGTCTTGAAACAGTTTTTCGTAAGTGGGATCGGCCAAATACAAGAAATCGAGATCTTCACGAGTGAGCATGGCCAAACCTTCCATGTATGTAGGCAAAAAATAAATTAATACCTTATTTAAATAAGGTCCTTTTTTATAATAATGTTTATTAGGAACAAGTGTTAAAATACCTTGGTTTGCATTGTAATCTAATACACCAAAAGCCCCTGTTCCATTCATTGTAGGCTTCTCACCCTTATCCCATTGACCTTTTTTAGTAATTGGAATCAATTCTAAAGCATAACTAAAAAAAGCATCATAGCGCTTAAAAGTAAATTCTACTTCGTTTTCTCCTACAACTTCTATTTTATCTAAATTTATAAGCAAATTGTGATATGAACTTTTTTCGTGATCTTTATTGTATTGAAAAGAATAACATACATCATCCGGCCTTAACCTGGTGCCATCCTGAAAAAAAGCATTTTCACGCAAATGGATACGCCAAACGGTTTTATCAGCATTAGTGGTGTACGATAATGCCAAATCGGGAACAAGCATATTGCTGCCGGTCATTTCAAAAAGTGTAGAATATACCATGTCGCTAACCAAACCCTGCCCTCCAAGTGGATCAAGATAAATATTAGCTGCAGGATCAAATACGAGCATATCGATACCAATATGCAGTTCGTCTCCGTGCTGTGGATGTTTTGAATGGGTATTACATGCCGATGCAATAAGTAGACCAAGGATAAGAAAGTAAAATGTGGTTTTCGTCATGTATTGCTAATGTGAATACCATAAAGCACCTTAAACAAAAAGCCCCCATAAAGGGGGCTTTTTGCGATAATAAACAGGTCAATTTTAATATACTACAGGTTTGCAGCTCATCATTTTGGGTTTATCTTTTTTAACACCTTTTTTAATTACGATAGTATTCATAACTGCTCCTTTTTAGTGGCGAGGTTTAGTTAAACTGAGAACATTCCGATGTCCCCGCTATAATCATCAGAAGTCTCTTGATTAAAAACAGTTTTAGTTTCAAGATTGGCGCGTGTTACATCCAGCCCATCTTCATAGCCAATGGTCTCATTTAAATTGCGTTCAAACATTTCCTGCACCATTTGCTTAAAATAAAGTTTGTCACACGAACCTATGCTAAAATCCTGGTAGCGCTCAAAACCCACAGCCTTGCAACCACCAGCACAAACAGGAATAAACGCGCAATCACCACAGTCTTTCCACGGCGTAATACCTGTACCCATGCGTTCATCCACCTTTTTAATATCAGCGCCCTGCCATATATCGCCCGAGGCAAATTGTTCTTTGCCCACCATGGCCGAGCATTTGTAAAGTTTCCCGGTCATATCCACTCCAAAAAAACTTTTACGGTGCAGTTCGCACGGCCCAATACCAATTTGGTCGTTTGACGGTAAGTTTTTGGATTGAATATAATTGCGGGTACGCATCATCACCTCTACGTGATGAGCATCAAAAGCAGGTCCTGTAAAATCGGTACGCACAGGCGCTTCTGTTTTTTGTTCGTACGCCTGAATAGGCTTAAATTCGGCACTAAAAATATTATTTCTAAACGGAGAATCGTTTAAACGATCCACCAGCTGCTTTAAACTATTTTCGTTTTGTGAATTAAAATTGCCACCAATATAAAAGGGAATGATACCGGCCAGATCCGATAAATTAGCCCAAATTTTATCAAAGGTTCCTTTACCACTTTGGGTTACACGCAATTTATCGTGGTCGTGCTTATCACCATCGAGTGTAATTTTAATCCATTTAAGTCCTAGTTTAATCCATTCTTTCACTTTCTCCCGTTTTAGCATCACGCCATTGGTTACTATTCCAAATTCAAACTCCGTATTTTGTTTAAGACAGAAACGCTGCGTTTCTGTAGCAATATATTCAAGAACAGGAACGTTCATTAAGGGTTCACCACCAAAAAAGGTAATGGCAACTTTTTTGGATTTATATTTCAAAACTCTTTCATTATTGAATTCTACAAACTGGCGCGCCGTTTCCATGCTCATATTAAGCCCCTTGGCCAAAACATCTTTTTCAAAGCAGTAAGGACAGCGCAAATTGCAGGTACGTGAGGTTAAAAGAAGGTAAGAAAGCTCTTCGTAATTGTTGCGTACTTTTTCATCAAACCAATTTAAAAAATCTTGTTTTTCATTGGTATTGTCATCAACCAAAAAACCGCATTCAACAAACGTTTCGCATAGTTTTTCTTCGGCATCTGTTAGTGGAGTTTTATTTTTTATTTTATTTTTAAATGTGTGAAGAATATTTTTGTCGTCACATAATACTTGCGAATCGGAAAATGTATTATATACAAGACAACGTTTTTCATGAGCCTTCTCGGCAATAACATTGAATTTCGACCACTGCATGAAAGCCCCCCTTTTTTGCAATGTTGCTGCAGTGAGTTAAGCAAGGGCTGTACCAAACAAGGGGCTATAATATTTTAGGGTTGTAACTTATTTGAATTGCTCTGTTTTTTTTAAATATTTCTTAAATACGTGTTTTTTTATAGAGCACTTTCTTGGATAAATACATTTTCGAATGTTCATAAAATGAATGGATAGAAAAATATCCATGCTGTTTATGCTATGATTTTTTAATGTCTTATCAAACTCTTATGTGAGGGATAAATTTTATCTAGGATTTGGATAAATTCTTATCCATATATATTTCGTAGATTTTCATAAATTCAAAATTTATAGCCTTTTTTTATAGACACCGCCATCAATCGCCTCTAGATAAAGGAAATATACTTTAATTTTTCATGCATAGTAAATTATCTATTTTTATTTCTTTGTTTTTACTTTTGTCTTCTACCGCTTTTGCATCGCCTACTATCGAAATTTCGGTAATTGCCAACAAAACAGAGGAAAACAATTCAAAAATACCTCATACGGTAGATGTCATTTCTCATAAAAAATTGGCTCTGCAAAAGAATGCTACCATCAGCGATATGCTGCATCAAATTTCGGGTCTTTATGTGGCTGAAAAGGGTTTAAGCGGCGACGATTTAGATATCCGTATGCGTGGCTCCGATCGCGATGAAGTGTTGGTTCTTTTTGACGGCGTTCCAATTGAGGGCAATGGAGAAGCCAGATCGTTTTTTCTTAACATGATGCCCGTTGAATTTATTGACCGTGTAGAAATTATTAAAGGCGCACAAAGTGTTTTATATGGCTCCAATGCTGTTGGTGGAATCATCAATATTATTAGCCGAAACGGCTCAAAGCAAGAACCCCATTATTTTGCCAATTTTGCTTACACTACTGATAATTCTTTTCGAGAGGCTTTGGGTACAAGCTTGGGCAATGAAAAAACAGCTTTTAACATGGGGGTTATGAGGGACGACTCTAAAATATTAAATCACTTTAACGATCAATCCGACACCACGGGGTTACACCTTAATCTCAATCATCAGGTTTCCCCCGGTTTTAAAGTAACATGGGGATTAGATACATTTTTTGGCCGACAAAATTTAGCCTACGATCAAATTAATGCGTTTGGAGCCACCGTTAATTCGTATGTAGTGCCTGATGACGATATTAAAAGAAAAATAGGCTGGTTTCAGTCTTACATCAAGCTAGAGGCACAAATTACCGAGCGTTTTAAATCGGCCCTTCAAATTGCCGGCAACTATTTAACCGAGACACTGGCTAATACTAATGCGGGTGATAGCCCCGTGGATGAAAATGGTTTGCCACTGGATGCCAGCTCGCAATATTATTTGGGTCATTCTTACCGCATTTATACCGATTTTTTAAATCAGTACCGTCTTTTTAAAAGCTCTAACATTAAAGATGATGTACAAGTAGGCATCAGTGTCATTCACGATCATTTAGATTTTATTAATAATTCATATCCGGGAGACATAGGCGCTGGCCTCCCCTCTACCGATAGTTATCCCAGCCCTGGTGAAAAATCGGGACGAGAAAATTATTCGTTTTATTTTCAAAATCTTTTTTACTGGAATAATTTTACGCTTACTACAGGTGCCAGAATAGATCATAATACCACCTTTGGCAGCGAATGGTCTCCGCGTGTTGCGGCATCGTATGAGTTCAAAAAAACATCCACCACTATAAGAGCCAGTTACTCAGAAGGATTTCATGCTCCTACCATTGCCGAATTTTTTGATGCCACCATTGGTAGCACAGTAACGGCATTGTCTTTAAAGCGCCATCAAGAAACCACACAAAGCTATGAGGCCGGTATTGAACAAAACTTGTTCGATAATAAATTAAAACTACGCGGCACTTATTTTTACATCAGCTACAACAAGCTGCTGGATATCTTAGAAGCGATCAATAGTGCTAACTCGTGGGGTATTGAAAATGATGTTTCTACATCGCTTGTTCCCAAAACCAAATTAGGAATCAACTACACATTTAACCATACCCATAATGACGATACGGGCAAAGAACTTACCATGCGCCCACATCATATGCTTAATACTTATGTGGAAATGGAGCCTATTGCCAATTTTACAATTAGGCCAGAACTTCAATATGTTTCTAGAAGAAAAAATCCTGAAACCATCAGCCTTACTATAGGAGATTTTCCAGTACAGTTTTTTAATTCAAAGGGTGAAACGAGTACCTATACCAGCAGTCATACCGCTCTCAATCTACTGCTCAATTATAAATGGATAAATCCTACTAAAAATTTAAAGGCTGTTAATCTGTATGCAAAAGGAACTAACTTATTCAATAGTCGGTACGATAATAATTATGGTTATCCTGTAAACGGTTTTAGAGTTACTTTTGGTAGCAATTTTGAATTTTAAGTATGCCTAATGATGAGATATTTTTTAACCTTTATGAGGGGAAACATTATCTAAAAACTTATCCAAGAAGCTTATCTATTTTATTGAAAAATATAGATTTTTTCTTGCCTTCTCTCATAGCCCTATAGTATCTCTAACAAAAACGTGGATGAACTTATAAAACAAAATTTTCGAAAGTATAAAATTCTTGCTGTAGACGACGATCCTTCCATTTTGGATTTCATCGACACAATTTTAGGTGGCGATTATCAAATCTTAAAAGCCAGCTCGTGTGAAGAAGCAAAGCGTATCAGTTATCAGGAAGATTTTCAGCTAGTCTTGCTCGACTATTCTTTACCCGATGGCACGGGCGAAGAGCTTTTAAAATATTTTAAAGATATCAATGAAAACGTAGAAGTTATCATGGTGACCATGCACCAAGATATTAAAAAAGCTGTGGCCTGCACGCAGCTGGGCGCCTTTGATTATATTGATAAAGATTTTGACCCTGATGATTTAAAAAATTTGGTTCATAATGCCATCACCAAATATTTACGGCAGCGTAAAATTATTTCTCTTGAGAGCGAAATTGAAACTTTAGTGCAAGATCAATTCATTTTGGGCTCCAGCCCCAAAATGCATAAAATTAACGACATTATTGCCAAAGCCTCTCAAGTACCGGCTACAGTGCTTATTACCGGTGAATCGGGAACCGGAAAAGAAGTGATAGCCCGTCGCATTCACACCTTGTCCGATCGCAAATTCGGCCCTTTTATAGCGCTTAACGTGGCTTCTGTACCCCCTGATTTAATTGAATCTACTCTGTTTGGCCACGAGCGTGGTTCTTTTACCGGTGCCCATAAACTTCATTACGGAAAATTTGAGCTAGCCGATAATGGGACACTCTTTTTAGATGAAATTGGTGATTTGCGAATTGACTTACAAGCCAAGCTTTTGCGTGCTTTACAAGAAAATATTATTGAACGTGTTGGCGGCAACCGATCTATTCACACTAATGTTCGTATTATTGCCGCCACCAATGCTCATTTGGAACAAAAAATTTTAAAGGGTGAATTCAGAGACGATTTATTTTATCGCCTTAATGTATTACGAGTGCATTTACCCCCGTTACGAGAACGATTGGAAGACATTCCCGATTTTGTGCGCTTTTTTATTAGAAAATATAATAAAAAATTTAACCGTAATGTTGAAAATATCTCGGAACTGGTTTTGTCTATTTTGGCTCACTACACCTGGCCGGGCAATATCCGCGAACTTGAAAATTTAGTTGAGCGCCTCATTGTGTTATCAGAAAAACCCTATATTACCGAAGGTGATATTCCGGTAGAATACTTGGTAAGTGATTTTGAAACGCTTAAAAAGCGATCTCCTGATGGTGATATTTTGGTTCAAGCAACCGAAGCTTTTGAGCGTAGCTTCATTTTAAAAATTTTGGAAAAAGAAGAATGGAATCAGACTAAAACTTCCCAACGTCTTGGTATTCATCGCAAAACCCTTGAATATAAAATTAAAAAATACGATCTGGGCGCTATCATTGTTCAAAAAAGAGCTACAGCTTAATTGTTAATTTTTTATTTTAGGATAAAAATATATCCATATATTATCAGTTTCTGGATAAAAAACTTATCAAATTCAATGGTTTATCATTATTTTTTCCGTTAAAAATCTTCCGTGGGGTTTTCTTTTATGGCATTATAGAGGGAGTATGAATTATTCAGTATCTTCTTTAAAAACGTTACTAATTGTAGATTCTCATCTTTTGGAAGTTCAGAGTTTGAACAATATTTTAGAAAAAAGTCATTATAAAGTTTTAGCCACGAGTGATGCCGCCACCTCGTGGAGAACCATTCAAAAAGATTCGCCCGATATTTGCTTAATTGTAATTTCAAGTCTTGAAAGCCTTAATTTAATTCTTAACATACGCAGGCATTATACTCCCGAACAATTGCCCATAATTGTTATTGGAAACAAAAACGAGGAGGAATCTTTAATTGAAACTTTAGACCATGGGGCCAACGATTATATTGTAAAACCCTACAATAAAAAAAGTGTGCTCAAAAAAATCTATAACTTAATTTGTATTAAAGAACTCACGGCCCAACATATTCAGCTTAAAAACAGGCTTGAAAACATTCTGGAAAATTCCCCTTCATAATCATTTTTAAAAAATTTTAGCCCCATCCCTTGACGTTTAATACAGGCCACTTATTTTACGTTAGTCTCCTGCAGGACATATAAAAATCAGGGCTTTCCCGCTGTTGCAAATGTATTGCAACAAAGGGGGCTTATTAGGCTTAATAAAAGCTAAAAAGGAGATAATATGTTACTAACAAAGTGGGATCCGTTTGAACAATTAACAAGTCTGCAAAGCGATATCGATCGCCTGTTTCAGGGTAAACTTGTACAAAATCAAAAGCGCGATTGGGTTAATCCCGATTGGTTGCCTGCGGTAGATATTCACGAAGATAAAGAAAATTTTTACTTCGATTTCGAAGCTCCTGGCCTGGATAAAAAGGACTTTAACATATCAATCAATGATCGTGTCCTCACCATTAAAGGTGAACGAAAAAGGGAAGAAAAAAAAGAAGGTAAAAATTATTTTCGTCTTGAACGCTCTTACGGGCAATTTACTCGCTCGTTTGAACTTCCCGAAACTGCCAATACCGCTAAAATTGATGCGGAGTATAAAGACGGTATTTTAAAACTAAAGCTTTCCAAAAAAGAGGAAGCAAAACCTCGGCAAATTGAAGTAAAAGTAACCTAAAAACTCCTCCCTTAAAGGCCCAATTCACTTTTTTTGTGATATTGGGCCTTTCATGGCCTTTGACAATTTGAAAAACTGACATATGATGTTTTTTGTATGGCAAACGACTTTTACAAAATCCTGGGTATTGAAAAAACAGCTGCTACCGATGAAATAAAATCGGCCTTTAAAAAGTTGGCCCGAAAATACCATCCCGATGTCAATCCGGGTGATAAAAAAGCAGAGGAAAAATTTAAACAAATTTCCGAAGCTTATGAGGTTCTTTCCGATCCTAAAAAACGCAAAGAATACGATACAATGGGTGCCTTTAATTTTGAGGGTTTTCCCGGTGGTGGAGGCAGCAATTATCAATACACCTATTCCTCGGGCCGTAATCCTTTTAGCGGAGGGCCTGGAGGGCCCGGTGGTTTTGATATTAACGATTTGGGAGAAATGTTTGGTGATTTGTTTGGTGGCCAAGCTCAAAAATCGCGCGGTCGTCGTGGTGGCTTTAAGCCAGAACCGCAAAAGGGAAAAGATTTAGTATTTTCGGTTAATATCGACTTTTTAGAAGCTGCAGGAGGAGCCGAAAAAAATATTCGTTTAAGTAATGGTGTTTCGCTTAAAGTGAAAATACCAGCCGGTGTTGATAATGGTTCGCGTATTAGACTTGCTGGTAAAGGTGAGCCCGGCATAAATGGTGGAGAAGCCGGGGATTTGTTTATTGAAACGCGAGTAAACGATCATCCCTTTTTTAAACGCCAGGATGACGATATCACGCTGCTTCTGCCTATTACTGTATTAGAAGCTTTAAAAGGAGCCAAAATAAAAGTACCAACCCTTGATTCTGCGGTCTCCCTCACCATTCCTCCCTCGTCTCAAAGTGGACAAAAATTGCGTTTAAAGGGAAAAGGGATGACGAATATGAAAACTAAAGTAACGGGCGACCTTTATGTAATCCTGCAAATCACTGTGCCCCAGCATTTGGATAAAAAGGCGATAGAAAAACTGGAAGAAATTTTCGCAAACGAAGAAGACCCCCGAAAAAAATTCGCTAAATAATCTGTCAAGTTAAACTTAAGCCTTATTCTGGTTTCTTCACTCATTGTTGTACTTTTCTTTTTTCTAACATCGTCCAGAATATCAGCCTTCATCGCAAGGCGCTGGATCAAAAGCCTGCCTTCTCCCCTAAAACCCGGGGTACAAACCTTAAACTTTAGAAGAGTCTGCTATAAAACGGAAAGTTTTGATTTATCGGATGGTATTTACATTTTTGTAATGGGGCGTGAAGCCAGTTATGCGATACCGGCAAATGCAACCGGCGGCACTGCGCTTCTGGATTGGATGAACAAAAAAAATATTTTTAAATCTACCCTGTTTTTGGAAGCGATCCAAAAAAGTCTATGGTCTGTTTCCCTTCTTAATTTCCTAAACAATTCTTTAGCTCTTTTGAAATAACTACTGTTTCTACAGGACTAAACTCTTCAATACGACGCGCAGAAAAAGGAAGGCCCTTTAACTGTTCACGGTTAAAAACAAATTTATTTTGAACAGATAAGCCAGAAGCAATAGTTTTACGGCGATGTTGGTATAAAAGCGGAATTACTTGCCAAAAAAATTGTTCGTCGGCTTCTCTCAGCAAGGATTCTTGTAAAAAGTCAAATTGTACAAAACTGGAATCCACACGAGGACGCGGCCTGAACACCGATGGCGGAAGGTAAAAAAGAATTTTTGGTTTGGTGTAAAGCTGTGCCCATAAGGATAAAAGACCGTAATCCTTGGTTTTAGGTTTAGCCACCATGCGCAGCGCCACCTCTTTTTGAAACATAAGAAAAAGTGATGAGAAATACCTACGGTTTTGAACTAACTTAATAAAAATCTGCGATGAAACATTGTACGGTAAATTCCCCACCACCACAGCACGGGATGGAAAATTATATGATGATAAATCCCATTCTATAAAATCGGCTTCGATTACATGAAATGAGGATTCATTTTTAAAACTTTCTTTTAAAGACGCTGCGAGCCAACGATCTTTTTCAACAGCCACAAAATGAACAACACCAAAGGTTTGCTCGAGCACCGAGAATATCTTATGGGTAATAGCGCCCTGACCAGGTCCAATTTCCAATACAACTTCGGAATTTTGGGACAAAACAGCTTTTGCAATTCTTAATTGATGATTGCCATCAATTAAAAAATTCTGTCCCAGGCTTTTTTTAGGTTTATGGGTGTTCATGACGATCTCTTAAGCGATGTAGCCATTCTTCCTTTTTATGAAGAATAATTGGATAAATTTTACAGACAACAAAATAACTGCAAATAGCAGAAACCATTCCTAAAACTATGCCTCCAAGGGAAAGAGGTATAAGAATTTCTTTTCCTAAATTAAAGATATTCATGAGGGAATCTGGACTTAATTCCCGTTTTTTTTCTCCCATGATAAAAAGGCCGGTTTCATAGGCGGCATAAAACATGGGAAAAAGGGTGATAGGGTTGTTGATCCACACCCCAATAATAGCAGCAACTTTGTTTTTACGCAGCAACACCATAAGTCCTGCGGCTAGCAGGGTGTGAAACCCCAATAGTGGCGTAAATGAAATAAATACACCTACAGCAAAGCTAAAAGCTACTTCTTTGGGAGTAACATGCGACAAAAGAAGATTGCGCAAAAGTAGTTTTAATTTTTTAAGCATATTTGAGAAGAACCCTTACCACAAAGGGCGTGTTGCATAAGCATTGGCATCAAGAGATGTTTTGCTGTTTTTTAACAATTGGTGATGGCCTACATAAGCAATCATGGCGCCATTATCGGTACAATTAATGGGCTTAGGAAGATGAATGTTAAGGTTTTGTTGTTGTGCCAAATCGGTCATGTTACGACGCAAGCGTGAATTAACAGCCACGCCACCCGATACCAAAACGTTACAAATGCCTGTTTCTTGCGCCACCATAGCTACTTTTTCAACTAATGTTTCTGCCACTTCACGTTGAAATGAGGCACATAAATCTACAATAAAGGGGTCTTCGGAGGGGTTTGTAGACACCACATCTTTGCGGTTATTCTCCATCACAACCTTAAGAACCTGAGTTTTAAGACCGCTAAAACTAAAAAAGTTTTTTCCTCTCTTTACCCGGGCACGCGTAAATTTAAATTTTTGATCATTTCCCTTTTGAGCAAGCTTATCTACTACAGGACCGCCTGGGTAACCCAGGTTTAATAATTTGGCTACTTTATCGTAAGCTTCGCCGGCTGCATCATCTACTGTTTCGCCAATACTTTCTACCGTTTCAAAATCTTTTACCTTATAAAGTGCTGTATGTCCGCCAGACACCACAAGACCAATAAATGGAAATACTTCAGGAAATTCTAAAAATGGACTAAATAAGTGTCCCTTTAAATGATGCACCAGAGTAAGTGGGATTCCCAAAGTATAAGCAAGCGACTTTGCATACGACAAACCAACCAGCAAACAACCAATAAGGCCAGGCGATGCAGTAACAGCAATACCGGTAATATCAGATAACTTTAACCCTGCCTTTTGTAAGGCTGTATCCACCACGGTATCCAAATTTTCAAGATGAGAACGCGAAGCAAGCTCGGGCACTACACCACCAAAGGGAGCATGCTGTTTAATTTGCGAGGAAATAACATTGGCTAAAACTTCTTTACCATTTTTTAAAATGGCAACCGATGTTTCGTCACACGAGGTATCAAAACCTAAAATGATGCTATCTTGCATAAATGGTTACAGTGCGGATATTTTCTTTTCAACGGCTTCTTTAGCCCGTTCTTCCAACACACGGTCAATAGAAGCAATTACACCCTGAGCCTGAATGGCTTCGTTAGATTGAGGAAATTGGGTAATGAGTTTGTTTAAAAAAGCTTTGGAATCATCAAACGATTGCATTTCAAAAAATGACATCCCTTGCTTAAGCAAAGAAGGAGCTACTTTAGAGCCTTTTGGAAAATCCTTAATCACACGTTGAAATTCACTAACCGCTTTTGGAAAATCTTTCATGGCAAATAAACTTTCACCCACCCAATATTGGGCGTTTTCCACATAAGGACTTTTGGGATTATCGGCAATAAAGGTTTTAAGAGCCGTAAGAGCACCTTGATAATTGTCATTATTTAAAAGTCCCAAACCTTGCTGATAAGTCTGAAATTCTTTTAAACTTTTTACAGCTGTGGTTGGCAATAATCCCGCTTTTTTCAATTCTTCCAATTGTGTTACAAGAAGATGGTTTTTATCTTCCAGCACTTCTAATCGACGCTGATTGTCTTTAATAATGTTTTGCTGATTGGTGATGGTATAACTATTTTGATCAACCATGCCGTTTAATTTTTGAAATTGGGCCAATACTTCCTGCAATTGATTCATAGCTGTTGCCAAATTTTTAGATTGTGCGTCCAGCACACGCGTTAACTCGGCTACTTGGTCTTCGGTGCTTTCTCCTTTGGCCTGCGCCGTTATTGAAAAAAAACCAAAAACACCCAAAAGAAAAAAAGTAAAAATTTTTTTCATGGTACTTAAAACTAAAATAGGGGAAGCCGCCTGATGCGCTTCAGACAGAAACCCCTATTTTAACTCTCCTTTAGAAGGACGATATTAAAACTTTACAAATTCTGCCCGGCGATTTTGCCACCAGCACGATTCGTCGTGTTCACTACATGCCGGCTTTTCTTCACCAAAACTCACAACATTGAGTGAAGAGGGATCCACACCGCGATTGATGAGATAGTTTTTTGCCGAACGGGCACGTCTATCACCTAGGGCCAAATTGTATTCGTTGGTGCCCCGCTCATCGCAATGACCTTCTACCGTTACCGATTTATTGCCACCTTTTAAAACAGAAGCATTATTATCGAGCACCGATACTTGATCGGAACGGATAGTAGAATCATCATAATCATAATAAACTGTTTTAAGTCCGGCAACAGAACTAGGGGCATAACCACCAGACGATTCGGGACTTTTTTTGGCTTGGCATGCCACTCCTGCAAACCCAACCAAAACAACCAAAGTAATTTTCAAAAAATTTTTCATATATCACTCCATATAAAATGCTATGTTCCGAATAGCAAAAATTATCTTCTTACAAATTCGTCACGACGGTTTTTGTAGTATGATGCTTCGCTTTTACCTTTATCTACTGGGCGTTCTTCACCGTAGCTTACAGTACGAATACGCTTTTCAGAAACACCCTTGCGTTCCATGTAATCTTTTGCGGCTTCGGCGCGTTGATCACCTAACGCCAAATTGTATTCGTTGGTACCACGTTCATCACAATGACCTTCAACCACAATATTGGTTGCTGTGTGCTTTTTAAGATACTTAATATTACTGTCGATCACTTTAACCTGGCTGGGGCTTATAGAAGAAGAATCATAATCAAAATGAATACGGTTTAAATTGTTGGCCGAATCACTACCCTTTTTTTGACAAGCAACACCGGAAACCGCTAGAATTAAAACTAAAAATAATAACCCTTTTTTAAAACTCATGAATGCCTCCTGAAAGATTAAGAAAAAATGATCAATATACTTATTTTACTTTTTCTTCTAGGTAACATAGTGTTCTTGCAGGGTCAACCGATTTGCCATGAAAAATTTGAAACAAAAAATCAAAATTGGAATTATTCAAACGCCTCTCACGCTGGTGTTTGATAAAAATTTTTCCATCACACAAAAATTAATTCATTCACTTCTTCGCAAAAAACCCGATCTGATTATTTTGCCAGAAATGTTTTTAGGTGCACCTTCGCATCCTTCAGAACGATTATTTTTTTCTAAAAATTACCAAAAAGCTGTTCAAAACATAACAGATACGGCTAAAAATTTTAAAACGGCCTTTTATTTCTCATATCTCAAAAAAGAAGGCTCACGTTACTTTAATACAGCTATTTTTATAGATAAAACGGGTAAGATTTTATCAAAATATCATAAAATTCACCTTTTTACATTTGGAAATGAGCAAAAAGTTTATAGTTCTGGAAAAAAATATGCAACTTTTGACTATTTGGGCCATAAAATGGCTGGAATTATATGCTATGACCTTAGATTTCCTGAATTATCCCGTGTTTTAGCTCATTTAGGCTCAAAAATACTCTTCGTTTCGGCGCAATGGCCAAGTTCCCGCAATGCTCATTGGGAGGCCTTGCTTAAAGCCCGGGCTATTGAAAACCAGATGTTTGTTGTGGGCTGTAACCGTTTGGGCCGTAAGGAAAAATTGAATTTTAAAGGGAATTCGCTGGTTTTTAATCCTTGGGGCGAATGTGTTCTTAAAATGTCGGCTTTGGAACAATCTAAACTTGTCACCATTAATTTAAAAGACGTGGATACAATCCGTAAACAATACCCATTTTTTAAAGAGAGACTCGGTACTCTTTTGTGGCGTCTTAGCGCATAAGCCATTGGCCACACTTTATTTTTAATGTTATGGTAGGTTTTTAATGAAACAAATTCTTTTTATTACACCTTCTATTTTGGCGGCTAATTTATTACTAGCCGTAACCTCTCTTTTAAAATCAGAAGTGGAGCTAACGGTTTTGCATTCGCTGGATGCGTTGGAAGGAAATCAATTTAAAAAAGTACATTTGGTCCTTGCCGACCAGCGCGTTTTTTTACCAAACCAAAATACAGAAAAGCAAAAAGAGATTCTTTTTAATCATCCTAAATTGACCCGTTCTCGTTTTTTTCTTATTCATGATAACCCGCAAAACTTTGATACAAAAGGATTTGCCACTTGTCTTTTAAAACCTTTTTTACCAAACGATTTGGCACGTGCTATTGAGAAAGGATTAAAAGGCTAATGCTATTAGTTTTAAACGAAAAACGACTTTCTCCCCGAGCCAGTATTAAAACACGTGTGATACTTGAAGATGAATTTGGCCAAGGGTTTTTGTATTTAATGTCATCCAATATTTCGGTATCGGGTATTTTTGTAGAAGCCCCGCCACTGTTTAAAAATGGCACTCGCCTTATGCTATCGTTTCTTTTAGAAGAAAATAAAGAACCTCTACGCTTTGTAGGAGAAGTAGCCCGTTATACACTCCCACAAAAAGGCCCCGGGCGACGCCGCAAAGATGCTGTTACGGGCATGGGTATCCATTTTATCAATTCCACCTCTGATCAAATTAGAAGCATTGAGAACTTCATTTATTCTCAAAATGAAAAGTAAAATAATCCCTACCGTCAAAAGAATGATCTTTTTCGCGGCCTAATCTTTAATTAAAGCGTGAAAATATATAAAAACTAATAAAATCATATATTTATAATCTTACAAAATGCTTCCCTGTGGCATTTGAATTGCAATTCACTCACTTTGGGTCAGGTTACAAACTGGTTTTATTTAAGAGAGGCATTTTATATGAAATTATTACGTTACTTTTTTACTCTTTTAACCCTTCTTATTTCTGTATCGGCACATACTCAAGAAACGCTGACTCTTTGCGCGACCGATCAGCTTAAACCCGGGTGCCCTGATACCAGTTTTGCAAACGGAGCGGGTTTTGTAGCTGAAGATTATGATGTATCCAATCCACAACTCACAGCTTCCAAAGTATTTATTGATGGAGAAAAAAATATCAATATCACGGGCCTTTCTCAAGGTAAGAAATTTTTATTTGGTTTTTTTGGAGGTTTTCATCATGACGGCATTAAAAATACCAATTACTCGGGTACAATAGGATCTTTGGGCTTAACTCTACCGGTTTTCCCGCTCCCTTTCTTTACACCTCAGGATATGTTGCTCTTAACGGATGGCACTGTTGTTATTAGCGGCTCTGCAGCCGGCAATACAAAAAAATTCCCTGTGCTTTTTGGAAAACGTTCGGGAGAAATTAATAAGGAAACTATAAAAGAAGATTTTCAGTTGATAACAGGTGCACCCGAAAGTACAAACGGGGGTGAATCGATCACTTCTTTGAGTGTTGATAATGAAAATAGAATATTAGGGGCTGGTACTAACAGACAACAGGAGCTGCCTGATTTTGAAACCAGAAAAGTTATTCTTTACCGATATACACGGGATACCGAACAAAAATGGATGGTTGATTCCAGTTTTGGCGTGAATGGATATAAAACGTTTGATGCGGGCCTTAATCCCTTGGTGATGAAAACCATTGTAGATACTCAGGGCAATATTTATATTTCGGGTTTTACAACAACACAAATTTCAGATCCTAGCCAAGACAATCCTATTGCTGGATTTATCATCAAAATCCCTGTTGAAGGTAATGCCACCATCATCACCAAAGCAATTGATCAGCAACAAACTTATTTTGCAAATATTAGTATTGATAAAAACGGTAACATCCTGGCCAGTGGCTATACCAATAACCAGGAAACCAAATTTAATGATCTTTTAATTTCAAAATACGACTCAAATCTAACAGAAACTTCCACCCAGATATTACCTCTTGATTCCTTTTTTCAGCCATCAAGGATAATAGTGGATAGCCAAGATAACATCATTTTTGGTGGCTTTAAAATGGATAGTCCATTTTCTAACAAAGCAACTCTAATAAAATTAAAATTTTCTACCGATGCCAATAACTACGGTTTTGATCCAAATTTTAAAGATGCCGGTATCTCTATTCTTGATTTTGGAAACAGCCAGAGTCTTATTACAGATTTAAGCGTAGATGAAAATGATAATATTGTAGCAATTGGCAATGTTTCTAGCAAAACAGATACTGGTAAAGTGGGTGGTAAGCTTCTTGTAACACGCGTTTTAAACAACCTTTGCGGCAACGGTATTAAAGAAGGTAACGAAGAATGCGATGATGGCAATACTATCGATAAAGACGGGTGCTCAGCAAGCTGCGATGAGGAAAATGAAGGATCGAGCATTCCTGACCATGCAGGCGATGGCACCGAATCGGGAAATGCTCACGTTGGGGGTAAAGCTAGCGGTGGTTGTTCACTGCAAAGTCAAACTATGACTACTTCTTTTTTCGGCTTTTTATTAAGTAGCTTGATGATGGGGCTAGGTTTGGGACTGATGCGACTGGCGGTTGAAAATAAAAGTGAGAAATAATTATTTTAAAGAAACAACTGAAGACATAGTATCAATACTGCCTGTTGGAAGTATATTTAAATTTGAGTTTGATAAAAAATTATATTTTTACAAACTCCATTAAAGCATTATGAGTGGGGTCGCCCGGTTGAAACTGGTTGGTCCCATTCTTTTTAAAACCTCGCGATTCAAGATAAGTGGTAATTTCGGCAATAGACGTAAAATGCCGCACTTCTTCGTAATTAGTTTCCCACGGAATATTAAGCCCTGCATTAAAGACATCGTGAGCCAAAGCCACAATACGTTCCATATCAGGCGAATTAACATCATGATCACGCAATAATAACTTCCCTCCGGGTTTCATAACATTGCAAATCCCGTCTACGAAGGCATCGCGCCTCTCACCTGGAGAATGATGAAAACCAATATAGTTGGTAACAACATCTACACTATTCATGGGAATATGCTCTTCTAAGTGTGGCTCATAATTATTTAAATCAATAAAATCACCTATGGGCGTAAGTTGCCCACGCTCCATAATATCTACCGGCGAATACGTGGGTTTCGCCCAATGCAATAAATAAATTTTATTCTTAATTTTAAGATGATCCTTAATTTTACTGATGTAGCGCCCAGGGCTACCAATTTCGAGGTAATTTTCAATATTATCGCCTTGATGAATAAAATTAAAGGTTTGACGGGCCATTTCTTCTTTTTGGACTTTTAAGGACGGAAGCGAATAGGTAAGATCGGCTAAAAATGGTTTTACCTTCTTTAAATTCTTCTGAATGTAGAGGTACACCTCTTGGTCGGTCTTGGTAGTATTCACACCTTCTTCAATAAGAGCATGAAAATCATTTTCTGGGAAAATCGTATAAACATTTTTAAAAAACAAAAAGAATTGTTCTTTTAAAACAGGATCGTGGTAAATTGCAGCAAAGTTGCCTTGACCGGGTTGACTAGGGTTTAACTTTACTAAACCCTCACCTAAATATCTGTTAAACGACAAATCACTGGCCCACAGTTTTTTGGTAACAAAGGCAGCCCAAACCACTAACAGGCCTTTTATAAAGGTACGTCTATGAAGATTTTCCATTCCGCTAAATTACACCAATTTTTTTCAATATTCATTATTTTTATATTTTTATTATTAGCACACACCATACAAGCAGGGCCCATTATTAACGATATTACGGGACTTAATCCTATAGAGGTAAATCGAGAAATTGCGCCACACTCCATTTCTGAAATCCAGGAAGCTGTTAAAAATTGGGATGGAAAAATATCAATAGGCGGTGGACGTTTTAGCATGGGGGGTCAAACCGCTTCAGAAAATGCACTTTTCATCAATATGCGCGAATTTAACAAAGTTATCTCCTTTGATGCCTCTCAAAAAACCATAACCGTAGAACCCGGTATTACCTGGCATAAAATTCAGGAATATATCGACCCTCATAATCTCTCAGTGCGCATCATGCAAACCTACAGCAATTTTACAGTAGGTGGCTCCATCAGCGTGAATGTTCATGGACGATATATGGGCGAAGGGCCTCTTGTAAAATCATTACAATCTATCAAAGTAGTTTTAGCTGATGGATCTCTTGTAAGTGCTAGCCCCACTGAAAATAGCGAACTTTTCTACGCCTGTGCCGGCGGCATGGGTGGCATGGGTGTTATTGTAGAGGCCACATTAGGCTTAGCTGATAATGTTAAGGTAAGACGCGAAGATAAAAAAATGGATACTACCGCGTATAAAGATTTCTTTTTTAAAAATGTACGGGGTAATAGCGATGTCATTTTTCATAATGGGGATATTTACCCGCCACATTATAACCACGTACGCGCTGTGAGTTGGAAAAAAACAGACGAAAATCTTACCGTTACCGACCGTTTAATACCGCAAAATGATTCATACCCTATGGAAAAAACTTTTATGTGGCTTGTTTCCAAAGGAAATACTGGAAAATGGATTCGTCAATATATTGTAGACCCGCTCTATTATGCCTACACAGGCCATCCCGTTAAATGGCGCAATCATGAAGCTAGTTACGATGCTTTTGAATTAGCACCTATTTCTGGAAATGATTTTTCGTATGTATTACAGGAATATTTTGTGCCTGTTGAAAAATTTGATTCTTTTGTACCCTTGATGCGCGCCGTTTTTGAAAAATACGATGTTAACGTTGTTAATGTTTCTATCCGACATGCTTATGCCGATCCGGGCGCCTTATTAGCCTGGGCCAGAGGCGAAACATTTGCCTTTGTAGTGTATTATAAGCAAGGAACAAGCGAGGAAAATAAAGCAATAGTAGGAAAATGGACCAGAGAAATGATTGATGCGGTACTGACAGTAGATGGACGTTATTACTTACCTTACCAGCCTCACGCTACAGAAGAGCAATTTCACAAGGCTTATCCTAACGCATCCCGTTTTTTTGAACTTAAAAAGCACTACGATCCCAATTATAAATTTACCAACAAGCTTTGGGATAAATATTATCATAACCTATGAAATATTTTTTTTTATTACTTTTAATCTGTTTTTCTCTAAATGCATATTCAGCAAGCGATAGAGACAAAATAAACGAGCTTACCAAAAATGAATACGAGCGCCCGCTCTCTAGCACCTATCTGACGTTTCCAGAATGGTTCATTGTTTACATGTCGCAAGATTATGCCGAGTTTATCAAACACAATAAACCTAGCCGTTTTCCCTATTTTGCCGAAATTGCAAGCTTTTGGAAATGCTACCAAACTGTTTATCGCGAAACTAAAAAATTAAACAATTTTAACTGGGGAGATCACTTCATGCTGTGGGTGATTGGTTTTAGTCAATCGGCCGAATTTGCCATAAAAAGCATTTATGAGCATTCTATTGGAATATTTACCGAATACATAGGCGGTCATGATACCGATGAAGATAATTTCGTAAAAGCTCTTCATGCCGATTATGTGCGCTTTATTTACGATTATCCTTGGTACGAATACCCATTTGCTTCGCGCTTTAATCTGTTGTGGGAAAAGGTTCCAACAGAAGGGCCAAACAAAATACGCAAGTGGGAACGACGGCTTGTTTTATCTGCCGAGCTTTTTGTTAAATCTCTTTATGGCCAGATGACAAAGGAAGGAACGAAGGGCCTTTATGGCCAAACAGCCTATAAAATTTATGCGCTTACTCGAGCTTTTAACTGGCCCAGTTTAAACGACAAACGTATTGAAAGAGTAGCTCCCTTAAATGACTTGGAGCTTATTCGTATTCCACGTTTTAATGAGTTTACTTCACTCGTGCCGGAGCTTGTTAAAAGGGGAGTTGTGTTTAAAGAAATAGCCGGAAATAAAAAAATCTTTGCAACAATTTTAATTAAAGATGATGCCAATCCTCAATTTACAGAACAAAACATTCTTTTTAAAATGGATTCACCGCTTCAAAATTCCATAACTAGATGGGGTATTTTAATTCCACTTCATACATTTGATTCATTTTTTTCTCAAATTAATGGAACTACGGTTTTACTCGAACACTTGTATGATTACTGAGGAAAGCGGGATAACCAAAATTAGATATCCAAATTCCGCACATTAAGAGCGTTCTTTTCGATAAAATCGCGGCGGGGTTCTACCTGATCACCCATAAGCACCGTAAAGATTTGATCACATTCTACAGCATCTTCAACTTTTACCTGCAGAAGCGTACGCACGGTAGGATCCATGGTAGTTTCCCATAATTGAGACGGGTTCATTTCGCCCAATCCTTTGTAACGCTGGATGTTCATTCCTTTTTTACCTTCTTCAAATACAGCTGTGCGAACATCTTCCAAACGCTTGGCTATTTCTTTTTTATCACCATTTTGAATGGTGTATGGGCCATCACCCAAAATTTCGCGGAATTCTTTTTCCAGTTTTTTTACTTCGTGAATTTCGGCTGTTACCAAAAAGGATGTATCTAAAACGGTGCGTTTCATCACACCATGATAGGTTGTTTTATAAATAAGTCTTTTGGCCGAATGCTCGGGATCGTCTTGTTCTTCAATATCAAACGAACCCATATCGGTAAACATGGTTTTCAGATAATTGTCCATCACCGCTTGTTGGCTTTTTAGTTCGCTAGGGGTAGAAAAAGTTTCCTTGCGAATTTCACTACCACGTACAAGGGCTTCTATCACGCGTGGGTCACCAAATTTTTCGGCGCGCGTCATAATTTGGCCATGCACTACCAGCTTGCGGATTAAATCTTTAAGACCTTCGCCCGTTACATTTTTATTTTTTCCACTCACCACCATGTTATCGGTACCCTGGGCAATAAGAAAAGCTTGATACTGTTTATCGTCTTTTAAATACTGTTCGGTTTTCCCTTTTTTGATTTTATAAAGAGGAGGTTGCGCAATATATAAATAGCCACGCTCGATAATCTGCGGCATTTGACGATAAAAGAAAGTAAGGAGAAGCGTACGGATATGAGCCCCGTCCACATCGGCATCGGTCATGATGATGATGTTATGATAACGCAGTTTTTCAATATTATAATCTTCCTCACCAATACCTGCACCCAAAGCCGTAATAAGAACACGAATTTCTTCGGAGGAAAGCATTTTGTCAAAACGCGCTTTTTCTACGTTTAGAATTTTACCTTTTAAAGGCAAGATAGCCTGATTTTTACGGTCACGGCCTTGTTTGGCAGATCCACCGGCCGAATCCCCTTCCACTATGTATAATTCGGAAAGTGCCGGATCTTTTTCCTGACAATCGGCCAGTTTACCAGGAAGTGCGTTAGAATCGAGAGCTCCTTTACGACGCACCAAATTACGAGCCTTACGAGCCGCTTCACGAGCACGGGCGGCATCAATTACTTTAAATACAATACGCTTGGCATCGCCAGGATTTGCATCCAGATAAGCCGAAAACTTATCGTTCATGATTTGCTTGACCAAACCTTCAACTTCGGAATTACCCAATTTACCTTTGGTTTGGCCTTCAAATTGGGGATTAGGTAATTTAACGCTCACAACAGCCGTTAAGCCTTCGCGTATATCCTCACCGCTTGGCTTTTCCTCGAGTCCTTTTAAAAGATTATGTTGATCGGCATAGGCATTGATACAACGAGTTAACGCCGATCGAAATCCGGAAAGGTGCGTACCGCCCTCAGCCGTATTGATGTTGTTGGCAAATGAAAAGACGGTTTCATTATAAGCATCGTTCCACTGAAGTGCCACTTCCACCACTACTTTGTCTTTTTCGGCAATAAACGAGATAATTTTTTCGTGCACGGGTTGTTTGCGCTGGTTTAAAAACTCCACAAAGCTCATCAACCCGCCCTTATATTCAAACACATGTTCTTTTTCGGTACGGTCGTCTTTTACTACAATTTTTACTCCACGATTTAAAAACGAGAGTTCGCGCAAACGCTGCGAAAGAATATCAAAACTAAATTCGGTAGTTTCAAAAATTTCTTTATCGGGCAAAAACCAAACTTTAGTGCCACGGTTTTCTGTTACTCCTACCTCTTTAAGAGGGGCCTGAGGCACCCCACGACG
Organism: bacterium; assembly: GCA_019695305.1. NCBI lineage: Bacteria > bacterium. The sequence goes on from JAIBAG010000001.1 coordinate 123,204, forward strand.
GTACGATTGCTGATACACTTTACCACCGCGCTTGATTTCGAGCTCTAGTTTTTCGGAAAGTGCATTCACACAGGATACGCCCACACCATGCAGCCCACCCGATACTTTGTAAGCCGAGTTTTCAAATTTACCACCAGCATGCAGCTTTGTAAGCACCACCTCAGCGGCCGATACTCCTTCGGTTTCATGAATATCTACCGGAATACCACGACCGTTATCTTCTACCGTAATGGCCCCATCAATATGAATAGTAACGCTCACCTCATTACAAAAGCCGGCCAACGCCTCATCAATACTGTTATCCACCACCTCATAAACTAAATGATGCAAACCACGCCCGCTGGTAGAACCAATATACATGGCGGGCCGTTTGCGCACGGCATCAAGGCCCTCTAAAATTTTAATGGAAGATGCGTTATAATCTTGAGCTGTTTGCGTCATATTTTCGTTATCTGAGATGATAATTGTCATACCGGCAAAGGCCGGTTTTACGAGGGAAAAATGCCGTTCGTAATCTTACTTTGCTAGCACAGAAATGTGTCCTTCTTCAACCAAAAAAGATGTTCCTTCATGATCAAAAAAGCCTTCTAAATTCTTGGGTTTGGTGGTGGTTAAAAACACCTGGCCGGCAGATTTGGAAAGACGTTCAAAAAGACGTTTTTGACGCTCGGGATCAAGCTCACTAGCAACATCATCCAACAGAAAAAGGGGAGGAAAGCCCCATTTTTGTTCATAAAGGGTCACTTGTGCTGCTTTTAAGGCTATAAGTGAGGTCCTGTTTTCACCCTGAGAGCCATAAACACCAACATCTCTGTCATCTAACATCACCAGCCAGTCATCCCGGTGTGGGCCCACAACCGATTCTCGTCGCCGTTTTTCCTCATTTTTACGCTGGGCCAGTTGATTGACAAGCAAGGTATAAATTTCTTTTTCTTCCATATGGGGCAAAAGCCCCTCCATGCTGTTATAACGGAGCTGCATTTTACCCACGCCGCCCAAATTGGTGTTTTCAATATCCACACAGCTATTCATTTTTGCTATCCATTCTAGCCGCCCCGCTATCAGTGAGGCTCCCAAAGCAGCCAATTTCTCATTCCATACATCCAGCTGATCGTCCCCCCACCCTTCTTTTAAAACCTTATTTTTTTGCTCAACAATTTTATCGTAATCGGCAATGGTTTTAAGTAGCAGTGGATTATCTAAAAAAAGAGCTTTATTAATAGCACGCCGTCTTTTGGAGGGTGAATCACGAAACAAATACACATCGCGGGGTTCAAACAACAATATAGGGATAAGACCGTAATAATCTCGATACAACTGGGGTTTTTTACCATCAAGCCTCACATCACGATGATGGGGTGTGAGTGTTATTTTAATATGATGGTTAATAGCATCTCGTATAAGATCGGCCTCAATTAAAGCATCGGTCTCATTTTTTTTAACAAATTCATGACGCGTAGAAGTTCTAAACGAATTAAGAAAGCCCAAATAATGCACCGCTTCTAGCAAATTGGTTTTACCTTGAGCATTAGGGCCAATGATAACGTTAAAATGAGGATGACACTCTACAACTTGATGGCTGTAATTGCGGAAGTTTTTAAGCGTGAGCTTCTGTATATTCACTCGTTACTATCCACTTCTTCAAATTCTCATCGGCATAATCACCGATAAAAAACCTTCTTCTTTTTCGGATTGAATAAGACAGGGTGCTAGCTCGTTTTCTAGCTTTAACTGAACCGACTCATCTTTAATAACATCCAAGACATCCAAAAAGTACCGCGCATTAAAACCAACCGATATTTTTTCAGATTTATAGTTAATATCAAACTCTTCCTTAGCTTCTCCTAAATCGGGGTTGGTAATAGATACTTCAAGAAGTGATGGTGTGAAATTAAAAACAACCCCACGAGATTTTTCATTTGATAAAAGAGATACGCGACGCAAAGCTCCCACAAGCTTTTCACGAGGAATAACAGCAAGTTTGGTGTTTCCCTTGGGCACTACCCGTTCATAATCGGGAAAATCACCATCTACCAAGCGGATAAAAAGCGATTCGTTTCCTTTGCGAGCAAAAATATTCTTTGGGGAAATTGCCAATTCAAAAGATCCTTCTTTAGATACCATTCTTTTAAGTTCGCTTATCCCTTTACGCGGCACAATCACCTTAATTTCTCCAAGGCCCCGTGTAACCACATCACCATTTACAACCGATAAGCGATGACCATCGGTTGATACCATTCTTAATCCATCCCCTACTTTTTGAAGCAAAATACCGGCCAAGTTATGGCGTGTATCGTCGGTTGACATAGAAAAAGCTGTTTTTTCTATCATACGTAAGAACAACTCACAGGGAATTTCTAAAGAATCGGCTTCTACTTTAGGGGTTTGAGGAAATTCAGAAGCATTAAGCCCAGGAATTTTAAATAAGGAACTTCCCGCCTTAACCTCAATACGATCGTTATCTTTTAATGTAAGTTTAATTTCGGTGTCACGAATTTCACGGACTATGTCATGCAAGCTACGACACGATACAGTGATTTTACCCGGAGTGGATACCGTGGCAGGCACCTGAGTGATAAAAGTTACTTCTAGGTCGGTTGCCGACACTTTAAGACCGTGTTTATCGGCTTCAAGTAAAACATTTGAGAGTACGGGCATGGTATTCTTTTTCTCTACCACTCCCATGGCTTTTGCTAACGTTTCTAAAAATTGTTCTCTCGTAATTTTAAATTCCATTTTTTTCTCCTTATACTCTTCATTAGTTTAAAATGAAGGTGTGTGAAAGTATTACTTGAACCGTTTCATTTTTATTTTCCTAAAAACTATCTTTCACCTCAAGTAAAACTTCAAGAGGTGTTTCCCCTCTTATTCTTTATTAATTTAATATATTAAAACAGTAGTCATCTTAGAGACTGTGGATAAGAGGTATAAGTTTAAAACTTGCTCTAAAATAACCCTTTTTTTAAAATTTCGCTGTGGGTTTCTTTTTATGTTGTCCGTGAAAATTTTAAGTTATCCTTTTTGAGTGAGTGCATACTGTGAATAAGATTTTGTTATCCACATCAAAAAGTTTTTTATCCCTCTATTATCAACACGTACTTGTTGATAAGAAAATTTTTATGTTCAAGTTTTACTTGAGCACGTTTATTATGATTAGCTGCTCGCTTCTTTGAGATCAAGAGAAAAGACGTTTTGCTTGGAGAATTTTTGCTTAGCTATGGGTGGAGGACAAGTTTGTATTGAAAATTTTTATTTATCTGAAATCCGTCTATTAGATATCGCCCCCACATGTTCTGTGGAGAAAGGCTTTTGGGTGGTGGGGTGGGGGCTCCTGGTTTGGCTACAGATAAATAAAAATTTTCAATACAAACTTGTCCCTTTATCATTTGTGGATACTGGAATAGAAAAATTGTGCTGAAAAATAGAAAAGTGTCTAATTTTAGTGAGAGATTAATGTGTTTGAGCCAGCATTTTTTCTAGAGTTGTCACATTATCGCGAAGTCCCACGTTGTTATCCACTTCCTTTTTGATTTTTTGGCAAGCATGGATCACGGTGGTGTGGTCTTTGCCTCCAAATTTTTGGCCAATTTCAGGAAAAGAAGCTTTTACATGTTTTTTGCACAGATACATGGCAATTTGACGTGGTACCGCCAGGTTTTTGTGACGACGGGGCGATTTAAGATCGGCCACTTTTAATTGAAAATACTCGGCTACCGATTGCTGAATGGATTCTACCGTTAAGGTAGGGGTAAAGCCGTGGAGCATGTTACGCAAAACTTCGTTTGCCAAGCTTACTGTTAAAGGTTGCTTAGAAAGGGAAGCAAATGCGGTAAGGCGAATAAGGCTACCTTCTAAATCACGAACGTTGCTTTTAATGTGCGAGGCAATAAAATTGCAAACATCATCCGGAAAATGAATACCATCAAGTTGAGCTTTTTTACGCAAAATAGCACAACGTGTTTCAAAATCGGGAGCTTGGATATCGGCCAAAAGTCCCCAGCCAAAGCGAGAACGCAAACGTTCTTCCAAATGCGGGATATCTTTGGGTAAAGTATCGGAAGTAAGGATAATTTGTTTGCGCATTTCGTAAAGAGCATTAAATGTATGGAAAAATTCTTCCATGGTGCGCTCTTTACCCGCAATAAATTGGATGTCGTCAATTAAGAGTACATCACAAGCCCTATATTTTTTGCGTAATTCGTAGGTTTTATCGTAACGGATGGAATTAATCACTTCGTTGGTAAATTGTTCGCCGGTAACATACACAATTTTATACGAAGGGTTCTTTTTATAAATTTCAAGACCAATAGCGTTAAGCAAATGAGTTTTACCCAAACCCACACCACCATATATAAAGAGTGGGTTATAGTTTTTTCCCGGATTTTGAGCCACGGCCAGCGAAGCTGCATTTACAAATTGGTTTGACGAGCCTACTACAAACTGATCAAAAGTATATTTGGGACTAAAACCTGTAGGAAGTACCGGTTCGCTTTCTTCAGTAACTACCGAAAGAGCAGGTTTTTTTATGGTATCACTGGTAGAAACTACAGTTTCAGGAGTAGCAGCGGCTTGAGTGCCTACATGAAAATAAACTTCAAACTCCTGGCCTGTGGTTTTAAAGAATAAAAACTTAATGATTTCGTGGTAATTTTCTAAAATCCAGTCCCGTACAAACTTGTTGGGAGCCTCAATTTTAACCTGATTTTGGGCTGTATCTACACTCCAACCACACAGTCCAAACCAGTTATTATAGTTAAATTCGCTTACCTTGGTTTTTAAAGCATCCAAAACCTTCGATAAAACTTCCCCAGAGTTATCCCCGCCCGTTGTTGTCACGATAATGCCGCCCTCTTCTAAATTGTTGAAATCATTAGCGCTTTTAGACACACTTCCCCCATTCACAGTTTTATCCCCACCTGTGTATAAGCCAATAATAGCCCTTTTGTTTAAAAACCTCCCTCATCGGCGGTTTTAAAACGATCTTTAAGGCTGGACTTTTTGATTGGTGTCGCTTAATACCACCCAACTTGAAAAGTTGGATCGCATTTGAAGTGAAACAGAGTTGAAAAAATTTTTTAGGGTTTTCTTAAATTTTAAGTGCCCCTGAAACATTCCCTCAACTCATCTCTCACTTAAAAGACACGCAGTGTTCAAAAAGTGAAATTGTTTTTATGGGTGGATCGAAACTTTTGCAAGATTAAATTATAAAAATTTTTTTCCTGTGGATAAGTGGTTAAGAATTCTGAATTTTTTTTTGAAAACTTTTTGCGTTGACAAAAATATATATTCATCTAAATTCGCGAAACTTTTTATCTGTGCGAAAACTAAATAATTTTGGGAGTTAAAAAATGAAGAGAACCTGGCAACCCAGAAAAATCAAGCGTAAGCGGACACATGGTTTTAAAGCCCGTATGGAAACACCCGGTGGAAGAAGCGTACTTTCTCGTCGTCGTAAAAAAGGTCGCAAGAGACTTGCGCCCGATGTTTACAAAAAATAGTAAACGATAGGGGAAACTTTGATAATGTGTCACTTGAACTGTTCACAGCGATACAAAAAAATTCCCCTTTTTATTTTACCGATTAATCAGTGAGCGAAAATTTCCGTAAATCAAACCGGATTTCTTCGGCGGATGAAATTAGAATTATCCAAAAAAAGGGAGTGTCGTTTAATTTTTTCCCGTTTCGTGCGTATCGCTTAAAAAATAATCTCAAACATCCTCGTATGGCTGTTGCCATTACCAAAAAAGCAGGCAATGCCGTGGTACGGGTAAGAGCGAGACGCCATATTAGAGAATTTTTTAGAAAAAACAAAGACTTGCTGGGTTTTTTTGATTATTACTTTTTTTCATCCTTACCACTTGCGTCGTATAAAAAAAGTGATTGGAAGAAGTTTGGTGTTCAATGGATGGGAGTCGCAACACGATCAGCCGGGGTTTGATTACTTTTTATCAAAGAGGAATCTCTCCTTATCTCCCAAGTGCATGTCGTTATACGCCAACATGCTCGCATTATGCTTTAGAATGTTTTGCACGCTATTCTTGGTGGCATGCTTTTTGGAAAAGTTTAAAACGCATCATCCGTTGCAATCCTTGGGGTGGCAGCGGTTTTGATCCTGTAGAATAAAATTTATGAATAAACCACAACCCATGTTGGCCCTTGTTTTATCAATGGCCGCCATTTTTGTTTACTACACCTTTATTAATCCTCCTGCAAAGCCAACGGTTAATCCCAAAGAACCCCTGGCTGTTTCTACCGAAAAAGTTCCTGTTGCAACTCCAAGCACTCCCACTCCCACTTCACAAGTGTCATCGGCTCCGCAGCCGGCTACTGTCACTTCTTCGTTAATCCCTCAAGGAGGATCGGAAGGCAGTTTTATCATTTATCAGGGTAAAGAAACCGATATTCGGGTTAACATTTCAACAGGGACGATTGATCGTGTTATTTTAAACAATTACCATACAACCACTTCGCCGGATTCGCCTCATACTGATTTATTTAATGAAGGATTTGGTGGTAATGCTTTTTCTCAAACCTGGGGTGTTGCCGATGAAGCGCTTGTTTATAAGCTAACAAGTCATAAAAAAGAAAATAATAGTGAAAAAATTACATTATTGGCACAAAACTCGGTCATTGCAGTTGAAAAAACGTTCACCTTTGGCTCCAAAGCCGACCCTAATTGGGTAGATTTGGATGTAATAGTTACCAATATCGCAACTTCTTCTCAAATTTTAAGCCCCCGTAGTTATATTGTACATGCGCAAAAAGAAGAGGAAAAAAGCACCGGCTTTTTTAGTTTTTTAAAAAAACCGGCCGATTTGTATACGGTACAATATTTGATGGATAATGCTCTTAAAAAAGATGGGATGAATTGGAAAAAGTTGAAAGATAAAACCGAACAACCGGGAATGATCACCTGGACAGGACTAACGGATCGCTATTTTTTAAGCAGCCTTATCTCGCGAGAAACCTCGGATAAAACGAGTATTGCTTATGGAAAAATGGACAATAAATATGTTTATACGTCGCTTTCTTATGGATCCTACACGCTTGAACCGCAAAAAAGTTTAACACAAAAGTTTTCCGGCTATTTTGGGCCCAAAAAGCGTGACACTTTAAAAGCTAATGGTGTGGGTTTGGAAAAAAGTGTGGATTACGGTATGTTTGGATTTATTGCCATCCCGCTGCTTTATCTTTTAATTCAATTACAGCACTTTTTGGGAAACTGGGGTTTGGCCATTATTGCTCTCACCTTTTTAGTAAAAATGCTGCTCCATCCCGTCAATAAAAAATCGATGGAATCGATGAAAGCCATGCAAAAGTTGCAGCCCAAAATGGCCGAAATTAGAGAAAAATATAAAAACGATCGTGAAAAGTTAAACGTAGAAATGATGCAGATTTTTAAGACAAACAATGTAAATCCCATGAGTGGTTGTTTGCCTCTTATTATGCAAATGCCTATTTATTTTGCGCTCTACCGCGTGTTGTGGAATGCCATTGAACTTTATCATGCCCCTTTCTTTGGTTTTTACAAGGATTTAGCCGCTCCCGATCCTTACATGATTTCGCCAGTTCTTTTGGGTATTTTTATGATGCTGCAGCAAAAACTAACTCCATCGGCAGCCAGCGTTGACCCAGCCCAACAAAAAATAATGATGATCATGCCACTGATGTTTTGCGGATTTATGCTCTTTTTACCGTCGGGCTTGGTGATTTACATTTTTGTAAACACCGTCATGTCGGTTATTCAGCAATACATGATGCACAAAGAAGTTTCGGGTATGGACCTTTTAAGAAAACTGTTGCCACAAAAAAACTAAGTTATTTTGGAGTTTCTTCTTTGATGTCAAATGCCCTATTGGGGTCTTTGCTGCCATCAGTAAAAGTAACATCAAAATAGAGATCTCCCCCGGTTGACGATTGATAATGCACCCTAAACTGACCGGCATTAAAACTGTCTGGCACAACTTGAAGCGCAATATCGGCCGATCCCCAACCACCAAAATTGTTTAATTTGATATCTTGAGTTTTTGGATTAAACCATAGGCGATATTGGTATTTGCTATCGCTGCTATTCATATAGTAATATCCATCTGAGGTAGGGCCACAGCCAACGTATGTTTTCCCATTTCCTAAATCAAAATAAGAAGGTGTGTAATTAATTTCTTTCAAGTGAGTGTTTTCCACAAAACCATCTATAAGAGCTTGGGGTGATTGATACCCGCTGGTAGTTAAATTAGCACTAGTTAAATCATCCGTTGTTCTAGCGCTGTAGCTGACAGGATCCATACTTCTTGGATTATTAGCATCAAAATACTCCTGAACGATATTATCGTACATTAGCAAAATATCGGTCGGTTTACTTTGTTCTATATTTAAGTCACGTTTATCGTAAATAATAACGGCTCGCCCGCCGCCAATAGGCGCAATGCCAACCCATTCGGGCATGCTGAGCGTATATATTTTTTCATGACCTAATTTATCTACAGTCATTTGTTTTGTTGCGGGATCATACTTATAAGTAGCATTTGGCAAAGTATCGGCACCATTTAACTGCGAGCGAATAACCTGCTTTTCTCCCTCGGTAAGTTTTGGCCACAAGGCTTTCATTTCATCTGATTGTGTAATTAAAAAATCGAGCGACGTATCACTCATTAAATTAATGCCCCTACCGCGTTGATAATTAAATTCGAAAAGCAGATCTACTTTTTGTGATTTTGTTAATACAGAGCTTGTATCTTCAAGGTAGCCCATAACTTCTGTGACGGAAAGCTGAACTGTTTCGGGCTCTAGTGTGTCTAACCGGATTTCTACTTCTTGAGTTTGTAAGGCTTTTACCAAATAATCTTCCCCCTCAATTTTTTTTGCAACGTCAGCAGAAATTTGTGAACCAAGGGTGTCAGGTGTTGATGTGACTGTAGATCCCATACGCAATCTCCTTCATGAATAGATACAATGAACATAGTTTTATGGGGATTCGATAGAATCTTCCCATGCCCATAATTATTATCGGTCCCATGGAGGGCAAAGTTGCTAGAAAGGTTGATAGAGATGACCCAAACTTCATAAAGGCCAAGTATTTATAATTATTAATAAATTTAGTGAGAAAGCTTTTGCCCCAAAAGAAGGTATTAAAAACAACCTAAAATATAGGTTGTTTTTTAAAACTGTTATTTTCTTTTCACAAAACGCGGGGCCGTAAGCGCAATAAGCATAATAAGAAAAATAAAATGAAAATTCTGAGGATTATGGTCTTGCAGTGATAAAGCACAACCACCGCCTGCGGCGTGGAATGTTATACCGGCATGATCCCCGCCCCCCCCACTGGTTGTACCTGCCGTATTGCGTGTAACGCTGTATACTACCGTCGACGTACCAAAGGCCGTTTGTTCACTCATGATAATTTCAAAAATCCCATCATTATCGGTATCGGCTAGTGTTAATGCCTGGGCACCCAAATAACTGTTTGCGGAGTTGCTGTAAATCATGAGGCTCTTGCCCGATTCGGTATCACTTAAATCTACCAGGGTATCGCTTGAATTGTCGTACCCAAAAACAACATAAATAACACCGCCGCCGTTTTCGCCACCCGTGGGGACGCTGATGACAACATCTTCATAACCATCGCCGTTTACTTCACCCATACGTGTATTGTAACCAAACAAACCATCACAATAATTACCCAATATGGTAACGTCGGCATCATCGGTATTTTGGTTTGTGAGTGAATCTTCTCCAAAAAACACGTAGGTAGAGCAAGCATCCATGCTGGTTAAAGCAATATCATTATAACCATCTCCGTTAAAATCACCAATATCCGATGAATAGACGGGATTGTCCGAGCTGAGTGAGGCATCCGATTCGTCCAGGTCAATATCCGAACTCCAAGAATGTGTTCCGCCAACAATATGCACGTTACCCGAAAGTATAGAATCAACAGTGCGTGTTACTTTTCGGGTAATTGAAATTCCCAAATTAGATTCCATTTGATCAACATCACTACCGGCATAGCGACGGCCTACAAATAACTCGGCTTCGTTATCGTTACTGATATCTTCGGCGTTAATAAAAATATTTTCATCCAACGGAACATCATCGGCTTCGTTGACTAACGATAAAAAGTTATCAAAATCATCCGAGTAGATAGAAATAATTTGAAGGCCCGGTGCATGAATGGCAACTTTACTATCGAAAGGAACAATTTTATAGCCAAATTTATTGTTTTCGGCCTGCCCTGCTAACGTAGCTACCGCATCGGGTAAATTCCAGGCTTCAACGTTGCCGCTTACTTCATTGACAGGGATACGATAGACTATCCCGGTGTCGTTATTGGCCGAAGGATCGCCAATAAACAAAACTGTTTTATCGGCATTATAAACATAAATAACGGGTTCATCGGAAAGAGCAAAGAAGGAGAAGGTGTCAAAATCGAGTGTAAAGACATCGCCATGGCCATCAACGCTGGCGATATTTTCTGTAATATATTGGCCTGACCCTGTTACGTTGCTCGCTAAAGTTCCTTCCATGCGCGACATTCTGGTGTCGTTCGTGGCAACCTGAGCTTGGTGGACGTAAATAACAACAGATTCACTGGCTGTTTGTTCATTATCCGATACGGTGAGTGTTAATGTGGCCTCGCCGTTACCGGAACCAAACGTAAGATGAACGCTGCTACCCGTTGCCGATCCAGAAATGGAGGCGTTGCCCGAAACGGTCCAGGCATAGGAAGAATAACTGGTTTCGTGAGCGGCGTATGTAAGCGTTGTGCTCGCTGCGGCAACTTTATTGCCTACAATTAACGCATCAAGTTCTTCTGGTTGTTCTTCATCATCATCACTAGCAGTAATTGCCACATCGTTAACACTGATACCATCATAGTGAGAATCATCACTGGTAACCGTGTGTGTGATAGTAGCGGTTCTTTCTCCATCCACACTATCATTATTTGCCACAGTAGCTGTTACTGTTTGTGGGGTATCCCAGTTGGCGCTTGTAAAGGTAAGAGTGCTTGTACTGAGAGTGACTTCTTCGGAATCATCCGCAATTGCTACTACAACATCGGCCGTAGGTTCTGCGGTTAAAACAACGGTGTAATTGTCGTTGGACCCTTCTTCAATACTTAAAGTGCTCTCACTTAAAGTGATGTTAGCTGTATCGTTATCCGTAATAGAAGCTACAATTGATCCCACCGAAATACCGTTATAATTAGAATCACCCGAAGCTGCTGTGTGTGTAATTGTTGTATTGGCCACGTCAATAGTATCATCGTTTACAGCTGTTAATGTTACCGTTTGCGGTGTGTTCCAGTTAGCACTTGTGAACGTGAGTGACGATACGTTGGCTGTTGCTTCGGCCGTGGAAACAATCGTAATCACCACATCCGCCGTGGGCTCTGTGGTGAGAACAACAGTGTAAGTGTCGGTAGTACCGTCTTCCGTTAGTTCCGTTGTACCGAGGCTTGCTGTTACACTCACACCGGCCGTATCGTTATCGGTAATATTCACCGTTACAGAACCGGCTGCATAATTATTATAGTTGGTGTCGCTACTACTTACCGTATGGCTAATAACAGGGGCATGGGCTCCTTCCATTACCGAATCATCAACAGCGGTAATAGTTACCGTTTGAGGTGTAGCCCAGTTAACGGTTGTAAAGCTTAATGAAGCACTACTGCGTGTATATTGAGCACTGGATGAAAGCGCAACGGTCACAGTGGCTGATGGCTGGCTGGTAAGCACAACGGTATAAGAATCGGTAGCGCCTCCTTCGGTTATATCTGTTGATCCAGCGCTTTCATCAATCGACACACCGGCGGAATCATTGTCGGTAACGCTCACCGACACCGAAGCAAGCGACAAACCATCGTAATTGTCATCATCACTGGTAACACTATGTGTGATGCTGGTTGTATCGGGGCTGGTTTCATCACTATCATCGTCGACAGCCGTAACCGTGATGGTTTGTGGTGTATTCCAGTTGGCATTGGTGAATGTTAATGTTGAAAGATTCACACTGGCTTGTGCGGTACCGCTTACTGTGATTACCACATCCTGAGTAGGCAGGGCATTGAGTACAATTGTATAGGTATCGGTAGCGCCGCCTTCAGTTACTGTTGTGGTACCGCCCGATTGAGTTAGAGTAAAACCGGCAACGGCTGTTACCGTGATAGTCATGCTGTCGGCAACAGAGTCATTTGTTCCATCATTTACCACAAGTTCAAACGTACAGGTATAATTGGTATTACCGTTATTGAGAGAGACGCTGGGCGTTGCTGTGGTGTCATCCGTTAAGCTACAGTTATTGCCTGCATCCGCAGTTTCGGTCCACGCATATGTTAAACTCTGGCCTTCCGGATCGGACGAGCTTGTGCCGCTTAACGATACAGAACCGGCTTCATCATTCACATTTTGATCTACACCTGCATTGGCCGTGGGCGCGTCATCATCCCCGGTCACACTAATTGTCATGCTATCGCCCGTGGAATCGCTATTCCCATCGTTCACAATTAATTGATAAGTACAGGTGTAACTGACGGTTTTATTCAGAATGGCCACACTGGGTGTAGCCGTGGTGCCGCCCGAGAGCGTACAGTTATTGCCGGTATCGGCGGTTTCGGTCCAGGCATATGTCAAAGAATCATTTTCAGGATCCGACGAAGCGCTTCCTGTTAATGAAACCGTGCCATCGGAATCATTCACCGTTTGATCAATGCCGGCATTGGCAGTAGGAGCATCGTCATCCCCTGTTACGGTAATGGTCATGCTATCAGCCACAGAATCTTGCGTGCCATCGTTTACAATGAGTTGATAGGTACAGGTGTAACTAACTTTTTTATTTAAGATTGTCACCGTGGGAGAAGCGACGCTTCCGGATGAGAGCGTACAATTACTTCCGGTATCATCTGTTTCGGTCCACGCGTAGGTGAGCGATTCACTTTCGGGATCGGAAGAAGAAGTTCCATTTAAATTTACCGTGCCTGCCGAATCGTTCACGGTTTGATCAATGCCTGCATTCGCCGTGGGCGCGTCATTATCGGCGGTAACGCTGATGGTGACACTGTCACTTGCAGAATCTTGTGCCCCATCGTTGACGGTAAGAGAGAAAGTACACGAGTAAGAACCGGTTTTATTAAACAAGTTGAGTGTGGGGCTCGCCACATTGGTGCTTTGGAGACTACATGCATCATCATTATCAGAAGTTTCTACCCAGTTATAGGTAAGGCTATGGTTTTCAGGATCGCTGGAGGCGGAACCATCCAGACTAATGGAAGCAGCACTTTCATTGGGCGTTTGATCACTACCCGCATTGGCTGTGGGAACATCATTATCGCCATTGACGGTAATGGTCATGCTATCGCCCGCAGAGTCGGAATTTCCATCATTCACAATCAGTTGATAGCTACAGGTGTAGCCTGATGTTTTATTTAAAATAGTAACGGTGGGTGAAGCAACGCTTCCCGACGAGAGCGTACAATTATTTCCGGCATCGGCGGTTTCGGTCCACGCGTAAGTCATGGCTTGCGCTTCCGGATCGCTCGAAGCGGTGCCATCCAAATTAACCGTACCAGCACTGTCATTTACTGTTTGGTCGTTACCAGCATTAGCTGTGGGTAAGGCATTATTAGTGGCCACACTAATAACCATAGTATCGGCCACAGAATTATTGGTGCCATCATTCACCACCAGGCGATAAGTACAGGTATAACTATTTAATTTATCCGCAATGGTAACGGTAGGTGTGGCGGTTGTTCCGCCCGCTAACGTACAGGCATCGCTTGCATCGGCTGTTTCAGTCCACAAATAAGTAAGCGATTGTCCCTCAGGATCACTCGATGCAGAACCATCTAGATTAACGGTGCCATCTTCTTCTGCCACGTTTTGATCGACACCTGCATTAGCTGTGGGGGCATCGTTATCACCGGTTACGTTGATTGTCATTGCATCTGCGGATGAATCACTAGTGCCGTCATTCACCACAAGCTCATAAGTACAAGTGTAGCTCGTGGTTTTATTCAAAATAGTCACACTGGGCGAGGCCACATTGTCTGCCGAGAGCGTACAATTATTACCGGCATCATCTGTTTCGGTCCACGCGTAGGTGAGCGACTGATTTTCGGGATCAGTTGAGGTAGAACCATTTAAATTAACAGTACCAACAGAATCGTTTACCGTTTGATCAATATTGGCATGGGCTGTGGGCGCATCGTCATCGGCTGTCACGTTAATAACCATTTCATCTGCGGCCGAATCGTTAGTACCGTCGTTCACCACGAGTTCATAGGTACACGAGTAAGAAGCGGCTTTATTGGCCAGTGTTACCGTAGGCGTAGCGCTTGTTCCTCCTGTTATAGAACAACCACTGTCGTCGTCACTGGTCTCGGTCCATTGATAGGTAAGGCCACTGCCTTCAGGGTCGCTCGATGAAGAGCCGTCCAAGTTAACAGTACCATCGCTTTCGTTTACGTTTTGATCATTGCCGGCATGGGCCGTAGGTGCATCGCTATTGGCAGTAACGTTAATTACCATTGTATCGCCGGCCGAATTATTGGTGCCGTCATTCACAATTAAACGATACGTACAGGAATAATTGGACGCTTTATCGGCAATGGTCACTGTAGGTGTTGCGGTAGTGTTACCCGCTATTGAGCAGGCGTCTGCTGCGTCAGCCGTTTCTGTCCAAGCATATGTCAACGATTGACTTTCGGGATCACTCGAGGCGGAACCATCCAAATTAACCGTGCCGTCAGTTTCGTTTACGTTTTGATCCACACCTGCATTGGCGGTTGGGGCATCATTATCGCCGCTCACCGTAATGGTCATGCTGTCGGCGGCCGAATCATTGGTGCCGTCGTTCACTACTAATTCGTAGGTGCAGGTGTATCCCGAGGTTTTGTTCAAAATAGTTACTGTGGGGGAGGCCACAACTCCTGACGAGAGAGTACAATTATTTCCCGCGTCCGCAGTTTCAGTCCATGCATAGGTAAGTGCGTGAGCTTCGGGGTCACTCGAAGTAGATCCATTTAAACTAACCGTTCCTACAGAATCATTCACGGTTTGATCAATACCGGCATGGGCTGTAGGGGCATCGTTATCGGCTGTTACGTTAATGACCATTTCATCGGCCGCCGATTCGGTGGTTCCATCATCAACCACCAGTTCATATGTACAAGAATAATCGGTGGCCTTGTTGGCAATTGTTACTGTGGGTGTGGCCGTTGTGCCACCAACAAGCGTACATGCATTGGCTGCATCGGCGGTTTCAGTCCAAGCAAAAGTAACCGATTCTGCTTCGGGGTCGATAGAATTGGAACCATCTAAATTAACGGTGCCCGCCGATTCATTTACATTTTGATCCGGTCCAGCATCGGCCGTGGGAGGATCATTATCGGCAGTAATGCTAATTGTCATGCTATCGGATGCTGAATCGCTTGTACCGTCGTTCACCACCAATGAATACACGCAAGAATAATTTGAGCTTCTTTCGGTAAAGGTTACCGTGGGTGTAGCTGTTGTTTCACCACTAATAGCGCATGAATCCGAAGCATCTGTTTCTTCTGTCCACAAGTAAGTGAGTGATTGGCCTTCGGGGTCGCTTGACGTAGAACCATTTAAATTGACCGAAACTGCGTTTTCATTAGGTGTTTGATCGTTACCCGCATGGGCTATAGGGGCATCATCATCGGCTGTCACATTGATTGTCATCGAATCGCCGGCTGAATTGTTTGTGCCGTCGTTCACCACCAATTGATACGTACACGAATAATTTGTGGCTTTATTGGCAATGGTTACCGTGGGTGTAGCGGTTGTGCCGCCGGCAAGCGAGCAAGCACCGGCCGCGTCGGCCGTTTCGGTCCATAAAAATGTAACCGATTGTGCTTCGGGGTCGATAGAATTGGAACCATCCAAATTAACGGTGCCTGCCGATTCATTCACATTTTGATCATCACCGGCATTCGCAGTAGGTGCATCATTATCCCCAGTAACACTAATTGTCATGGAATCGCCGGCCGAATTGTTTGTGCCGTCGTTTACCACTAATTGATATGTACACGAATAACTCGATGTTTTTTCGGAAATGGTCACCGTGGGAGTAGCAGTTGTGCCTCCCGCTAATGAACAGCCACCGGCTGCGTCAGCCGTTTCGGTCCACAAGTAAGTTATCGACTGGCCTTCAGGGTCACTCGAAGATGATCCATCCAGATTAACGGTGCCCGCTGTTTCGTTTACGTTTTGATCCACGCCCGCATTCGCCGTCGGCGCATCATTATCACCCGTCACACTAATTTGCATGGAGTCGGCAGACGAATCACTATTGCCATCATTCACCACTAATTCGTAGGTACAAGTATAACTGCCTGTTTTATTCAAAATAGTCACATTGGGTGAGGCCACATTATCAGCCGAGAGCGTACAATTATTTCCCGCATCAGCGGTTTCGGTCCAGGCGTAGCTAAGTGTATCGTTTTCGGGATCGCTCGAAGTGCTTCCATCCAAATTTACTGTGCCGGCCGAATCATTTACAGTTTGATCAATATTGGCATTGGCCGTTGGGGCATCGTCATCGCCGGTGACGTCAATAGTGATGGCATCGGCCGATGAATCAACAGTGCCATCATTTACCACCAGTTCGTACGTACAATTGTAATTTGTTTTTATGTTTAAAATCGTCACATTCGGCGAGGCCACATTATCAGCCGAGAGCGTACAATTATTTCCTGCATCGGCGGTTTCGGTCCAGGCATAACTTAACGTATCGTTTTCCGGGTCACTCGACGTGCTGCCATCCAAATTAACGGTGCCGGCCGAATCATTTACATTTTGATCATCTCCGGCATGAGCAGTGGGCGCGGTGTTGGGTACAGTTTCATCATCTTCGTTCACAACAGCAACATCATCTGGATCTAAAATTTTATAATCATCATCATTACTATTAGAAGGCGTTCCTAAAATAACACTGTAATTCTGGTTACCGTCAGCATCTTCATCATCCACACCGGTTACGGTCACCGTTTGCTGATTCATCCAGTTAGCCGAAGTGAACGTGAGTGAAGCCGGTGAAACTGTACCTTCATCGGTATTGCTGCTGGAAACAGGAATCACCACATTGGCTGTGGGTTGGGTATTAAGATGCACGTTAAAGATGGCCGTGCCGCCTGCTTCTGTTGTATTGCCCGAAATGCCGCCAACCGTATAGCCGGGCGTATTATCGTTATCGATATAATATAAAGTATAACTATCAATTCCACTGACTGACGTATTGTTTGTAGCGGTGATAGTGAAAATCTGCTCTCTTTCCGGTTCCGGATCGGCATTATCTGCAGGGAAATTAATAGTAAAACCTTTGCTGGTTTCTCCCGGCGCAAATTCAAGAGTACCGCCATAGGCTTCCATAGAATCACCGGGCAAGAAATCGTAAGCTTGCGCGGCTGACGTGACGGCCATAAAGTAAGTCAGCGAAACTGTTTTGCCTGAAGCCGCACTCAAATCGAAAGTAATGGTTTTGGAAGCCGCCGATTCCAGTACACTCGATCGGGCTTCGTGGAATTGCACCGTAGGCGCGGCATCATCATCGGTAATAGTAGCGGTTACCTGTTGAGGGCCTCCGCTTTCATCCTCAACTCCATTATCAACGCTATCGACATCCACAATAACAGTTTCATCATCTTCATCCGTAGTATCTTGGGCGCGTGTAATGCGGATGGTACAAGTAGTATCGCCTATTGCGACAATACAAGAAGTACCATCGGGGCGCGTATAATCGCTGGTAAAAGTGGCCGTTCCGCTAAAAGCAAAATGGACAGTGACATTTTCGCCATAAGTTCCGGAGAGTGTGGCGGTGATGGTATCGGTAATATCCCCGGCCAATTCTTCGGTAATGGTGGGGTAATTTTGTGCAATACTCACTGTAGGATAAGTATCATTATCTGTATTTACTACATCTTCTACATCGGCAGGATTAAGAGCGGCATAATCGTCGTCATCACTATCGGTAGGTTGGGCCAATACAATATCGTATTGATGATCAACATCCACAATATCATCATCAACACCGGTTACGGTTACTGTTTGATTGGTACTCCAGTTGCCGGGTGTAAAAGTGAGTGTCGCCGGTGAAACTGTACCTTCATCTGTGTTGCTACTCGATACTGGAATCACCACATTGGCTGTTGGCCTACTGTTAAGCTTGACGGTAAAGGTAGCTGTACCACCCGCTTCGGAAGTGGGGCCTGAAATGGCACTGACGGTGTATCCAGGAGGAGTATCATCATCCACAAAAACTAAGGAGGCGTAATCTGTTTCTGCAAGCGTAGCATTGGTGGTATTGTAAAGTGCAAAACTTATGTGTTCTTCCGGTTCAGGATCACTATCTTGTCCATGAAAATTGGAAATGGTAAAGGCCTTGCTGATTTCTTCCGGGTCAATGGTGATTGCCCCGGTAAAACTACCTACTTCTATCCCATCGTACAGATAACCTTCTGCCGCCAGATCACCATAAGTATAATCCAAAATTTGGATATTGGCGGTAATAGTTTTTCCGGAACGACCACTTAAATCTATCATAATGTTCTTGGAAAGATCAGATTCGTTCACCAACACTTCGGTTTCGCGTAATGTAATTGTAGGAGGTAAATCTGTTTCGTCAGCAACAATGGTGGCTGTTACTCGTTGTGGTCCGCCGCTTTCATCCTCAATTCCATTTTCAACACTGGCCACATCTACAATAGTAGTTTCGGCATCTTCATCCATTGTATCTTCGGCACGAGTTATGGTGATATGGCAAGTTGTATCTCCCGATCCTACGACGCAAAAATCACCATCAGGCAGTGTGTAATCGGGGTAATTTCCATTAATTCCTGTGGCTGTACCGCTAAAAGAAAAATGTACGGTTGTATCACGATTAATACTCTTAGATAGGGTAGCGGTAATAACATCCGAAATAGGGTTGTCATCGGCCACATGGGCTTCTGTCATCAATCCACCTGCGGCACTTTGATCGATTGTTACATAGGCTTCGTTATCGGTAATAGTGTAAGTATGCGTGTCATTTTCATCCAGTGCTGCTAAATCGGGGTCGCCAAGCTGAACCACAATGGTTTCGTTGGCTTCCACTTCATCATCATCGGCAATGGTAATGTTGATATTAGCTGTAGTTTGCCCACCTGGAATAGTAACGGTGCCACTAGGTGCTGTAAAATCAAGGCCGGCAGAGGCTGTACTGCCGCCAAGTATACTATAAGGTACCACTGTATCGTGCTGAACAACTTTTGAGAGAGTTAATTGCAACTGGGCCGGTGTACTAGATTCACTACCACTGGATGACGTTGTAGTAAATTCAACAGAAGGTTCGGCATCGTCATCGATAATAAAGGCCGCAAAGGGTGTATTTTCATAGTCGCTATCTGCATTGACAGCCGTGCCTACTACAACAGCCCAACCTTCATAACCTTCATAAATTGTATCGTGAATGGCTGTTAGTGTAACACTACAGGTAGCTTCATTTGGCAAAAAGATACAATCACCCGAATCATCCACACCGTTATCGGCCGTATAATCTTCATCACGTACAGCCATGAGTTCGGGAACCATGCCGTCAAAAGTTTCGGGGTAGTTTAAATGAAGAGTCACTCCCTTGCCCGATGCGGCCGTGAGCACGGCAGAAATGGTTACATGGTTACCAAACTCTCCATCCGCTTCTTCATTATAATAGCCGTTACCCGCTCCGCCCGTGAGCTGTAAATTAAAAATAGTAGGAGGATCATCAAAATCGGTAATGTTAATAGTAACCTGTTGTGTGCCACTCTCGGTTCCGTTGTTAACAGAAGTGACATCGGCAATAACAGTTTCGCTATTTTCATCCGAACCTTCATGAACAGAAACAACACGGATGGTACAGGTGGTATCCCCCGCCGAAACAATACAAGAGCTGCCGTCCGGAAGGGTATAATCAGCGTTGCCCCCGGTTGCTGTGCCGCTAAATCCAAAGTTAACGGTTACATCGACACCGTTAGCAGCTGAGAGCGTGGCGGTGATGGTGCTGGTAGTGGTTCCATCTTGATCTTCGGTGATAGTGGCATTGTTTTTATCAATCGTCACACTGGGATTAACATTCATCACAAACGCAACCGATCCACTGTTAGCTGTACTCCACGAAGAAGTATCGGTGCCGTCATTAGAGCGCACGCGCCAGTAATACGATTTACCAACAAGAGTTTGGTTTTGTGCGCCTACGGCATATGTTCCACCGCCTTCGGCTTGGCCTACGGTAAATGATTTGGAACCTTCGGCAGCGGCGGCCGATGTGTAATCCACAACAGGCGAGCTGAAATCGGAGGTATCATCAATTTGAATTTGATACGTGAGAGAATCGTTGTCGTCATCTTGGTCGGTAAACGTAAGCGTGGGTGTTGTATCGGTAACGGTAGACCCATCTACATAACTGGCAGCGCCAAGTGATGATGGTGCATCGGGTGCGGTGTTGCTGGGGGCATCATCATCGGTATTACTCATCACTACATCGGCTGGATCACTTCCACCAAAATTGCCATCGGCAGATGTTATAACGTCTGTAAGAATGTGATATTTTATATTGCCATCACTTGCTCCATCATCCACACCGGTAACGGTAACAGTTTGAGGGGTATCCCAATCACCATTAGTAAAAGTAAGGCTAGCTGGCGATACAGTTCCTTCTCCGGTGTCATCACTTGAAAGATCAATAACCACATCAGCAGCGGGTTGTTGATCTAAAACCACGGTAAATGTGTCGGTGCCACCGGCTTCTGTGGTTGTTGCTGTTTTTTTACTAATTGTTACATGGCTTGTTACTTCAAAGTAAGCTTTGGTGCTGGCACCATCTGTAGTAACAGTATAACCGGCAGGATCGGATAGCAAACCGCTAACGATTTGTACCATGTATTTACCAGCGCTTAAGGTGGTGGGCCCAGTAATGTTAAATTGACCGCTACGGTTATCACCACCATCGGTATCACGCGAGAGCGTGAGGCCGCTGATGGTGTCGATTACTGTTGCTCCGTCATCAGAGAGAAGATTGAGTAAAATATGTCCGCTTAACGTAGTAGCATCTAAATCATATCCCTCGTTTCCTGCTGTAGTTCCGGCACGGATCTTAGTAAAACTACTGTTGCCAGGAAAAAACGAAAGACGCTCTGCATAAGTATCAACATCAGCAATATTGCCAAAATGAGTCCCACTATAATCTACAAAAAAGTCTATTATTTCTAAATCGCCCCCCCCGCCCCCGCCTCCACCGCCGCCATCGCAATTGGCGTTCATAAAGGCATCGTTGGTCATACAATAATTGCCATCACCATCGTCATATAAATTGCTACCGCCTGTAGCCAAAGCAAAATCGGCAACGCAGGTTGCCATTTCGGTGCTGCCTGTGGCAATTTCCACATAGCCAAAACTATAGCCCACACTACCCGTGGGATAATCATCGCTACAATCGGGGCTATCAAAATAATTGCCGCAACTGGTGGCGTTGTTACAGCCATCGCCGGGGCCTTCTGCTGCAGGGTCGCAGGCGCTGCCAATATCGGTAATGAGCGTGTTGTTAAAACAATTATAATTTAATCCGTTTCCATCGTTTCCGTTGGCTGTTAAATCGGCGCTGTAGGTGGTTAAGGCTAAGTTGGCCATACATTGTAATTTTTCTTCGGTATAACTGGCAAAATCAATTCCATCTTGCCACGAATATGTGCCCCCACCCGGGTTACAGGCTTGGTTAAAAATATTTTTACAACTTTCAAGCGAATGACAACCAGCTCCTCCGCCATCCACGCAAGTTGTATCTACGTACGAGTTGCCAAGTACGGCCATGTTAACGCAGTAGTCCGAATGGCCATCATCACCATCGGGGTCGGTATTTTCTGTTGAATTGGAAGGGGGAAGCGAATTGGCCAAGCCGTAATCGGCAATACAAGTCATTTGCGTGGCATTCATGCCGCCAAAATTTATTCCATCGCTCCACGAATACAAACCATTGCCCGGATCGCAATCGGTATTAAAATATTTTTCGCATTCATAAGCCGAATAACAACCGTGTGTGAGTCCTTGTGTGGCCAATGCTGTTTGTGAAAAGGCAGTGAGAGAGAATGAGAAAGCTAAAAGGGCAAAAAGATTCAGCCATTTATTCCGTGATACCCCCCTTTTTTGCCCATATCCCATATCTATTATAGAGAGCAAAGGCCGTGCCTTTTTGGCTAAGATGCTGAAAATAGTGAATTTTTGTATTGTTATATAAGGACTTGTAATTATTGGCTAAATTTTTATCCGATGTTATTTTGAAGTTGACCAAATGGGCAATTTATCATTATTTTTCATATAGTTAGTCAATATTTTGACAATAATATTACGTGTTTATCAAACTGGTAGAGTTTTTGATTCCGTTAGGACGCAACATTTGAAGGTAATATACCGATAATATTCATGGGCATTTTATGACGATTGATTCTTTAACATCGCAAGCGCCGCAGCAAGCGGCATTGCCGCTTGTAACAACGGGCGCAGTTTTAACGTCTCCTCTAAAACAAAATGGCGACGGCTATGCGTTGGCTTCTTTTTCCTCATTGCCGCGCAGCACACCGCCTTTATTGCCGCCTCTATTTTTTGTACCTCAAGCAACTCCTACAACCTCAAGCGGGGTAAGTGATACCGATACAGGAACAACAGCTCCCACCTGTAACACTGCTGTAAGTTTAACCAGTAGCTGGAATGAAGAGACTTTTGGTTATAATGCTACCATTAGAGGACAAATGGTGATTGGGGATATAGAAAAAGTAATTGTGGCTCTTGCTCAAGCCGATAGCGCCGGTTTTAAAAAGATTTATCCAGGTATTGCACAAGTAACCCCCAATGGAAATGGTGTGTATACATATTTTATTCATGATACGAGCGATGTTTCTACTTACATTGGGCACTGTGTTAAATTTACTGTTACACGTAAACCTGATGGTGGCGTAACGATTACGCGTGAAAATTGCGGCCCACAACCCGATAAACCCGCTTGTGCTGGTTTTATGGATTACTACACCAATTTTACAAGTAACCGTGTAACCTGGGATTTTACACGTATTGGCGATAGTTCTGTTTTTGATGTTACCTGTAAGGTTAATTCACAATCTTATTTTAAAGATCAAACAGCTGCGTGGGGTGTAAGTCAAAGAGGACAAAAAATGAAAATTCCGTTTGATACCAATCTTAAAGCCTCTTTTGCCCGTGCCCGTACTCTGTTTGCGGGTGGTATTGCTTCTTCCTAATGATATTCGCTAAACCAGGCATCCATTTCCTGCGCATATTTTAACAGTGTTTCTTCTGCCACAGGGATGTGTTCACAATTTCCCAAGAGAACAAATTTCTTTTTGCATTTTAAGCGATCATAATTTTTTTTGGAGAGCGATGCAGGCAAAAGTTTGTCTTCTCTGCCATGCAAAACAAGTGTGGGAATTTTATTGAATTGTTCAAAAGTAATAAGCGGTTTTGTGCTCACAAGACTATAACCCGCACTAAGCGTGTAATTATGAATAACAAGCGGGTTGGTTTTAAACAAATCTTTTACAACGGTATCATCGCACAAATAATCTACTTGTAAAAAATGTTGTAACGGTAAATTGGCTTTTGGAAAAAGTTTTGCTGCCAATTTTAGAACCGGTTTTAACGGAATCATTAAACTTGTTTGTCTGTTTATTTTAAGAGTTTCGTTACTTCCAAAATCCATTAAACACAGGCTGGCTATGGCTTTAACGTTGGCGCCTGCTGCTGCTGCATAATAACTTAAGCCCCCGCCCATAGAAATGCCAGCCAGGTAAACATTGTTGCCAAAGCGTTTATTCGCATAATTAACGGTATCAAATAAATTTTGTACAAACTCGCTGATGGTGCCACTGCCATAGGGTTTTGTGGTCATGCCAAAGCCCACTAAATCGGGGCATATTACATTGTAACTAGCTTTAAAGAGCCCTTTTATCATGTGCCCCATCATGCGGCCACAACTAGACAAACCATGGCAATATACCACGGTGGGAGAAGGTTTGGTTTGTTCATAAATATCTAAATGAATTTGTGTATCGCCGGAGGGGATATATTTTTCCTCAATCGTGTTTTTAAAAAATAATAATTCATCGGGATCGGAAAAAAACTCCTCCCAATGGGAGTGATCCTTGTAAAAAGGTAGTGACATGAGCTTACGCTAATGAATTACTTGAAAAGACGCAACCGTTTCGTGCCAAGGAAGACCACAGGGATTATAAAAATAAGCCATAAGGCAGGATGAGCAGCTTGATTGTTATTTAAACTACAACCACCACTAGCCGACAATTCATTGCCAGTATCACCGCCGCCTTGCTCACCCGAACCAGTAGCGCTGCGGTTTAAGGCATAAATCACAGTGGAGGTGCCCTCGCTGGTTTCTTCACTCATCATTAAATCAAGTACCCCATCTCCATTAGTGTCGGTTAAGGCAAGTGTTTGGGCACCCAGTAAACCATTGGCTTGTGAACTTTCGATGGTAATGCTGGCGCCCGATGATGTATCCGATAAATCGATAGTTTGATGTGATGTACTGCCAAATCCAAACACCACATAAACCGCACCACCACTATTGCTGCCGCCCATGGGTGCGGATATCACGATATCTTCATAATTATCGCCCGATACATCACCCATCACAGTTTGATAACCAAACAATCCACCGCTGCAATAAAGTCCGTTAATAGTAACATCAGCATTTTCCACGCTCTTACCTTCTATACTTTCGGTTCCAAAGAATACATAAGCACTGCAGCTGTTCATGCTGGATACTACTAAATCATTAATGCCATCACCGTTAAAATCGCCTACGTCCGATGAATAAAATTGTTCTTCACTGTTAAATGTTGCATCAGCTTCATTTAAGCTCACATCCGATTCCCATTCATCTTGTCCTTCAACAGCTTTTACTTCGCCTTCTTCAGGCATAGCAATATCAAGCTCGATGGCGCGTGTTACACTTAAACCTAAACTCTCTTCTACAACGCTGGTGTCTTCACTTGTATATTTACCACCAACAAATAATTCTGATTCGCTATCACCGTTAAAATCTTCAGCTTGCATAAATATATTTGTGCCCAAAGGTACGTTATCGGCTTCATTCACCAGTGAGAGGAACTGAGTTAAATTGTTGGAATAAACAGCAATAATTCTTAATCCGGGGGCATGAATCGCTATTTTGTCGTCAAATACTACAAGCTCATAACCAAACTTGTCGCCTTCGGCTTGTCCTTCACGCGTTTTAACATAGCTGGGTAAATCCCACGCGTGGATATCGCCAGAAGCACTTGCAAAGGGGATGCGATAGACAATGCCTGTATTATTGTTAGCTGTAGAATCACCAATAAACACCACATTGTTTGTGGTATCTATTTTGTATTGTAGGGGAGCATCCGAACTACCATAAAAGCGGAACGAATCAAAATCGATCACGCTCACACTGCCGTGACCTTCTACGGTTTCTGCATCGTTTATAATTAAACTACCACTGGCCGTAGCCCCCGTTGCTTTAACGCCATCATAACGACCAAGAGTGCTATCCGTTGTTATAATATTAGCTTTTGTTACGATAATATTAACTGTACTGGATGCGGATTGAGAGTTTTTAGTAACGCTTAGAGTTAAATTAACAGAGCCATTATTGTCGCTAAATAACACCTCAACACTACTAGATGTTGCATTGCCAACAATCGCGCCATCACCTGTGATTGTCCACGAGTAACTCGTATTTGTTGTATCGGCAGCTGTGTAGGTTCTTGTACTTCCGCTACCCACGGTTAAATGACCAATAATAGATGCATCCGGACTATCATCGGCAACATCATTATCACTAATTGTTACAGTGATCGTTTCTATTGATGCATCATCATACTGGCTATCATCACTTGATGCCGTATGTGTGATGTTACTTGTATGATCTCCTTCAATAGCATCATCATTAACAGCACTTACTGTGATAGTTTGTGGTGTATTCCAGTTAGCACTTGTAAAGGTTAATGTTGTGGGACTTACGGTTAAATTGCTATCCACAGCAGGAGTAATAGTTACATCGTGCAACGGACGTGAATTAAGGACAACTGTATAAGTATCCGTTGTTCCGTCTTCGCTCACGTTTGTACCAGCATCACTTTCACTAATTGTAATACCATGCGTATCGTTATTAGTAATTTCAACTAATATCGAGTTAGCTGATATTCCATTGTAGTTGGTGTCACTGCTCGCTACAGTGTGTGTAATAGTTGTGTTAGGATCTAATTCTTCAACACTATCATCCACAGCACTTACGGTTACGGTTTGCGGCGTGTTCCAGTTACCCGTTGTAAATGTTAAGCTTGATACACTGGCGTTGGCTTCGGATGTAGACACCACAGTTACCACAACATCGGATGTAGGTTCACTGGTGAGTACTACTGTGTACGTATCGGTAGTTCCCGATTCCGAAATAACGGTTGTACCGCCACTGGCTGTTACACTCACACCTGCACTGTCATTATCGGTAATATTAGTAACAACCGATCCTACGCTAATATTGTTATAGTTAACATCGCTACTGGAGGCTGTTTGCGTAATTGTTGTGTTCAAGCTGCCTTCGGCAACACTGTCATTATAAGCTGTAACCGTTACCGTTTGCGGTGTATTCCAGTTGCCGGCACCAAAGGTCAGCGTTTCGGTCGATAATGTAATTTGAGCGGAGTGAGTGAGTGTAATAGTTACTGTGTTTGTAGGTTGACTTGTAAGTACAACAGAATAACTATCGGTAGCGCCACCTTCTGTTACGGTGGTTGTACCACCACTTTGCGTGACACTCACACCAGCGCTGTCATTATCTGTTATACTGGTTACAACATCATTAATAGTAATTGCATTGTAGTTTGTATCGCTCGAGCTTGAAGTATGTGTCAGCGTTGTATTATGGCTGCCTTCAGCCACGTTATCGTTTGTAGCGGTTATTGTTACCGTTTGCGGTGTATTCCAATTACCCGTTGTAAATGTAAGAACCGTGGGTGTTGTTGTTGCCTGGCTTGTATTATTTACTGTTACCGTTACAGTAGAAGTAGGCTGACTGGTTAGAACTACCGTATACGTATCGGTAGCGCCGCCTTCGGTAACTGCACTTGAACCACCACTTTCGGTAATGCTGATGCCGGCACTATCATTATCGGTAATGGCTGCCACAACACTTGAAACAATAATACCATTATAATTTGTGTCACTCGAACTAGCCGCATGCGTAATGGTAGCATTATGATTTCCTTCGGCTACGTCATCATTTACCGCAGTTACGGTTACTGTACGCGGTGTATTCCAGTTGGCATTGGTAAACGTAAGGCTTGATGCACTGACATTGGCTTGTGCTGTACCCGTAACAGTCACGGTTACATCATCTGTAGGTTCACTGGTTAAAACTATTGTATAGGTATCGGTTGTACTGCCTTCGGTAATCCCCGTTGTGCCACCACTTTGGGTTACAGTAATACCGGCACTGTCATTATCAACAATCGCAACGCTCACACTGGCAGCACTAATACCATCATAACCACCATCATTACTGGTTACTGTATGAGTTAATGTGACGTTACTATTACCCTCAGCTAAACTGTCATCAACGGCTGTTAATGTAATGGTTTGCGGTGTGTTCCAGTTGCCACTGGTAAAGATTACCGAGGCACTGCTACGGCTTACCTGAGCACTTGAAGAAAGACTGATGGTCACATCATCAGTGGGCTGGCTAGCAAGAACAATAGTATAAGTATCCGTCGAACCACCTTCGGTAACACTGGTTGAACCGCTTGTCTCAGTAATGGTAACGCCCGGCGTATCGTTATCGGTGATATTGGCTGTGATGGCTGTGCCTGTTAACGTATCATAGTTATTATCAGCACTACTGATGGCATATGTAATTGTATCAGTATGTGCTCCTTCATTGAGGGCATCATCCACAGCGGTAACTGTTACGGTTTGTGGAACATTCCAGTTGCCACTGGTAAATGTCAATGTGGCATCATCCACCGCCAGATCACTTCCCGGTGTGAGTGTAATATCCACATCATTTGAAGGAGCGCTGTCGAGAGTAATTGTAAAGGTATCACTACCTGTACCTTCGGTAACATTGGTGCTGCCACCGCTTTGAGTGATATTTAACGCATAACTATCATCATCGGTAATGGTTACACTCACTTGTTGCACACCACTTTCGGTTCCATTGGTAACACTATCCACATCCACATCAATGGTTTCGGCAGCGTCCACAATACCATCATCGGTTGCTGTTAGTGTGGCTGTGCCTGTTGTTCCACCGGCATTAATTGTAATGGATGAACTGGATGCCGTGTAATCGGAGTTTTCGGTAGCTGTGCCACTGTAGGCTAAATCAACAGTTACATTAAGACCTGATACTGCCGACAATGTTGCAGTTACTGTTGATATGCCACCCGCTTCGGCAATAGTAGCCGGTGTACGCGAGAGAGTTACCGTAGGCGGGTTATCATCATCCGTAATAGTAGCCACACCCTGATTATCACTAATAGAGGCATTAGTGGCACTGCTTATGGTTACATTAATTGTTTCATCATTTTCATCGATAGAATCCGATAAAATGGGCACTGTAATATTTTTTGTGGTTTGACCGGCGGTAAAGGTAAGAGTGCCCGAAGCTGTGCTGTAATCGCTACCCGATGTAGCCGTACCATTACTGGTTGTATAGGTTACCGTTACAGTTTTACCGCTGGCAGCGCTTAAGGTTACGGTAAAGCTGGCACTGCCACTTTCGCCAACACTCACATCATCAATGCTTAACGAGGGAGCCGCATCATCATCGGTTATCGTCACTGTTGCCGTGCTATCGGCAATGGAAGCCACTGTTGCATTGCTTAAGGTGACTACTAAATTTTCGTCAGGTTCATCGGTTGTGTCACTTGTAATGCTAATATCAAAAGTTTTAGAGGTTTCACCGGCGGCAAAAGTGAGTGTTCCGCTCGCTGCCGTATAATCGCTACCCGCTGTTGCTGTACCGTTACTGGTGGCATAATCTACCGTTACTTGCTGTCCTGCAGCTGAAGCTAAAGTTACGGTAACGGTTACTGTGCCATCACTTTCGCCGGCACTGACATCCGCTACACTTAAGCCCGGAGCAGTATCATCATTATTAATAGTACCAACACCTTGGCTATCACTTATAGTGGCGTTACTGGCGTTACTTAAGTTTACATTAAACGTTTCATTGGCTTCGTTGACACCATCATCGCTAAAAGAAACATCAATTGTTTTTGTAGTTTCACCGGCTGCAAAAGTAAGTGTTCCAGACGCTGCCGTGTAATCGCTCACAGCAGTAGCGGTATTATTGGCTGTGGCATAATCCACTGTTACACTACGACCGCTAGCTGTACTTAAGGTAACAGTAAACGTAGCTGTTCCGCCTACGTCATTTTCGGTCACGCTCACATCATTGATACTTAAGGATGGGCTCGCATCATCATCGGTGATGGTAACAGTTCCCGTTGCATCACTAATGGTAGCGCCTGAAGGACTGCTGAGCGTTACCGTAATGGTTTCGTTAGCTTCATCGATACTGTCGTCGGCAATGGTAATATCAAATGTTTTGGACGTTTCACTGGCCTCAAATGTAAGTGTTCCAGAAGCCGCTGTATAATCGCTTCCAGCTGTAGCTGTTCCGTTGGAGGTAGCATAGTTAACTGTTACTTGTTGTGAACTGGCATTTGACAAGCTTACCGTTACCGTTGCTGTGCCGTCTTCTTCTCCAACTGTAGTATCGGCTACCGAGAGAGTTGCTGCATCATCATTGGTAATCGTTCCAGTACCGGTAGCATCGCTAATGGTGGCATTGGTGGCGTTACTTAAGGTTACCGTATACGTTTCATTTCCTTCATCTACAGAATCATTGGAAATCGTTACATCAAAAGTTTTGGTAGTTTGACCAGCATCAAAGGTGAGTGTTCCACTGGCGGCCGTGTAATCGCTACCTGCTGTAGCTGTACCATTGGATGTAGCATAATCAACAGTAACGCTTTGTTCGCTGGCGGCACCTAATGTTACTGTAAATGTTGCTTTACCAGCCATTACGTTTTCGGCCACGCTTACATCATTAACACTTAAACTAGGTGAACCATCGTCATCAGTAATTGTAATGGTACCAGTAGCATCACTAATTGTTGTGTTGGTGGCGTTACTTAAAGTTACGGTAATGGTTTCGTTGGCTTCATCTGTTGAATCATCATTAACTGTTACGTTAAATGTTTTGCTGGTTTCTCCTGCATCAAAGGTGAGTGTTCCCGAGGCGGATACATAATCGCTGGCAGAGCTTGCTGTACCGTTGCTTGTTGCATAGTCAACTGTTACCTGGCGGTCGCTCGTTGTGGCCAGTGTTACCGTCACAACCGCATGATCATCGCCTTCACCTACAGTTTCATCGGCCAGAGAAATTGTAGCACTATCGTTATCGGTAATAGTGGCAACACCGGTATCATCGCTGATAGTTACACTTCCGTTACTTAAGCCTAAATTAAACGTTTCATTCACTTCATCCACGGTATCGCCGGCTACAGAAAAATTCACTGTTTTAGAAGTTTCACCTGCGTTAAAAGTAAGAGTACCACTGCCTGATGTGTAATCACTTCCTGCTGTGGCCGTACCATTGCTGGTAGCATAATCAACCGTCACACTATCGCTGCTTGCTGTACTTAACGTAATGGTAAATGTTGCTGTTGTTGTGCCTGAATTTCCTTCATTAATGCTAATATCATCTACGCTAAACGTGGGAGCACTTTCATCATCATCATTGGTAACACTTACGTCCGCTACGGCCAAATTATCAAAAATTCCGTCGACAGAATTTGTTACACTTGTGGTAATTGTAAAAGATTGATTTCCATCCGATACAAGATCATCCACGCCGGTTATTGTTACTGTTTGAGGTGTATTCCAGTTTCCATTTGTAAAGGTAAGGCTTGCAGGGCTTACTGTACCTTCACCGGTATCCGTGCTTGTTAAATCGAAAGATACATCCGATGAAGGTTGCGCTGTCAGTACTGCAGTAAATGTAGCCGTTGTACCATCTTCAACGGTGTGTCCGCTGATAGCCGATATACTGACACCGGCTGTATCATTATCATTATTTGTAGCCGTTACATCGGCTGCATTCACACCATCAAAATTAGAATCATTACTGGTGGCGGCTGCCGTAATAATGTTGAAGTTAACATTGCCATCAATAATATTATCATTCACACCAGTTACAGTTACGGTTTGTGGCGTATTCCAATTGGCCGATGTAAAGGTTAAGCTTGCAGCACTTACCGTACCTTCACCGGTATCATCGCTAGAAATTCCGATAGTGACATCATCACTGGGTTGTGCCGTTAACACGACAGTAAAGCTATCAGTTCCGCCTGCTTCGGTTACAACCGTTGTACCACCACTTTGTGTTACCGTAATACCGGCGCTATCGTTATCGTCGTTTGTAACAGCTACGTTAGCAGGATTTAAATTATTATAATTGGTATCGTTACTCGTAGCCGCCGCTGTCACCACATTGAAAGCCACATCGCCATCAATAATACTATCGTTAACACCCGTTACCGTAATAGTTTGATTGGAATTCCAGTTTACAGACGTAAACGTAAGGCTTGCAGCACTTACCGTACCTTCACCGGTATCATCGCTAGAAATTCCGATAGTGACATCATCCGTAGGTTGAGTGGCAAGTTTAACGGTAAACGTTGCAGTACCGCCGGCTTCGGTAGTGTGCCCGCTAATGGCACCAATTGTAAAAGCAGCGGTATCGTTATCGGTGTTAGTAACAGCCACATTGGCTGCATTCATGGTATTGTAATTACCATCATTGGATGTAGCGGCAGCTGTTACGATATTATAATTGATATCACCATCATCCACATCGTCATTAACACCGGTCACTGTAATAGTTTGCGGTGTATCCCAGTTAGCGGATGTGAAGGTGAGACTTGCTGCACTCACTGTACCTTCACTGGTATCATCCGAGCTAATACCAATAGTTACATCATCACTAGGAGCACCATCCAATACAACCGTAAATGTGGCTGTACCCCCGGCTTCGGTTGTGTTGCCGCTGATTGCACTTACAGTAATGCCGGCGGCGGGGGAATCATCATCGGTAATAGTGTATTCATGTTGAGTGGTGGCACCCAAAGTTGCATTGGACGGATTGCTGATATCAACGATGACAGTTTCGTCGCTTTCATCGTTTCCATCGTCTTCAACGGAAAGCGTGATATTTTTAGAAGTTTCACCCGCATTAAAAGTAAGCGTACCGCTAGCCAAAGTAAAATCGGTACCTCCACCTGTAGCAGTACCTCCAGTTACGGCATAATCAACGGTTACGCTTAAACCCGAAGCCGTACTTAAGCTTACCGCCAGTGTTGGCGCTGCTGTGTCTTCACCACCGCTCGATGTTCCTGCATCAAAACTTACCGTAGGAGGGTTATCATTATCATTAATAGTGTACGTATGGCTTGTTGTTACTCCTAAGCTTGAGTTAGTAGGATTACTAATGGCTACTACAACTGTTTCATTATTTTCATCCAATGTATCATTGGCTACATCCAGCGTAATATTTTTGGAAGTTTCACCCGCATTAAAAGTAAGCGTACCGCTAGCCAAAGTAAAATCGGTTCCGCCGCTCGTGGCTGTTCCGCCAGTCACAGCATAATCAACAGTTACACTCTGACCTGAAGCTGTGCTCAAATCTACTGCGATTGTAGGTGCTGCTGTGGCTTCGCTCCCATTTGATGTTGAAGCATTAAAAGCAACAGTGGGGGCTGCATCATCATCGGTAATATCAACTTGTACTTGCTGTGTACCGCTTTCTGTACCGTTGGTGACGCTTGAAATATCAACCACAATTGTTTCGGCGGCTTCGTCCAAAGTATCGTTTACGCCCGTTAAGGTGATGGTACAACTTACAGATTGTGCCGGGATGGTACACGATGCAGCACCTGTATAATCGGATGTAATCGTGCCAGTTCCCGAGTATGCAACGTTAACAGTAACACTTAAACCGGTACCTCCCGATAGAGTTGCGGTAACGGTAGAAGTTCCTCCGTTTTCGGCAATTGTGGCGTTGTTACGCGAAAGAGTTACGGAAGGATTAAAATCCCAATTAGGAACGTGGCCTGAATTAGTAGAGTTTGTTGGTACAATGCTAGTGCTACTGGGCGTAGCATCACTATCTTTTACGTCTACATAACTTACATTTTTTGTGCCGTTGGCATCGAGTAACCAAGCATTTCCCGTGGAAGTGCTGCGTAATGTTATCAGGTTTCCGGCAGAACCTGTAAGTGTGAGAGTGCCATCAATTGTTTGTGTGGTGCCGTTTGTAAAGGTAATGGCTTTTCCAGCGGTTGTACTGGTAAAATTGTTGAAAGTAGAAGAACCGGAAATGACGCTGGTAGTGCCTGCGGTATCAAATATGACGGTGTTATTTTCGTGGGTAAAGGTACCGCTTTTGCTCCAGTTACCTCCCACTGTAATATCGTTTCCATTAGTTTCCAAACTTCCCTGTGTAAGTGAAAAATTATTATTTACGTCTAAAACAGCATCCAAACCCCATGCGCCACCATTGCCGTTAATGGTTAGATTGTAGTAATTATCGCCAAATTTAAGTTCGGTATAAGTGCTGGTGCCAACGTATTCTACTGTTCCCGAATTTGTATCATTAGTGGCACTTACAGTTTCTCCACCCTGCAGGCGAATAGTTCCGTCATTGCTAACGGTACCGGTTACGGTAAGATTGCTACCGTTTAAGCTTAAAATACCACTCGTGACGCTTAGATTTGTATTCACCAGAATAGTTGCACCTAAGTTAAAAATATCGGTGCTTCCATCAATGCTGTCGATGCCTAAATTATAATAAGTAGTAGCAAAACTGTTGATACTATAAGTGTCGGCCGCGCCATCTCCATCGCCTCTAAAAGTAACAGTTGATCCAGAATTGAGTGTTTTGGTATTGAGCGTTACAGCAGCGCCATTAAAGCCGAAATTACCACCGTTGTTTACTGTAAGAAGATCCCCTTTTACTGCATTCATTACATATACAGTTCCATTGACAGTGATATCACCTGCGTTTGTAGCATTAGTAGTTAAATAAACTGTGCAATTTGCTGGAATGGTCAGGTTTGTACTAGCAGCTCCACCTTTATAATCTATTGTAGGGCTTGTGTTATCACTGGCATTGAGATTGCCCGAACAATTATTAATAGTTTGTTGTGCTGTTGATGGCCCGTTAAAGGTAAGGGTTGTTGAGCTTAAATTGCTAATTGTTCCTGTATTAGAATAATCATCGGTAACAATAATGCTTGTGTTGGCTGCTTGGGTTAACGTCCCCGTATTTGTAAGCGTGCCACCAATGTTCATGGTATTATTAGTGGCACGAATGAGTGTTCCATTAATGGTTACATAATTTGAACTCCATGCTCCGTTTTGGTTCATGGTGCCATTAATTACCACAGCCCCCGAAGTACTGATGGCGCTTTGGTAAACTTCGCAACCGGCAGGAAGTGTAAATACTGTAGAGGCGGCAGCGCCGCTGATGTTTACTACGGGACCGGTGTTGCCTGCTGAATTTAGATAGCCTGAAGGACAACTAGTACTAGGATTTAGAATAGTTTGTTGTGCTGTTGATGGCCCATTAAAGGTAAGGGTTGTTGTGCTTAAATTGCTGATAGTTCCTGTATTAGAATAATCATCTGTAACCGTAATAGTTGTGCTGGCCGCTTGGGTTAGCGTGCCCGTATTTGAAAGAGTGCCTGTAATGGCCAAGGTATTATTAGTGGCACGAATGAGTGTTCCATTAATGGTTAAATCATTGGAGCTCCAGGCCCCGTTTTGGTTCATGATACCGTTAATAATAATCCCCCCCGAAGTACTGATAGCATTTTGGTAAACTTCGCAACCGGCAGGAAGTGTAAATACTGTAGAGGCGGCAGCGCCGCTGATGTTTACTACGGGACCGGTGTTGCCTGCTGAATTTAGATAGCCGGACGGGCAACTAGTACTGGGATTTAGAATAGTTTGTTGTGCTGTTGATGGCCCGTTAAAGGTAAGGGTTGTTGAGTCTAAATTGCTGATAGTGCCCGCATTGGAATAATCATCTTTAACAGTAATGGTAGTGTTGGCTGCTTGAGTTAACGTTCCTGTATTTGAAAAGGTGCCATTAATGGCCATCGTGTTATTCGCAGAGCGGGTTAGTGTTCCATTAATAGTTACATCATTGGAACTCCAGGCCCCGCTTTGATCCATTATGCCATTAATAATAATACTTCCCGAAGTACTGATGGCATTCTGGTAAAGTGTACAGCCATTACCCAGCGTAGTAGTTTGCGAATTTGCTCCACCACTAATATTAATTGTAGGATTGATGTTAGTTGAAGAGTTGAGACTTCCCGAACAAGTTATTGTTTGAGATGTAGTTGCTCCACCATTTAATGTGATGATGGCCCCTGTTAAAACAGGTGATCCACTAATCGTAATACTTTTTGTTGTTGTAATTGTTTTTCCGGTTGTAATGGTACCACCCGAGATAGTTAGCCCCGTGCCGCCTGTAAACGATGTTGTGGCGGCTGGTGTAAAAGTTCCGCCACTGATAGCAGATGTACCGCCAATCGAAACAGTTCCTGAAGTATGTCCTGAAAAAACACCATCAGCTTGTTGCCAGCCTGATGTGCCTACTGTGATGGAGGTAGAAATCGGTTGTGTGATTGTACCTGTGTAGCCTGAGCGAATATCAATACCCTTCACGTTTACTGACGCATTTAAGTTAGGGTTGTTTGTATTGGCTGAAGTGAATGTTGCTATGTCATCACTACCGGGTGCTACACCGCCATCGCAAGTGCTCCCTGCGCCTCCGCTTGAACTTGACCAGCTGGCAGCATTTCCCCAGTTGCCACTACTGGCACCCACCCAATAACAGGTGGCGGCTGCAGCAAAGCTTGTTGATGAAAAAATGGTGAGTGAAAAACCAAGAACTAAAAATACAAAAAGAGCTTTAATTAGCCCCCTACCCATTCCCCTATTTTTTTAGCTCTCTTCCCATTATCTATTATAAGGGAAGCAAGGTTTGTGCCTAAGTGATTGAAATGAGGCCTTTTTAGCTTTATTTAGACCACGCTAAACTGTTGATTTTTATAAAAAAAATAATGAACCTAAATTTTAGATTGGAAAGGTTTTATCCAATGTATATTTTGGGGTTAAATTATACCCTTTAGCGGCAATATTTGCCTGTCATTATGAGAGCTCGTCATTAATTGGCGTGTTTTTTCATGTGAAAAATGGGTTTCGCTTAAAATTGAAGCTCAAAATAGTATTAATTATCAAATATTTATTGCCCAGCATTGTATTGATCATAAATACACAAATAAATACAAGTGGTTATAGCGTGTAAAATCAGTGTTAGGGTTTCCCTGAGGTAGGTTTAGTCAAAAAGTCGGCGTATAAGGGAAATATGAAAGAGTATTTTACAGCGCCCCAACCAATTTATTGAAAAAGGCCTCTAGCTCATCCTGGGTATGGAAATTAATAATGAGTTTCCCTTTTTTGCCATTGGTGGATTTAATCAGCACTTTGGTGCGGAGCATTTTTTTAAGCTCCTCTTCCAAATTTTTGAAAGGGTTACTTATTTTTTTTGGACCGGCTACTTTGTCTAGGTCATCAACAGTTGTTTCATTTTGTGACTCTTTTACTTCACGTGTCAAATTTTCTATATCTCTTACCGATAAATCATTTTTCAAAATTTGTTCGGCGGCTCTAAGTTGCAAATCTCTACTTTCTAAACTGAGTAGTGCCCGCGCATGACCCATCGATAATTTGTTAGAAATTAGATGGCCGCGAATTTCTTCGGGCAATTTTAAAAGCCGCAAAGTGTTGGCAATGCTGGATCTGTCCTTCCCCATTTTTTTAGCGAGCTCATCTTGGGTATATTGATATTTTGACATCAATTCTTGATACGCCAAAGCTTCTTCAATGGGATTTAAATCTTGTCTTTGTAAATTTTCAATGAGGGCAACCTCCATTACCTCGTTACCTTCAATATCTTTTACAATAACGGGAATGGTTTCAAATTTTAGTTGCTTGGCCGCGCGATAACGTCTTTCGCCAGCAATAATTTCATATTTTCCGCCCCCTAATTTGCGTACTAAAATGGGCTGAAGAATTCCTTTTTCTTCAATGGAAGAAGCGAGTTCATCAATAGCCCCTCTATCAAATAATTTACGAGGCTGATTTTCGTTGGCCACAATATCATTGAGGGGACATTCAAAAATTTTGTTGCCATCTTTATCGGACCGACCAAGGGGAATTAAAGAACTTAAACCTTTACCAAGTGCACGTTTTTCCATATTTTCGTTATACTGACTAAGTGTGAAAAATAAGTTTTGTGGTTAATACAAAAAATTAAGAATTTTGAACTAGTGTCAAACCACCCTTACGAATCTGACCCGAACGTTCCACGATTTCGGATGCCAAATTTTGATAAGATTCAGCCCCAATTGATTTGGGATCGTAAAGTTGAATAGGCACCCCGTGAGATGGAGATTCGGACAATTTTACATTGCGGGGAATGAGCGTACTAAAAACTTTTTCTTTAAAATAATTTTGAACTTCACCCACCACTTGATGCGACAAGTTGTTACGCTTGTCAAACATGGTTAAAAATATACCGCCTAAATTTAAATCGGGGTTCAAATTTTCTTTTATCATGTCGATGGTATGAACCAATTCCGAAATTCCCTCCAAGGCATAATATTCACATTGAACCGGAATCATCACCGTGTCGGCGGCTGTCAAAGCATTCACTGTTAGTAAGCCCAACGATGGCGGGCAATCAATAATAATAAAATCGTATTCGGGCACCACATCTTTAAGAGCATTTTTTAATTTATTTTCCCGGGCAAAGGCATTCACTAATTCCACCTCGGCACCAATCAAATCGCGGTTCGAAGGAGCAATATCAAAATTTTCAATTTCAGTTTTTCGTATAACATCCTTCATGGACACCTGGCCAATCAAGGCATGGTAAATACTTTTTTCAATTTTATATTTGTTAACCCCTAAACCGCTACCGGCGTTGCCCTGAGGGTCCATATCTATAAGAAGTGTTTTTTTACCAAGCTTGGCCAAAGACACCGAAACGTTTACCGATGATGTAGTTTTGCCAACCCCACCCTTTTGATTACAAAGAACGATAATTTTCATAATGATCTCCTAGATAAAGCCCAATTTTGGTAGAAAAAAAAGACTATAAATGAGCTGTATTCCCACTTTATTAATCAATCAAGAATTTTCTTATTATATATAGAGATGTGCCCAAGAGAGAGGTTGAGCATTATTAAAATAAACAATTATAAATCAATTAGTTATAATGGTTTCACGTGAAACTTTTGCCGTATAAGAAATTATTTTATGTTCTATATTTTCTGGAAGAATTTTATAAAAATAGTCACTATTCTTCTCTAAGCCTTGATATTCCTGCAAATCCGGTTCATCATTATTTTTATGAGTACCAGCCATATATAGAATATGTGCGTTATTCTGTACATAATTAAGTGCATGGTCAATATAGTCCTTTATGCGCCATGTTGCGCGTGAAACAAGAAGGTCAAAACCTTCCTTCATGAGAGGATTTGGGCTGTCCACGCGCTGGTGTGCTGGATAAATATTGTTTAATTTCAATATATTAGATGCATAACGGACAAAATTAATCTTTTTATGGTTGGCGTCAACTAGGTAAAATTTCTTCTCAGGGTGTAAAATGGCAAGGATAATCCCTACAAAACCAGCCCCGCAGCCCATATCCATACATTTTTTAAATTTTTGTATGTACATTTTAATGTACAAATTTAAAAAGAGTGTATCGAGAACATCTTTTTGAATAAGAGACGTATAATTATTGTGCGCTGTCAGATTAATTTTACTATTCCACTCAAGGCAAATCTCTAAAAATAACAATATATTACCCTTTTGGGCGTCCAAAAGCTCAAAAGAATGGATCATTAAAGCTTGTTCCAGCTGAATGGAGGGAGAAAAGGTCATTTGCTCCTTATATAGTGAATTCATATCAAATCAAAGTTTTTTGTATGTGCCATTGTATTCTGGGCGAATACGATAAGATCTATGATTGCGCAACCTTAGCGGGTGCTTAGGCGATAACTGAGGTGAGGAGATTTTATGAAAACAATTCTTATCTTAATATTAGTTATTCTTGGTGGTGTAGCCTGTGGCAACGAAGAGTCCCATTCCTTTAGTGAAGTTCCTGTTCTTGATAACAGCGAACTTGCCATTAGCTCTATAGAAGAGAGATTTTGTGTGATGAGTGGTTGTTCCACATCTGAGGTTGAGGATATCAGTCTACGATTTGGTTCAAGCGTGCATTACATAATAAGGGGTAATGTCTTAGATGATGCCAATACCGTACAATGGAAGTTAGAAGTAGAATGTATGAAAAGTGATGGCGAGGTACCAGTTAGCAACGGGGAGTTTGAAATATATCTGACCTACAAAATAGATGATTGCCTCTATGAAAATGAAGACATGAAAGGACAAATGACCATTTGGACGCAGGATAGTGACCCTTTAACCATTCCTGTAGAGGCCCAGTGGCTCGCGGTAGATTAGTCGCATAATAATTATTTGTGGACACAAAAATTGATACAATTTCACGTGGAACAGCTGTTTGTAATCATTAGGCTCTAAATCATGCCCATTTTACAGTTTTAAGGCCCTTAAGCAGGCATTTTCAGCTAAAAAAATTGAAAAAAACTGAATCAAAAAAATAAAAATGAATCATTTTTTTAAAAGCGATCACAACATTATATGAACTTACTTATTTTCATGACTCACAAATCATGTAGTACAGAATTCTGTACATAATTCTGTCAGGTCCAAATGAGCTCAAAAAAAGAATTAGGAAATGGTGGCTGACCCAAATTTTCGGATCTGAATAGAAAGGATAGATAAGGCGGCGGGAGTCATTCCGGGGATACGAGAGGCATGGCCCAAATT
Organism: bacterium; assembly: GCA_019695305.1. Taxonomy (NCBI): domain Bacteria; species bacterium. Next base: position 163,292 of record JAIBAG010000001.1, read on the forward strand.
AGCAGGCTGAATTTTTGCCAGCTTTTCTTTAATTTCAATTGAAAGTCCCGAAATAGAGTTAAAAGGAAAGTTTTGAGGGATATGCATTTTTTCCAGCTTTTCACGTTTGCCAATCTCAGTTACATCACGTTTTAAATATCCTTCGTACACAATATCGTAATGTAAGGTCTGAATATTCTCGGCATCGTCCCAATGCTCTGTATCTAACGCCGGCACTTTCGTTTTAAGCGCATGCAAGAGCTCAAGGCTAAACCCAGGTCGCTTAAACAAATCACTCACGCTGGTGGCGTTTTTAAGCGGCGATACGCCTTGCGTCTCTAACAACCGATTAATTTCCTCAGTAACCGGTACGCGGGTTTTATCGCAAAAGTTTTTCGCGTTTTCCAAATCATGTTTGCGGGCCTCAAAAACTGCATAATCCGCATCGCTCAAAAGACCCAATTCGTGAGCTATAGTGCTTAAACGAAAATCCGCATTATCCTCTCGCAAATGCAAACGATACTCGGCGCGCGAGGTAAACATGCGGTATGGTTCGCCGCCCACACCTTTGGTTACCAAATCATCCACCATCACACCCATATAAGCTTGCGACCGCGCTGCAACAAAGGGGGCTGCGCCACGTATATACTGTACAGCATTGATCCCGGCGATTAAGCCCTGGGCTGCAGCCTCCTCGTATCCCGTTGTTCCATTGATTTGACCGGCCAAGTACAAACCCTTTAAATGCTTAACACGCAAACTATGATCCAGTTGCGTGGGAGGCGCATAATCATATTCCACCGCGTAACCGGGACGGATAATTTCTACTTTTTCCAAACCACCAATGGAGCGCAAAAACGCGAGTTGCACGTCTACCGGTAAAGAAGTTGAAAGCCCGTTAGGATACACTTCGTTTGTATTCAAAGCCACCGGCTCTAAAAAGATTTGATGACGATCTTTGTTGGCAAAGCGTGTGATTTTATCTTCGATCGACGGACAATAGCGGGGCCCTCGCCCCTTGATCACACCCTGAAACATAGGGGATTGATGCAAATTTTCTCTAATAATATCATGCGTTTGTGTGGTGGTATAGGTGATATGGCAGGCGATCTGATCTAATTTATTTTCTACTTTTCTAAACGAAAAACGCGGGCGTGGGGTGTCGCCGTATTGAGCCTCTAAATTAGAATAATCAATTGTTTTGGCATCAATGCGCGGGACCGTGCCGGTTTTTAAGCGACCTAACTCAAGTCCCAATTCTGCAAGAGAAGCTGAAATACCTGTAGACGTAAAATCGGGAATTCTTCCCCCGGGAATTTGCTTAAAACCAATATGACAAAGACCATTTAAAAATGTTCCCGTAGTAACAACCACAGCTTTTGCGTCGTAAATTTGTCCAATTTCTGTTTCAACGCCGGTAATGGTTTCGCCTTCTGACAAAATTTTAGAGACGATACCTTGCTTGATCGATAAATTTTCAACCGTTTCCAGATACACACGCATCTCACGCGAATATTGAAACATATCGCTCTGGCAACGCGTGCCTTGTACGGCGCCACCTTTACGAGTATTAAGTTTTCTGTATTGAATGCCAGTCTTATCGGCCATCATGCCCATCACGCCACCCATGGCATCAATCTCGCGCACCAAATGACCCTTGCCCAAACCACCAATAGCAGGGTTACAACTCATATGCGCAATGCGGTCTACATTACCCGTTAAGAGTAATGTTTTAAAACCCATACGGGCTGCCGCATGAGCCGCTTCGCATCCCGCATGACCCGCTCCAACAACTATGATGTCGTAACATTCGCGCATAAGGAGATGACTTAATCTAGGCGGGTTAGCAAAGTCAATAGAGAGTAACCCACCCCTATCCCCTCCCTTAATCTAAGGGAGGGGGACGTTCTGCACCCTCCCCCTTAGATTAAAGGGGAGTTGGAGGGGGTTACTCTTCACAAAACACTTGTCATTTCAAAGGAGAGTTGGTACCAAGCCCTTAGTTCTTTCTATAGAAATCATGGTTTCATTAAAATTATTAAGCAATCACAGCAATGAGGAGAAAAATATGTTTGGAGATAAAGCCGAAGACCTGCGTTCTGACACGATCACCCCTAAAGTAAGCACCATTCTTGATAAAGAATCGGCCTTTGAAGGTAAAATGACTTTTGAAGGTTGTGTGGTAATCAATGGCAAATTTAAAGGTGAGATTTTTTCGGAAGGCACTCTCATTATTGGCGAAGGTGGTTACGTAGAAGGCACCATCGAAATTGGTCGCATTCAAATTCAGGGCGAAGTGCGTGGCAATATTAACGCCAAAGATAAAATTGAAATTAATGCCCCTGCTGTTGTGCAAGGCGATATTGCTGCTCCTTCTCTTATCATTAAAGAAGGTGCACTTTTCGAAGGTAACTGCTCCATGGGACGTAACAAGGGCAAAGTTGTAGATTTAAACACCAAGTTATAGTCAGTCAGCATTGTTATTTTAAATAAGGGCGGCCTTATAGCCGCCCTTATTTTTTTGCCCACGTGGCGTATACTAAAAATTCCTTATTCCCTTCTTGTCCGGTGATTGGCGATGGGATAATTCCCAAAATATCAAAATGATTATCAGTTAAAAGATTACGAATATTTTTTGTAACTTCTTCATGTAGTTTTTCATCTTTTACAATACCGCCCTTGCCCACTTGACCAGGCCCTACTTCAAATTGGGGTTTAATAAGAGCGATAAAATGCGGCGGTGCAAATTCGATCACTTTAGGAAGTAATTTGTCGATAGAGATAAATGAGCAATCCATTACAATGAGATCCAGTTTTTCGCTGATTTCTTGAATATCAAAATTTCTAAAATTAGTACGGTCAAACACAACCACACGTGCATCGCTCTTTAATTTCCAATCCAGTTGACCGTAACCAACATCTAACGCATAAACTTTTCCTGCTCCTTCTTGCAGTAAACAATCGGTAAAGCCGCCGGTGGAGGCACCCACATCTAAACAAACAAAATCCTTTACGCTTAGCTTAAAAGAATCCAGCGCCCCTTTTAACTTAAGACCTCCACGCCCCACATAGGGATGATCGGCTTCTTTTACGCTAATAGGGGCATCTGGCAGAAAAGTTTCGGATGATTTTTTAATCTTCTCTGTTCCACAAAAAACAACACCGGCCATCACCAAACTTTGTGCGCGCGTGCGCGTGGGGGCGAGATTTTTTTCTACTAAAAGTTGATCGATGCGGATTTTTTTCATATTCATTACTTGGTAAGGGATATATACTCATAAAACTTATGATGAGAAACATTTTATTAGTGGGTATGGGCGGGTTTTTGGGAGCCGTGGCGCGTTACAGCACGGGGCTTATTATCCCTCGTTTTTTACCGGATAATTTTCCTTACTCTACTTTAATCGTCAATGTTCTTGGTTCCTTTTTAATCGGCATGCTCATGGTCTCTTTTGGAAAAGGTTCTTTATCCGAAGGAGGCCGTTTGTTTTTGGGCGTGGGGATTATGGGCGGGCTCACCACGTTTTCGAGTTTTAGTTACGAAACCATCGATTTGTTTCACAAACAACAAATGATGCCTGCATTTTTTAATATAGTTTTTAATATTATAGTTTGTTTAGGGGCTACCGCTGCTGCGTATTCGTTGTTTAAGAATTCATGAGGCAAATATGCTGCCAATAATAAGTGTTTTGTTTCTTTTTGTTTTATGTCTTAAAATGCCTCTTTTTTTGTATGTAATGACGCCTGTGGTTTTGGGAATTCCTCATGTTATTTCGGATATTCGCTATTTGGTTATTCGTCATTCTCTTTTAAGCAACAAAAAGTACGCCGCGTTAGTTTTTCTTTTTTCCGTTTTGCCCGTTCTTATTTTTACTTTTTTGTTTCATCCAGGCCGGCTTTTATTAGGACTAGTTTTTTTTCATAACGTGGTGGCGGTTATAATCTGGCTGGTCCATTCCCGTAAAACGCCGGCTGTGTATAAAAATATTTTCCTTGTTTTATGGCTTTTTCTATCCATCATTTGTGTTGTAGCCCCCTTAGAAAAAATTATTCCGCTTCAAACCGTTATACACAATATGGGTTTGTTTCAGGCGGCTCACAGTCTTGTGCCGTTTGTAAGCCCTGCACTATCAATAAAGCTTTTAGTATTATTTGTTTTTTGGCAAATGGTTCATTACCTTATATGGCTTATTCTTATTCCCTTATATCATCATAAAAAATGGCCTGTTGCTTTAAAATCGCTCACCCATGATTTTGGAAAACCTCTTATGATAATTTCGGCTATTACTTTTATAGCCCTTGGTGTGTATGCTTTTTACGATGTGTGGAGCGCCAGGCTCTTGTATTTAAAACTAGCCGGGTTTCATGTGTATCTTGAGTTTATTTATCTTTTACTCATAGCCATTAAACCCGAAAGGAATTTTATCAACAATGTTTCATCCGTGGCTTAATGCATTTATTCGTACACAGCTTGTGGAAATGCCAATCTATTGTTTTGCTTTAAAAGGGCGTCCCGCTGTTGCCTTTGGTGCCAGTGCCCTGACGCATCCCATAGTATGGTTTGTGATACCGCATTTTATGCCACTATACCGCTATGCCGAATTTTTAATTATTGCCGAAACATTTGCCATTGTTGCCGAAGCGTTTTATTTAAAATTTTTTGGATTGAAAAAATTTTGGTTATGGAGTGTGTTGGCTAATAGTATCAGCTGCGCTATTGGCTTTTTAACTTAAGATAAAGCGGAGTATTTATGAAAAAAATGTTCATATTTTATTTTGTAGTAAGTCTTGTTTCAATACTACCTCTCATAGATGTAGCCCCAGTTCCTTCCAAATGTTCGTTAAGTATGGCTATAGCCGATGAAGCGCCCGAAAAAGATCCGTGTTATAAAGGTAAAAAAAATACACCGTGCAGTATTTATGAAGTAAAAGATGGTGTCTGTGATGATGTGTGTGTATGGGAAACAGATAAGGTAACGGGTAAAGAAATAAATAAGGAATGCTGGCTTTCGTGTGTGAATAAAGAAAAATCTCCCACTACCAGCCCTTCTCCTGCGCAGCCTTTAAACAAATAATATTGAACCAGGGAAGTTGTTTAATTATCGGACTTTTTATTTGATCAAAAACTTAGTCCGCTTAGTCAACAACGTCCCTCATCTGATAAATTTTGATTTGTTGCAAGTTTCTATTGATGACAGAATACAAATTTGGCATGGTTGTAATTTAAGAAATGGGAACGATATGAAAAAAATATTTTTATCATTAATGATTGTGATGGCCATTATCTCTTTTGCTAAAGCCGATGATGTGGCCGATACTAATGCCTTGTTGGAGCAAGAAAACTGCCAGTTTAACGGTAATGATCTAAATAGTACTATTAGTTGTAAATCGGGAACATTGGAAGACGTGGCCAAAAAAATTGTATTGCCTTTTGATGCTAAAACCAAACTATTAACAACCCCAGGATCGGGCTACAAGTTTAGAATCCTAGTTGTAAATCCTGATGGCGCCTTGGGTCAACAGCGTGCAAGTAAAATTTTTAAAGAAATCAGACCCGTTTTGAACCCTCTCAATTATTCATGTATTTCACTTCCGGAGGTTGGAAATAATTTAAAACTGAGCATTTTTAAGCCGGTGATGTAGTTATAATTTATTGAATGAGGGACGTTGTTGATTTTCCGGAATAAGTCCAACTCAAAAATAAAAAAGTTAGTCCGGTTAGTCAAGAACGTCCCTTGCTCTAAACAAAAAACAACACCGGCCATCACTAAACTTTGCGCACGGGTACGTGTGGGGGCAAGGTTCTTTTCTACTAAAAGTTGATCGATACGGATTTTTTTCATATTCATTACTTAGTAAGGGATATATACTCACAAACCTTATGATGAGAAACATTTTATTAGTGGGTATGGGTGGTTTTATTGGGGCTGTTAGCCGTTACTCGGCGGGTATAGTGATTCCTAAATTTTTACCCTCCACTTTTCCTTACCCAACACTCATTGTAAACATTGTTGGCTCATTTCTAATCGGCTTTTTAATGGCCCTATTTTTAAAGGGACAACTTTCCGAAAGCGCCCGTCTTTTTTTAGTAGTAGGGATTATGGGTGGGCTTACCACCTTTTCCAGCTTTAGTTTTGAAACCGTTGATTTGCTTTACAAACAACAAATTGGCCAAGCGTTTACTAATATAGCCCTCAATCTCTTACTTTGTTTATCGGTTACAACTCTGGCGTATTCACTCTTTAAAAATTCATGACTCAAGTTAAACATACACTCTCGCGTCATTTAGGAGCGCTGGCTCTTATTTTTTATGGTGTAGGCGATGTTTTGGGTGCCGGAATTTATGCCCTTGTTGGAAAAATTGTGGGGGTTGCCGGCAATGTTGCCTCTCTTTCATTTGTGGTTGGAGCTGTTATCGCTATTTTAACAGGGCTTAGCTATGCCAAGCTTGCGTCTCTGTATCCGGTTAGTGGCGGGGCTTCGGTTTATATCAGGCGCGCTTTTAAAGGAAAACTTTTTGCTACACTCGTGGGAGTGCTGGTGATGGCCACAGGGCTTGCTTCTGTATCTACCGTGGTGAATGCGTTTGCAGGATATGGTGAAAAGCTTTTTTCACTCGATCCGCTCATCATTAAAATTATTATTTTATCCAGTATATCCTTTCTTTGTTTTTGGGGAATTCGTGAATCGTCTGGTGTAAATATTATTCTCACCATCATGGAAGTGCTGGGTTTGGTTTTAGTGATAGCTGCCGGTTTTAAGTTGGTGTCGTTTGAGAGTGCCAATGCGTGGGTTATGCGTTTCACAGAAAATATAGATTTTAATCCCATTCTATTGGGAACAACGCTCGCCTTTTATGCTTTTATTGGATTTGAAGATTTAAGTAATTTGGCCGAAGAAGCCAAAAATCCCTCTCGCGATGTTCCACGGGCAATTTTAGTTTCCATTCTAGTTGCTACTGTCATTTATATTACCGTTACTATTTTGTTGCAGATGGTTGTGGACGAAAATACCATTGCGTCATCTACCACTCCCCTTCTTCTCATTTTTGAAAAAAGTGGATGGACCTTTGTGATTAGTTATTTTTCTATTTTGGCCATGATGGCCATTAGCAATACGGGGCTTATTAATCTTATTATGGTGTCGCGTTTACTGTATGGCATGAGTGAAGAAGGTTTAGCCCCCAAAATATTTTCAAAAATTCATCACAAGCGTAAAACCCCTTGGGTGGGTGTTGTTATCGCTACTCTTGCGGTAGCACTTTTAGTATTTACCGGGAGTTTAAAAATTTTAGCGCAAACAACCAGCTTGCTTATTCTCATTGTTTTTTCACTTGTTCATTTAAGCCTTTTTAAAATCAACCTTCAGTCTGCTAAGCATATAGCGTGGCTCACTATTCCTGTTTTAGGTTTAGTGGGTACAGTAGGGCTTATGTTTTATTTTGATAGTGATGTATTTTTGAGGGCCGCAGGCGTTATATTCTTTGGCTTAATTTTCAGGTTATTAAATTTAAAACAAAATCTTTAAGGTGAGTGACGCTTTTTTAGAGTGTATATACGCTTGGCAGCAATTACAGAATTTTTCAAAAAATGTGTTCTTGTTATTCCAAATTTAGTTTTATCTGTTTTTGTTATTCTTAGTTCATCTTTTATTTTCTGAATGTGATGCGTAATGTATTCAAGGTTATATTTCTTTAATACATCATCCGTTACAACTAGGTTTACCACATGTTCACGATCACATTCCGTGCAAGTAGAAGCTTCCTTATTATAATAAAGTCTCCAGCACTGAGGACAGATAAAAATAGGATGTCCAGGGAAGTAAATGCTGAGTCTTGTTTTACAATAATCAATAACAGCAAATCCAATTAGAATAATAGAAGAAATAAGAATAACACCTACTACGAAAAATAGAATTTTTATAGATAGAGGTTGTAGTGCTGTCCACATGTCTTGCTCATACCTGAAGTATCAATAGTAATGAAAGATTGATCTCCATTCAACTCATGAAAATAGCATCATTTTAATGAGAAATGCCAACTTATAATATTTGTATAATCAGAAAACAAGTCTCTGCATCTTACAAAGCTGTATTGAATGAGGGACGTTGTTGATTTTCCGGAATAAGTCTAACTCAAAAATAAAAAAGTTAGTCCGGTTAGTCAAGAACGTCCCCTGCTCCTATGAATTATTCATACAGATACTGCCCTTCGTATAAAGGACATTCGACGTTGAATTCCGCAGCAATCTCCTCCGGCGATTTCAGATGGACCCAGTTGGCGCTTAAAACTTGTTCCATTTGTGCGTCATCCAACAAACCAGAATCACTCAAAACATCTTCAATTCCTGCTGTGTTAGGCTGGCTGGTTTGCGCGAACATATGGACAATCCCGCTCATGTTGCCACTCAAATCGACGTCTTCAAAACCGCAGAAGCTTTGCTTCACAAGAGGGACGGTCTCATCAATCCGAACCAGTGGGTAATAACCGGTGTATACGGACGACAGATAAGAAGAAAACGAATAGATAGTAGGATCCAGAACTAGATTTTCTGAAGTCGAATCAAAGTCCAAACTAACATTGGTCTGGAAAAGAGCCGCATTGTCTTTGTGAATGTAACGTACAAATCTCTCGGGGTATTGAGGATCGGCGTTATAACCCACGGGGATGGCCCTTTGGGTTAAACCGTTAACAAAAACATGGTCCATCACGGCCACGTGACCGCCGCCTTCTGGGCCCAGGGTGGCTGGCTGTCCGGCAATCTGAACAACGTTCTGGCGTTCCCGCAAACCGATGGCGGAAGCACCAGACATGTCCACCACGTAGAGTTTGCCTTCATCGCGGAAGATATCGTGGATGAGGGTGAAAGCGGCCTCTAGCCTGGGTCCACGTTTGTAGCCCTTCTGGTTTTCCAGGCCGGCAAAAAGTTCTAACCGGCACAGGCCCGTCTGACCCTCCAATTTTGGAGTTGGCAATGCAAGGGGCCCGAGGGAAGTCAGATAATTGCAACTATAAATGCGGGAGGAGTCGGAAATAAAAACCTCATGGGTATTTTCATCGAGGTCGAAGGCGGTAAAGTCTTTGTCCTGGGACAGAGTTGTCAACACTTCCCAGGAGCTGCCGCTCCTATCCAGCCAGAGGCGCTGGATTTGTGAAAAACCGTCTTCAGATCTTCCCAGCAGGTAAATGGCGTTCCGACTTAAGTGGATATCGATGGGGCGGGCCGGTCTCTCCAAGAACGGGTTGTTCAGATTATCCGGTAACGGAAGTTGCGTAATACCCTGCTGGCTTAAGTCTTGGAACGTGGGGGGCGTTGCAAACGGGGTATTCGTATCAACGCAGAAAATTCCCACATACCAATCATCAACATCATCGCTGGCCAAAAAACACAAACGATTCCCTGCCAAACTGATCCTTGCAGAGTGTTGGAACAGATTGGAGCCGTCTAAAAACAGCTCTCGAGTTTCCAATCCGGGTGTCAGTGTATAGCGAAACAAGCGGTTGTCTGGAGCATATAGCGTGAGATCAGTCACAAAACCGTAGGCATAGTTTTGATCCGCTACCAGATTTGAATACACCAGGTCAACGGGAAGCTCAGCTTGGAGCGGATCTGCCAATGGATTAGGAAAAGCATTTACGGATTCCATATGAGGCGGTGAAGACTGGGCCGGTATTTCGTGGTACCAGGTTTTGATTTCCTTTTCTTCGCTGGTATCAACTAAATCGCACAGAGTCCGTAAGACGGAGGTGGCGCGATGGTCGCTTTCAAAATGGAGGGGCAAGCTGTCGAAGTTAAAAATATCGGTTTCAAACGGTGGAATAGAAGGAGAGGTTTGGTAGGCTTCATTGGTCCTCTGGCAGCCAGCAGTCCCTTGCTCAATGAGGATTGCCAGGAATTCGGCAAAACCTTCGGTGTAGGCCGTATCGAGACTTTCGTAAGTGTTAAGTTGCCAACCATGAATTGGTGTACCGGTGATAGGGTCGGTTTCCGGATGATGATAGGGTACGTCCGCCATTGCCTGATGGAGTGGGGAAAATGAGGCATTATAAACATTGTAAGAAATATGGTCCTGGTTTTGTACCCAGTGGCCGAATTCGTGGTAGAGCGGTATATGGTTAGAGACGTAGAAAAGGCCTTGAAGAGCAAACACGGGATCGGTGATGTAAATCACGTTTTGGGAATCATTGAACCAGGCCGGCATGGGAGCATTGTAGAATAGCGGTCCGCGTCCTTCCAAACCCCTATGGTAGCGCAGCTTGATCGGTTGGTTGTAGGGCCAGGGTTCGATGTTTTGAATATAGAGTTCCTTCATTTTGAGAAGGCCAAACCAAAGGCCTAAAGCTTTGCTTTCATCATCCTCTTCGTCCTGGAGGTCGCCTTCAAAATGCAGTTCGCCAAAGTCCAGGCTGTTTCCATTTACCAATTGTGTCCCCGGAAAAACAATATCCCAGGCTGCGCTCCGTTTGAGGATTTTGAATTCGTCGGTTTTTAAGACGGCACGCACCCGGAAAGGAACTTTTTGAGTCGCGGGTTGAATCACGCCCGTGAAGCAACCACCGTCGTCGGTAAAAAAGCTTTGCGATAAAGCGATCCAAACACTTGGAGAAGATTCGTAATCAATTTTCACCCGGACACGTTTTAAAGGCCCGGTGGTATTTTCCATATCATCCGCCGTCAGGCAGCCGCTCACTGTTATATCAGCCATAGCCAAACCGGCAATAGCGTTAAAAAGCATGAATGAAAAAAAGAAAAAAAAGCGTTTCATAATTTTACCCTTCCGGTCATGGGGACGTTGTTGAATTTCGGGAATAGCTATTTTATTTTTGAGTTGAACTTATTCCGGAAAATCAACAACGTCCCCTGCTCCTATTAAAACTATTTAATCCCAAGCTCCAAACGCGTGTTATATCCAAGAGAAGGATTGGTGAGAGGAACGACCATGGCAATAGTTGGGTTAGCAGGATCTAGGTCTAAATGACGTCCTCTGATATTGGTGTCGAGAATATGCGCTTTAGATCCCACAGATATATTAGATAAAGCCGTTCCTGCAGGTTGTCCAAAAGCTTCTGCCAAACTTTCAGAACAAAGAGCAATATCTTCCCGGCCGCTAACCTCATCCGATTCAACTACAACAAGAGCATAGTCTTGGTTGCCATTGGCGACCAAATCTAAAATATTAGCCGTATCATCGGCATAATTAATTTGACCCATGATAATACCGCCGTTATAAGAACTGGTGGCCATTTCCAAAGTGGTACTGTCTTCTGCTGATGAGAAATAACCAGGAGCCTGGCCGTTAACGCCACCAATAGGTCCCGGCATATCCTTATCTCCCACAAAACTTTCAATAGTAGGTACCATATCGGAGAGTGGCGTTTCCGTACAAAAATGAGATGGAAGCATATCGCGTGCAACGACTAATATATGCCAGTTGGCCGAGTTACCTCCAAGAACATCCGTTGCACCTAAATTATGCCTATCGTTATAAAGTGCTAAACTTGTATTATTAGCTTCGTATCCATTCCCCACATAAATTGAAGAGGCTACCATACGAGAGCCTGTGAAAGGTTGTGCATTAAAAGCACTTCCAACAACGGTTCCTTTATTCCTTCCAAAAACCGTATTGCCTCGCACAGTGCCATCCAAGCCTGTTAAAGAATATACCAGTTGGCCACCTACCTCACGCACGTAAGGATTAAAAACTTCCCTTGGATGAGTTCCCCATTGTGGAGGATAATCAAACTGTGCTCTGTCAAAAACAGGGCCGCTGCCTTCTAAAGGTGATTCATAAATTGTCACGTCAACCTGCTGAGTAGAACCGCCCACATCACCGGTGGTGAAAGGAGTAAAGGGGGAAGTATCTCCATTTGTAAACGCTACTATACCTGTGCCCGGTATTTGGGGGCTTGTGTAAAAAACAAGATTAGATGGATTAATATTAGTGTTAGGGGGCAACGAAAGTTCCATTCCCGAGCCAGCAGGGATATTAACCCAATGTCCTGCTGTTGCGTTAAAACTTGGTTCATCATCTGTAATGCCATAGCTGATTGCACCTTTTCCAACCTGATACATGGCGCCATTATTATCAACATAACAAGCCACCACATTTTGACCATGGGCATAGGGCGTAGTTAAGTCCCAGTTCCCAGCCGGTTTTTGGGCTATAACGGTGACTGTGTCGCCAGAAATGGGTGTGGGGCACATATAACTAAGAACATCATACGCTGCTTCGGCTTCTGGATTGGCTTCAACAGGTGCATCCGTCTCTTCTACATTCTCATTACCGGTATCCGTATCTGATGTTTCTGGATCTTTATCATTCGGCTCAGTACAAGCAGTCCATAAGAGAAGGCCTAACGGAAGCATTGATCTGCCTGTGTGTTGGGCAAGTGTGTCGTTTATAGGTTCAGGAGACTCTTTAAAATCGTCTATTAAGCAAACCTCTGTGTTAACAGGCGCATAAACAGCGGCGGGTGCGGCCGTTACTGGTGGCTGGGAAACAGGGGCTGGTTGGGGAGTTGTGGTTACGTAGGTGGAGGTAGGAGTTGTGGGGCCAGGGCTACTTACAATCCCGGCATCACCGTTATCATAAGAAACTCCTAATCCAAGTGGGTCGTAGAGTGCAGAATAATCATTAGAAACATCAGTTACACTTGCCATAAATTTTTCTCCTATTACAAATCCACCCTATCATTGGCAATTACCAAACTTTGGCCCGTGCAGCTTCCCTTGTAATAGAGGGTGGCGTTGGCGGTTACGGCATTACTGCGGAAAATTGTAAACTCGGCGGTTTCGTTTTCGTTGCCAAAATATTTTTCACATCCCCCTAGCCCCTTCTGATAAAGAAGGGGGAAAAGACACTATTCCTAGCTACTACAGTCTATGATCGACAGAATCCAAAATATGTGTCGTTATTTTTTGGCTAAAATGAAAATAGTGATAACAGACTGGTAGCAGGTTTTTGGGTTTTAGCTAAAAAAATCTTACCCATTTCCGTCACTTTACCACTCTCATTCCCGATAACTAAAAGAAGACTATAAGGAACTATTATGAAAAAAATTAAAATATTGATTGTTCTCATGTTTATGAGTGGAGCTTTAAATAATTGTAATTGCGGTGGCGGTGATTTTAGCCTCACAGATACCGATGCCTCGCGTGTAAACATTGCCGGCCTTACCACACATAATATCGTACTCGATACCATTACCCAAAATGAAGAAATGTATAGTTCAAATGTAGATTTTTACTTGTTTAAGGCCGATACCAGCGAGTTTATTGGCTGTATGGGGACACGCAGTTTTCCCGCTTTAGATAATATTCCTTTAGATACCATGCTAACGCACGTGAACGGCGTCTTTGTATCGGATGGAGAAACGGTTTCGCTTACTGGAACCGATGAAATTGAAATAAGAGAAGTTATATTTTCTAACAATCTTGACCCCGACCGTTGTCCTAATGTTGGCGCTGAAGCGACCAATGAAAACAATACTGCGGTAACACTAACCTTAAATGAAATGTATAGTGGTGATCCTATAAATGTTGGCCATTTTACCTTACGCTTTAGAACCGAAGAGGCAGCTGACTACGAACCTGTGGTACCGCATGAGGAAGACGGGTCATTTTTAAAATTAGCTTGGGCCGAACTAGCAATTTTTAGTTATGATACAGACGAATTTAGTAATGCCGATTCCACTCTTTTAATTGTTCCGTATAAAAAAACAGATGTTATTGGCTGCGTAGAATTTCCCGCTTTTGAGCTTGGTGGTTATCGTATGGACGAATTAGCTCTTGGGGTCACGGATGATAGTTTTGATGCTTTTAATATGGATATATTGGACGATGATACCGATTATCAAATTTTATTTGTGGATCGCGATACGGGAGGTTGCGGAAATTTGGAGACTCTTACGTACAAAGTCTTTGATAGAACGGGTCCGCTTTCTAAAGCCGATTTAACAGCCGACAGTATTTTGTTTACTCAAAAACACCGTTTGGAAGTACAGTTTTATTTAGCCAATTAAATTATGAGCAACTCAATTATACCCATGGGAGTACGGCTTTTAGAAGCCTGCTTAACTGAAGAGGATGGTATTACAGCCAACGAAAGTTGCCCTACAAAAATACCTGAAAGCAAGCCTCTTGAAATTAAGCCAGAGAAAATAGATGCACTCATAAATCTAAATGTATTCAATAATGTTTGTGGTAATTTGGATAGCGACTGTGTGGCTGTTTTAGAACGACTTCAAGACACCTATACAGAACTGGTTACTAGCCTGTTACCTCAAGGTGTTAGTTATAATGATTGGGTAAATGGAAAAGTTCCGTTTAAACTCCTTATTTTTTCTAATCCTGAAATAAATAAGGGTGATAGCAAGTCCTTAACGGTAAATCTATTTTTTGGAGATCAACAATTAGAAATATTAGATGATGGAACTATTTTAAATCCTAAGGGTGGAGAAAGCTTAAATATTAACGTAGCTCAAAATAATTTTTTATACGGTTCTGATAATATGGTTTTAGAACAAAGTAGTTTGGTTGTTAATACAAGAAGTACCGAACCTTTGTTGCCAACTAATAATGGTGAATGTGCTCAAAAAAGCACTGTGAGTGATACAATCGTTATAGGAGTAGGTAATCCAAACCATGATGGAAGAGATGATTTAAGATTAGCATTAGACGTTATTGACAAAGATTGGGCGCCAGGTCAATCATCACCAGGTTCACTATATAAAAAATATGATGATGATGGCGACATTTTTTTTATGCGTGTTGCATTAAGCTTGTTAGTTGATCAATTGCTAGATCAATTTGGCTCATTAGAGCAAGGGGTAGTCTATTATTGGAATCCTTCTTAAACAACGCCCCTCCTTTCTTTCTATTGTATTGAGGTGCAGTTTGGTGGTTCTCCTCCACTGCAGTCGCATGAGCAATCCGGTGCTTTTTTATCGTTTACTAATGTTTGTCCATAACCGGCACAAGGACAATAGCAATTAGCGTTATTGTATTGGCAATTTTTAACATTTTCACAACTTTTCTTAGTGAGCATTGACTGCTTTTTTCCTGTTTCACAAGAATCGTTAGAGAGAATGCAGCTATACACGTTAGGTTGTTTAGTTAAAATTAGTGTGCATTGCGTAGAATCCATGCATTCGGCTCTGTCAAGGGTGGTACAAATATCTTTTTTGGGATTTTCGGAGGCCAAGGTTGTTGTTATGAACACAAATAAAAAAGCGACCAAGCTTAATAATAATTTCATAAGTAAAATTTACCGACAATTATCATCCCGATCATAGGAGATTTTATTGTTGTCCAAAATTATTATTTTATGTCCCTGGTAAGTATTGGGGGTTAGGTAGCCTGCATCTTGCTCAAAGGTTTGATTATTATAAACCCAGTTGATACGGATTGAACTATCTTGATGCACATCAAACTTTATTGTTTTAATACTTTGTTGCTCAAGCGTACCCGACCAAATATTATTTTTTCCAACAAATACAGATACATTATGAAGTGGTAAAGATTGTAAACTTGAAAGGCAAAGAGTGTTTTGAGAAGGTGCAGTTATTTCAGCAATAACGGAACCAATATTGTTGCTGGTGTTTGTCGCACGGTCATTTTTCGCTGCTGTTAAAGGTATATCAGCGGGGCTTATAATGACGGCTTTTTTCATCGAATGATCGAAAATTTCCTTATATTGCGGTATAGCATACACCATCACCAATAAACATGCCGCAACACCTACGGCAAATAAAACGGAGTGTTGCTTAATAAAGGAAGCCATAGAACCTGATGACAATCTATTTTTGGATCGCGCATGCTTTTTAAGGCGGGCTACTATAAGTTCGGGAGGGCTGTCGTCTTCGGGAATTTTAAACGCCTTTTCCAGACGTTCTAATTCTTTTTCTGTCATGCTCATAAACGTACTCCCCTCTTTACCAGAAGGTCTTTGATGGTTTCTAACGCATAGCGCACACGGCTTTTTACTGTATTTACCGAGCAATCCATCATTTGTGCAATTTCCTCGTATTGCATTTCCATTCTAATCCTTAAATAAAACGATTCTTTTTGTTCCTCGGGCAAAGTGCCCATCAAGCTATCAACTACCTCACTTATTTTTTGCCCGCCTACCCATTCCTCTAATGTTGGCCCATCATCGGGTAAGGTTTCGTTTAACGCGGGCCCTTCATTTTTAGGCTCATCAATAGGCACGTGATTTGATTTGCGTATTTTTTTACGCAAATGGTCTACATAGGTGTTGCGTGCCAACGTAAACAACCAGGCTTTAAAGGAGATGGCAGATCTAAAACCATGCGGATTATCAATTATTTTATAAAAAACATCCTGAAATACATCGTCTGCTTCGGCTCTGTTTCTACATTTACAGAGTAAAAATGAATAAATAGGCTTTTTATAGCGATCGATAATAACTTCAATGGCTCGTGTATCCCCTTGTTTATATTGTTCAAAGATCACTTCATCGGTCATCTGTTTATTCGCAATAGTATCCATTAAGGGTATCGTTTGTGCTTTTGATTTGGTTTTACAGAATCTTAAAAAAAAATAAGGTTTATATTTCTACAATAATATCCACTTCTACGCATGCATTCATTGGCAGTTCAATACAGCCAATGGCTACCCTGGTGTGTTGGCCTTTTGTTTCACCAAAAACTTCCAAAATTAAATCCGACGCTCCGTTTAATACTTTGGGCTGATCGGTAAAATCTAAGGCCGAGCGCACAAAGCCGTTTACGCGTACGATCTTTTTAATTTTATCCAAATCTCCAATAACTCCCTTAATAGCGCCCAAGGCATTGAGTAAACAAATTTTGGCCGCAAATTGGGCTTGCTCCAGTTTAATTTCTTTTCCTACTCTACCCTGATGAATGATGCGTCCATCGGTGATGGGCAATTGCCCCGAGGTAAAAACAAGATTACCGGCTTTTGTAGCGGGAATATAAGAGCCCACTGGCTTAGTAAGGCTGGGGATTGGCAGTTTTAATTTTTTAAACTTTTCTTCAATTTCCATTAAGTTATCTCCTGTATTTTACAAGCTTGAGCGTGAGTACTAGAGGATGTCCACGATATTCGTCATACAAATTATCGGCATTGCTCGAAACAAAAAATGGGCGTGTGTTCTTATCCACCACGGTTTCAATCATTTGTTCCACGTAAAAATTGTGCTGGCGTAAAAGCGCCCACAGCGATTCAAAGGTATACGGTATGTTTGGATTTTTAAGCGAAAAATGAAGTGCTGGGTGCATAAGCGAAACCACTCCCCTGCCCTCATTTTTTAAAACTCGTGCCCATTCACTGAGCAAGGTTTCAAGTCTATAAATGGTATTGGCAAGAGGTGCTAGTAAGACATCGGCGGTTTCACTTTTAAAAGGAAGCGCCATGGGATCGGCCTCAACAGCAGCATAAGAGTGAGGCAATGTTTTGCTTTGAACCAAGTTGAAGGCACCGGTTTTGCTTTTACCGGCGTGGCGCAATTCAAGCAAAGTTTGCTTCTGCGTTTCACTAATTTTTTGAAACAAATAAGGTGATTCACTTTCGGTAATATAAAAATTTGTTTTATTTTCTAAGGGAGGAAGTAATTCCAAAAAACGTCCCGATTCGGCAACGCGCATCAAATCGGCCAAATCGGATCCGCTGAGCGTATGCCAAAAATTTGGAGCGTAAGACGGAGTATTTTCGGGTGAAAAGCCCAGTATTTTTTTAAGGCGTGCGGCCATTATTCGTCATCTCCCGATAATTTTTCGTTTTCCAAGTCGCGAAGCAAATCTTGAATAGAAGGTACTTCGCGGTGGCGTGGTTTTTCGGGTTCGGGCTTGGGAGCAGCTACCGGGGCTGGTGATACAGGTTCAGGCTCCTCCAGCATAGTGGGCCCTTCGGGTTCTACATCAAATATAGGTGCAGTTATTGGAGGTAATACAGGTTCTGCTTTAGGTTCTTCCACGGGCTTCAGTGACGAGGGTTCGTACAGTTTTTGATAGCGTGAAAAATAATCGGGCTCGGCTGATGCTTGTGCGGGTGGAAGAGGCTCTTCTTGAACAACAGGCTGATATATTCGGGATTTAGGAGCTGGAGGCGGTGCTTCGGGTTCTTCTAATACGGTGCGCTCTTCTTCCGGCTCATCCTTTAAAAGATCACGAATACTAGGGGTCTCTTCTACTTCTACTACAGTATCTTCTGTCCAGTACACATCGTCCGATTTGTCCGTTGTATCTACAAGAGCTTCTATAGCGGTTGATTCTTCGGGGGCGATCTCGGTTAACTCTTCATCCGACATTTCTAAAAATGTAAGCTCTTCTTCCCCTCCTACAGCGGTTTCTATAGTGGGAGATAATGGTGATGTGAGGGTAGATTTTAATTCTTTTTCACGTGTTCCAATAAGCCCAGCCAGCTGGCTTTTAGGCTCGGGAGCTTTAGCGGGTACAGCTTTGGGGGCTGCCGTGGGCTGGAGCTGATTTTTGGTTTTTTTATACGAATCGTAATTAATAATAACGCGGATGGGCTTGTTGTTTTTGGTAATAATATAGTTAAATTCAGCATCATTCATGATGGCGGCAATAGACGAGCGCGCCTCGGTAACATTGAGAATTTTAACTCGACCTAGCTTAGAGTCTTCAAATTCAAACATACATAAATGATGGGGTAAAAATTATGTACATAATTATGTCAGGGTCCCTTTCTTGTCAAACTAAAAAGCATGTACAGAAAACTGTACATATATAAAATATTGAAATAATTCAGATATTGTAGATAAAAATTTTTATACGAAGAAAAATGAAACGAGAAGAGTATAGAGTGATTGATTAAAAGCCAAGTATCTTATTTGACGTATAACATTAATGACAGCATGGATCAGGTTTAAAGTCCAAATATTCTTCCTGACTCGAATTGGCATTTATAATGTCTATATGAAAAGTAATATTTTGCTCCGGATCATACAAAGTAAGTTGATAAAGTGGTTTACCAGTGGTATCAAATTCTTGTGAATTAAGATATTGATAGATAAAAAGCGAGTTATTTTCAGTGTTGTTATACGTCATTTCATCAAAAACATCCAAAATATGGGTATATTCACTAATTTCCTGATCTGATAGCCCCAATGCCTCTTGCCATTCCATATAATCTTGCTTTAGATCAATATAAATTCGAAACCACTGCCCAGTCATGGCAGCATCACTAATGTTAATGTTATACGACATATTTGCCTCCGTTATAAATGTCGTATCAACGGCTTCTCCGGATCGTGATCTTTGAGCTTGATTGAACTGTTTGATGCTTTCATTTAAAAATTCCACCAGGTCAGAATCCTGGTTGATGTCACACTCAACCACCGGCCCATCCTGGGTGATTGCAGACGCCGGTTTCTTATCGGCAGCTTTTGCTGGAAAAACGAGTGGTTTCTCTTCGATTTCCGTCTTATCTGGCTTAGTAATGCCGTCTGTTTCACTATTATCGTTCAAATTTTTATCGGCAACAGAAGGTGCTGTAGATGATGGTACAATTTTATTACTAGACGGATGCTGCCTATCTAGCTCCGACTTTTCCATAGGCTCAAGAGAGGCGGGCTTGATAAACTCAATCTCTGGTGGATGTGCCAGAGGGGGTGGCTTTTGTTTAGTTTGTGATGGCAGTGGAATAAATGTCGTATAATCATCATCCTTAGCTGGTAAAGGAGTAGGGGGCTGCTGAATAGCAGGGATGAGAGAAGGACTTCCAATGTTTTCCTTTGGCTGCTCAATAAGTTGATATTTACTGATATTTGACCTTTTATTGTCAAAAAAAGGCCTATATATATAAAAATAAGTAAGAACTAATGATATAATAAGAGAAAAAACCAAAATTAATGGCAAAAATCGTCGTGAAATTACTGACTTACTCTTATAAATATCAAAAATATCTCGTGTTTTTTCATTGAGGGCCAAGCTGAGCGGCGCAGGAAGATTGGGAGGGGGATTAGCCTCTAATTGTCTTAAAAAAGGCGCTAGGCGATTAAGTTTACTATTACAATTTTGGCAATACTGAACATGCTTAGTAACAGTTTCGCGCTCTCCGGCAGATGAAGTACGACACACATAATCCACCAAACTCTGATCAAACTTTTTACAACCTGCAGAGAGCGACTCGGTTAAATTAAAATCGGGAAATAAACGAAAAAAAGATTGATACAACAAAGCCTTGAGCTCATCGGTCTTTTTTAAAAAAACAGCCTCACACTCGGCAAAGGAAAATCCCAACACCACCTTAAAAAACAAAAGCTCCATTTCGGACTGCGATAAATTTTGAAGGCGGGCACCGGCATCGGCTTCACGGCTTAATGCCTGAGGCATAGCCGTGCGGGCCCGGCTATGGGCATCTTTAAAAAGTGATTCTTTGAGAGGAAAATATTTACGACTCTTTAAAATGCGATTTAAAAGAGAGCTGAATAGAGAAATAAACTGAATTTCTACGGCACGGTTTTCCAGTTGGGTAAGAGTTAAATAATGATAAAGCGTAGTTTGGTGCTGACGAACAAACTCAATAAAATCAGAATTTTGTCCTTTTTTAATCCCTTGAAAAAGGGCCCCCTCATTCATGAACCCATTCTAACTCTTTATTTTCCAATGCAAAAGCGTGAAAACACCTCATCCAATACAAGTTCGCTATCAATAACACCCGTAATGGCCCCTAAATGTTGAGTTATTGCCATGAGCTCGGCCGAGATCATTTCTTCGGATAAAGAGGGGAGGTTTAAAATAAGAGAAGATAGATGTGTGTGGGCTACGGTTAAATTTTGAAAGTGGCGTAAATTGGTTAAGGCAAAACCCTCGGATGTTTGGCCTTGGGGTATAAAACGTTTTTTCATTAAATTTATCAGGTCGTCAATACCGGTTCTGTTTTTTGCTGAAACTTTGAGATCGCCCAATTTATCATTCCACGCTGAGGGCTGATCTGATTTGTTGAGAATCACAATTCGGTTAGAATTTTTTGTGCGCTCCAAAAGATCGTTGTCACTGGCGTCCAACTCTCGTGAGGTATCCAGTACAATGAGCAGACCGTTTGCTTTACCCAGTGCTTCTTCCGAACGTCTAATCCCTTCCTGCTCAATATCATCCGTTGTACTGCGAATACCGGCCGTATCAGAAAATAAAAAACGATAACCATTAATCATCCGCTCGCCTTCCACCACATCGCGCGTGGTGCCAGGTTTATCGTGAATAATCGCGCGGTCCTGATTGATGAGTGCATTGAGCAAACTGGATTTGCCCACGTTTGGTTTTCCTACCAAGGCTACTTTTACACCCTCTTTGTAAAGAAGACCGGTCTTAAATGAATCGAGCAGTGTTTTTATTTTTCCATCAACCTCATTAAAAACAGGAAGAGCTTCCTCTTTTTTAAAAAAAGTAACATCTTCCTCGGAGAAATCAAAACCAGCTTCCAGCGCGGCTAATAGCTGAATTAGTTTTTCGCGCAGTACAGTAATAGTACGGCTTAAAAAACCATCCAATTGGCTAAGAGCATTTTTACGCGCTTCGTCCGATTGGGCACTAATCAAATCGCAAATGGCCTCGGCCTGCGAAAGATCTATTTTGCCATTTAAAAAGGCTCTTTTGGAAAATTCACCAGGTTCTGCTTGTTGTGCTCCCTGCAGAATACAGACTTCTACAATTTTTTTTAAAACAGCAGGGCTGCCATGAGCGTGAATTTCTACAACGTCTTCCCCGGTAAAACTATGGGGCGCTTTCATATAAACGGCCATTACATCGTCCACTGTGTCACTTGTTTCAGGATTGATAATTTTTCCGTGATAAAGCTTGTGGGTTTCAAAGGAGGCTTTGTGATTAAAAATTTTTTTAAGAATAACGGCCGAAGCGGCACCGGATAAACGAATAATACCAATAGCACCGGCTCCTACGGCTGTGGCTTGCGCTACAATGGTTCCTTCTAAAAGCATGAGATGGACTTAATCGATAAGACATTCGAAATCAAGAATCAGTTCTTTTTTAAAAGACGATAAGTTTCTTCATAAATAGTGCGGCGGGGCCCTAAGGCAATAATTTCGAGAGTTTTGTTAGCATCGGCCAGTTTATAAATGATCCTATATTTGCCCATTCTAAAGCTCAAAAGACCTGAAAATTCGTCTTTGAGCGGTTTGCCCAAATGAGGTTCTTTTAAAAGCACGTCCAATCCGTTTCTCATTTTTTGTTTGAGGGCAGGGTGAAGTTTTTTAATTTGCTGGCGAACAGGATCGGGAACACGGAGTTTCATGATTAATCGTCAAAAAGCTCGTCTAGAGTATAAAGTTTTGATTTTTTATTTTTTAGGGATTTAAGTCCTTTTTTAATATCAGCCACCAATTCCTTATCTGATCTGACAGCGATGGTTTCACGTAGGCTATCTAACTCGGCAGGGTTAATGATAACAGCCTGTGGCGAGCCGTTTTTGGTGATTACAATTTCTTCATCAAGATTAGATACGGCACGTATCAGCTCAGAAAGTTTCATTTTAGCTTCGGACAAAGAGAGAGTTTTCATAAGATAGCCTATTATTCTAGTTGACTAATATTATGGTCAAATATAGCAACCGGCAAATGTAAAAACAAGGTAAAGTTTGTAAATAATTACTATCGTTGGTGTTTTACCCCAAGCTTAGGGCAATATTTTTCCACCGGACACAGGCTGCATTTGGGCGACACCGGCTGGCAGATGTTTTGCCCAAAGGTGACTAAAATATCGTTATAGGTTTTCCAGAATTTTTTTGGGAGTTTTCCACGCAATACCATTTCCGATTCATCGGCGGTTTTAGTTTTAATATAGCCCCAGCGGTTACTAATGCGATGCACATGCACATCCACACAAATACCATAATCATCAAAGCCTAGTGTCGCAACCAAGTTTGCCGTTTTACGTCCAACCCCAGGCAGCTTTACCATGTCGTCAATACTACGGGGTACTTTTCCCTCGTAATTTTGGAGTAAAATTTTACAAATAGCCAAAAGGCTTTTAGCCTTTGTTTTGTAAAAACCAGCCGGATAAATAAGCTTTTGAATTTCTTTCTCCGATAAGCGTATCATTTTATGAGGAGTAGGGGCCTTTGTTAAAAGATTGAGCGAGGCCTTTTCTGTAACTGCATCTTTGGTACGCAGTGAAATAACAGTACTGACCAAAACCTCAAA
This sequence comes from bacterium, assembly GCA_019695305.1. Classification (NCBI taxonomy): domain Bacteria; species bacterium. Next base: position 186,434 of record JAIBAG010000001.1, read on the forward strand.
CGGTTTATCTATGGCGTTATCGGCAATTACTCCTACGGCGGGCACCTTAAATTTTTTTATGCTGTGCTTTAAGTTTTTTAGAATTTCGGCAATTTCCCCATTATCCATAAAGCGTTCATGCCCAATTAAAAAAGAGTTGTCACTTCTTAAAACGAGTATTTTATCAATTTGATAACCAAAAAGCCTGGGGCCCCTAATAAAATATAAGTAAAAACAATTAGTTAAATGGCTAAAGGGCAGCGGCCCTTGGCATACTACTTGCTAATTCTTAAAGGTGAGGTTCCTTATGATGATGAAACATATATCTCTTTCTATTTTTGGCTTGGCTTTATTATTAACAGCCTGCGGTTCGGGTCAAAGTGGTGATGGTGCCAGTGACGAGAAAAGCTCTGCTCTTACTCAGTCTATCGAAGACTTAGATTTTGAAAATACATTTTCTCCCTATGTGGGTGTTTCTACCGATAAAAAATATCTGCGCCTTTCGTTTGGATTTTTCCCTGACGGTAGCGTGTATAATACGGCTGCTAGCGGTAAAAAAGTGTACGTCACATTTAGCGATGATGGACAAACCGAAAACGAAGAGGTGAATGATGAAGAAATATCCTGTGGTTCTTACTGTGTTATGATTCCGTGTGATTTTGTAGCTCCCGCAGTTGACTTATTGTCTCTTGGCCTTTCGGCTCCTACAGAAGGAAGTTGCCAGCCTGTAAAATACGAATTTAACGGTGCCGATGAAATTTTTACCGTAAACGGTTATGTGGTGCCCTTAAACGGTAGTTATAATAAATTTGCAAATGATTTTGGTTTTAAAATTACCGAAAGCGGATTTGTGGATGCAACCTCAGGTGATCCTATTACCGGCGAAAAATTAGAAGAGATTTATCAAAAAATTATAACCACCGCAGATGTAGATTAATCAGATTTGTTATTGTAAAGAACCAACAGCCTCTTTAATGCGTGAAAGTCCCTTTTCGATATTGGCCATTGATGTGGCATACGACAAGCGTACATAACCCGGAGCACCAAAGCCTTCACCAGGAACTACGGCTACTTTAAAATCTTCCAAAATATATTCAGCAAAATCATCGGCTGTGGCAATTACTTTGCCTGCAGGTGTTTTCTTGCCTAGCACGCCTTTGATATTGGGGAACACATAAAAGGCGCCTTCGGGTTTTAAGCATTTAATACCGGGAATAGCATTAAAAGTATCCACAATAAAATTGCGGCGCTTTTCAAATTCCACCACCATCTTTTTAATTTCATCTTGCGAGCCGTTATATGCTTCAACACAAGCCTTCTGTGTGATGGAGCAGATGTTGGAAGTAACCTGTCCCTGAATTTTAGCCATGGCGCTAATTAAAGCTTTAGGGCCAGCAGTAAAGCCCATGCGCCAGCCGGTCATTGAGTAAACTTTGGAAACACCATTCACAATCAGTGTCAAATCTCTCATGCCATCAAGCGAGGCAATGGAGACTTGTTCAAAATTATCGTAAACAACTTTTTCGTAAATTTCATCCGAGATACAAAGCACATTGTGCTTTTTTAAAACAGCAGCCAGAGCTTCCAACTCCTTTTTAGAATAAGCAGCTCCGGTAGGGTTAGATGGTGAATTTAAAACAAAGGCTTTGGTTTTGGGTGTAATCGCTTTTTCCAGCTCGGCGGCTGTTAACTTAAAACCATTTTCTTCCTTTGCTTGTACAATCACAGGATTCGCATCGTTCAAAATTACCTGATCGGGATAGCTTACCCAGAACGGAGCGGGGATAATTACTTCGTCACCCGCTTCAAACAGCGCTTGCGCAATGTTATAAAGCGAGTGTTTTCCGCCATTGCTTACTAAAATTTCTTCGCGCGTGTATGTCACGTTGTTATCGCGTTTTAATTTGGCGATGATGGCATCTTTTAATTCTACAATGCCGCCTACAGCAGTGTATTTGGTAAACCCTTTACTGATAGCATCAATAGCCGCATTTTTAATATTTTGCGGGGTATCAAAATCGGGTTCTCCGGCGCCAAAGCCCACAACGTCTACTCCTTGTGCTTTTAAAACGGCGGCTTTGTTGGTGATAGCAAGAGTAGGGGATTCTTTAATTTTTTGTACGCGATTTGCGAGCTTCATTTAATTTTTCCTTCATACGTTTTTCAACGTGGGGGTGAATCATCTGTTTGCCAGAGCCTCCAAAAGCCAATACTTCTTTAATAATGGAGGAGCTTACATGGGCAAAGCGTCCTTCGGTCATCATGAACATGGTTTCGATATCGGGATGCAGCATGCGGTTTGCAAGCGACATCTGAAGTTCGTATTCATAATCAGCAACCGTTCGTATACCTCTTAAGATGGTATGAATTTTCTTTTTATGGCAATAATCTACCAACAGACCTTCATACGCATCGACTACCACCCTCTTTTTACCTCTAAAAATCTCTTTCAGCATGTCTACCCGTTCACCCGGTTCAAAAAATGCTTTTTTCTTTTTATTAATGGCTACCAGAACCGTGATTTTGTCAAAAATCTCCAAACCACGCTCAATAATATTTAAATGCCCAAATGTAGGAGGATCGAAAGAGCCGGGGCAGAGAGCGTGTTTTATAGCCATTATAGCCTTCTATTCTTTTAGTTTTGCAAAACTAATGCGTGTTTGCCCGTATTTTCGTTCGTCGGTTACTTCTATATCAGGGCAAATAATGTGTTCGCGCGGGGAGTGTTCTATAACGATGAGTGTTTGAGCGTCAACGAGTTTATTCTCCACTAAACCATCCAGTGCCGGGTTTAAAAGATTTTTATCGTAAGGTGGATCTACAAAAACCACATCAAACCTTGCTTCTCTGGCCTTTATTTTTTCCAAAATACGGGGGATGGTGCCTTTAATGATGTGGGCTTTGCCTTCAAAACGGCATTTTTTGATATTGCTCTCAATTAATTTGAGGGCTTCCGGTAAATCATCAATGAAATAGGCTTTGGCGGCACCACGGCTTAGGGCTTCTAGCCCCACGCTACCGGTACCGGCAAAAAAATCGGCCACAATGCATCCCTCAATATCACCCAAAATATTAAAAATAGCGCCTTTTACCTTGTCGGCTGCGGGTCGTATTTTGTTTGATTTTGGCGCTAAAAGGGCATGGCCTCTCGCAAGGCCCGCAATAATTCTCATAACTTAATGTTGGGCCATTCCCGAGAGTACGCCAAGGGCAATAATTGCTATATAAACAAGCGTTCCTAAACAAGAAAGAGCTGTTCCTACAATACCCAAAATCATAGCTATTTTAGCCATGGTAAAATTGGATTCGTGGATGCGCTTTTCCTGAGCGGCTTTCATTTCGGAGCGGCCAATAATAAAGGCAGGAATGCCTGCAATAAAACCACAGCAAGTAAGCGATAAAATGGCTAAAATAAGAGAAATAACCGTCATAGTGCTGGTAGTAGCAGTTGGTGGAGTTCCCGGTGGTAAGGCCGTAGGGTTTATCGGCGGTGTTGAAGAAATATCATCCATAAAAATCCTTTCTGATGAAAATAAAGAAAATACAACTTAACAAAATAACCTATTGCGGTAAACAAGTTCTTCCGTTGACAGCTTGCTAACCCTGACATAAAAGGAGCTTCTATGAAAAAAATACAACTTTTCACAGCATTAATGGGTCTTTTTGTTTCTTTTTCGGTTTTTGCCAAGGAGGAATACCTTTATCGTCGTAATGTGAACTGGGTCAAAATTAACGATGCTAGTTCCAAAGATATCCCCTTGGGTACTTTAAAACATCCCAACAACAGCATTTCGGTTGAGCAAATGGAAGGGATGCTTTTATCTATTAAAATTAATAAGCAGGCGATGTTTAAAAAAGAAGTCAATTCGGTAGATGTATTTGATGCCTGGGAAGCCCGCCAATATGCTCCGCTTCTTGCAGAGGGTTTATCTAAAGCAGGTCCCGACCAGGTAGTGAATTTTTCCATGGTTCATAAGCGCCCCATTTTTATTTTGCAAAAAGATTATATCAGTATTGCCAATGTATTTGTGGCTACAGATGGTGTTCATTTTCAGTTTACCAAGCTCTATGCTAAAATTGAGGGTGATTACCAAGCCGCGCACGATATGGACAAGGCGCTCCGTAAGGCCCACACCATGCGTCTTGCTTTAGATGCCGGTGCGGGACAGATGCTTTCTTATAATGGTACCAGCGAAATTGTTTTGGACCCTGCTTACGATTTTGTGAGTCAGGCTTATAATCGTTTAGCTAAAGCTCGTGAAGATGAAGAGCAGTCGCTTCGTGGTAAAAAGGCGGCTAAAAAAGAAGTGTCGGAAGAACAAAAACTAAAGCCAGGTGTATCGTCTACGCCGTCGTATTCCAACTCTGGTGATCCGGCTGCCCGTCTTAAAAAGCTGGATACTTTAAAAGCACAAAAATTAATTACCGATAAAGAATATCAAGATTTAAGAAAGAAAATTTTATCGGAACTATAAATATTTTGTTTAGAATATTTTTAAAAAAGGCACCCATCGGTGCCTTTTTTATTGCTTATCAATTTCAAAAAATTTTGGGAATTTGGTTAGCACTTCCGAGCCACTGGCTGTAACATAGTGGTCATCTTCCAAACGAATGCCGCCATGTCTTTCGTAATAAAGCCCAGGTTCAATTGTTACCACAAAACCTTTTTTAAGAATAATGTCGCGGATAGAAACAGAGGGAGGCTCATGAATATCAAGCCCCAGCCCATGGCCTGTGCCATGAATAAAGCCTTCCATCCGGCCATTTTTATTTTTGCCGGTTTTAAATCCATGCTTTTCAAGCGTATCTTTAGCGGCTTGATGAACTACTATAGCGTTTACACCATCACGTAGCTTTTCTGCTGCACGTTTATTGGCTTCAAGCACGGCCGAATACATTTTTTTTACCGTATCTGTAGGCCTGCCTTTTACCATGGTACGCGTCATATCAGCCCAATACTGAGTTTTGGCATGACGCGGAAAAATATCAAAAATAATAGGAGTGTGGGGCAATAGCGGACCATGGCCGTGATGATGTGGTAAGCTTCCTTGAGCACCAGAAGCTACAATGGTGTGATGAGCTACACAATTACGGCTCATGAGTTTGGTATTGATAAAACTTTGCATGAATTCAGAGGTAATAAGTTCCTTTCCCAAATAGATGCGATTTTTTTTGATATTTGCTTTTTGTAAAAGTTCTACAGCTTCCCACAGGGTATTTTCTACCTGTATGGCTGCTTGTCGAATATAATTTTTTTCTACTGTACTTTTTATTAAACGATTTTCGTAAAAAGGATCGGGTTTTATACTCAAACTGTATCCCATTTTTTTGAGAGCCTCAAAATAGATGGAGGGAAAATTGGAAGGAACGACGATCTTTTTAACTTTTTTCTTTTTAAAAATAAAATCAACAACTCGGGCATAAACGGGATAAGGAGAAGATGTTTTGCCTAATTGTTTACCAATGTCGGTGAGTGATAAAATATGATGGACGGTAGCTTCCAGTTTGGCCCGATCAATTTCTAAATCGGAAAGAACCAAATATTTTTTTCCGGCTATTTCAAAATAAATGATAGGGTCGGGAACTAAAAAATGTGTTGAATAATAAAGATTAGAATCGGCCTCGGAGGCAGCAATCATCAGAATAGCAGGTTTAGTCATGCTGTTATTCTATCAAAAACGTTTATAACTTCCAAGGTTTTGCACCGGCTTCCAAAACTTCATTTAAAGCCTTGATGTTTTGTACGCCGCGGTCGGATAACCAGTCTTCCAGTGCTTTAATACCTGATTTAGCATAAATGGGCATGCCGTCCTTCCAAGTGGCACGGCCGCACAATACGCCGTTATAGGCTACACCCGAATCAGCCGCTAAAATAAGGCTTTCGCGAAATTCATCGTCCGATACACCAGCCGAGAGGTAAATAAACGGTTTATTGGTAGCTACAGCTGTTTTTTGAAAAATATCTTTGGCTTCTGCCATGTCGTAGGCAACTTCGCCTTTGCAAGCTTTGGCCCCCTTTACAAATTGCATGTTGATGGGAATTTCTACCTTTAAAACATCCACGTTGTAACGGGGTTTGGAAAACTCTTCCATACTTTTGCGTACAATTTCGGGTTTCTTTTTGGCAAATTCCAAACTTTTTTCCGATTCGCTACCGGTAGGGTAACCTACAAATTCTAAAAAGTAGGGGATATCGTGGTGGGCACATTCGGCGCCAATGCGTTCTACCCAGGCGTGTTTAATTTCGTTTATCTTGGCGTCTTCAAAAGGAGAATAATAGAGTAAAATTTTAATTGCGTTAGCACCCTGAGCTATACTTTTAGATACTGTCCAGGTGGGAACTAGCACGGGAACGCGGCCGGGAGTGCTTTGATCATATCCTGTAGACTCATACGCTAATAAAAGACCAGCATTGGAGGAGCGGGCTCGGGCGGCTTCTAAGCCAAATTCGGGATCGAGTAAAATAGCTGAGGCATGGGGGGTTAAAATTTTGGTAACGGCCACTTTAAACTCCGACATCATTTCCGGGGTAATAGCACTAGGATCAACGCCCTTAGCAGCGGCAATTGATTTTTTAAGAGAACCGCGCTGATCCATAGCGGCTGCAGCAATAATACCCTTTTTGCTGGATAATTTTTTGAGATGAGATAATTTGTTTTCGGAAACGGCCATAGTCATACTCCTTTTAGGGGCTAAAAATTTAAGCCGATTGATTAATGAATTTTGTGTATAATTGCAATGAGAAAGAAACGCTAAATCATGCCGAATAAACATGAAAGCCAAACCGAAGGGGAAGCCCAGGTTGCTACAAAAGAGCGTGTTAAAGTCCCCAAAATGTACCAGGTGATTTTGCTCAATGACGATTTTACGCCTATGGATTTTGTAGTGTGGATTTTAGAGTCGGTTTTTCACAAAACTAAGGATGAGGCTATTCGTGTTATGCTGGAAGTACATCAAAAAGGAAAAGGTATTTGCGGGGTGTATACGCACGATATGGCACGTACTAAAATGATGCACGTGAATCATTTGGCTAAAAAAAGCGAACACCCACTACAGTGCATTATGGAACCTGCACCCTAGACAATGGCGTTATTTAATTTTTTAATACTTTCTGTTAATTCGGCCACTAAACGTTTCATTAACCCATCAATTGTAGGGATATCGTTAATTAAACCTACACCCTGGCCAGCACTCCATACATCTTTCCAACGCTTTAAGCCTTCGCCCTGGTTAGCATCAAAATGATCCAAGCTTTCTTTTAAAAAATTACAATCATGCCCCGTAACTTTGGGAGTTAAAATAATGTCTTCTGGTCCGGCGGATAAAATCATTTTTTTGTAAGAATCGGTAGCTGGCGCTTCTTGAGTAGCAATAAAGCGTGTGCCCATGTAGGCGGCGTCGGCACCAAGGGCTAAGGCTGCATGTACTTGCGAGCCATCCGAAATACCACCACTGGCTAGTACCGGTAGTCCTGTTTCTTTTTTTAACCATGGTACTAAAACATTGGCCGCAATTTTTCCGGCATGTCCGCCAGCGCCAAACGAAACAGTGACCAAGCCATCGGCACCCAGTTCTTTGCATTTAAGAGCGTGTTTTAAATTAATAACATCGCAAAACACCAAACCACCATAACCATGTACTTTTTTAATAACATCAGCAGGATTTCCTAAACTGGTAATAACGAGTGGTACTTTATATTTTTCACACAAAGCCAAATCTTCTTCTAAGCGCATATTACCCATAATAATAAGATTAATGGCAAAGGGTGCTTTGGTTGTATCGCGTATTTCTCTAAGGCCAGCTTCAAACTCTTCGGCCGTGCGAGCATTAAGAGAGGGCATAGCGGCAAGGCCGCCGGCTTCACCCACAGCAATGAGCATTTTTGGGTTAGAGATGAGAAACATGGGAGCGCATACAATAGGGTACTTCATGCCTAATTTTTCGGTGAAGGGGGTTTTGATCATAGGATTGTGACTGGAGGGTGGTATTTTTTTGATATCATTTTCATAAAACCCTTCGTTGTTTTGAGATTTGCGTCATAGTCGCTCCTCCCCACTTTGTGGGGCCCCTGGAGCTATTGCTTGTGAAAAACTTTGTTTTACACCGTGTTACGGGTGAGGGTTTTAAACAAAAATGATATCAAAAAAATACCACCCTCCAATTTTATGTGTTAATTTTTTATAAAATTTAGGGGTGTTGACAAAATTCTTTTCTTTACCATTCTGTAGCGTGCTATACTTATTTTGAAAAGAAATTATTAGATGAAATTTTAAGGGGAAAACATGATTACTGAAGAACTGGAAAAGACCTTAAACCGGGCTTATCAGGATGCTAAACTTCGAAGTCACGAATATATTACTCTTGAACACCTTTTATTATCACTCACCTACGATAAGACCGCCGCTCAAATTTTATATCACTGTGGGGCTAGTCTTTCAGAACTCCAGGCCGATGTTGATATTTTTTTAAAAGAGCAAATGCCCAAAATTACCGATCCTAACCGTGTGGTAGATCCACAATATACAATTGGTGTTCAGTTTGTGTTGCAAACAGCAGCGGCTCAGATTCAGTCGTCGGGTAAAGGTACTATGGATGGTGGCGATGTGTTGGTGGCTCTTTTTCGCGAAAAAGAATCGCATGCTGTTTACTTTTTGGAAAAACGCCATATTCATCGTTTTGATGTAGTTCGTTATATTGCGCATCAAATTTCTAAAAAAGAAACATTTCCACCCAAAGCCTTAACCGAATTGCATGGGGATGAAGAGAGTATGCATAAAGGGAAAGATCCCCTTACCAAATACTGTGTTAATTTAAATGAACACGCCAAAAAAGGAAAAATTGATCCTTTAATTGGCCGCGACGACGAGTTGGAGCGCACGGTACATATTTTAGCGCGTCGAAAAAAGAACAATCCCATTTTTGTAGGAGATGCTGGTGTAGGCAAAACAGCTATTACCGAAGGATTAGCGCTTAAAATTGTAAAAGGTGATGTGCCTCCCATTTTAAAGGAATCAACCATTTATAAATTAGACATGGCGCGGCTTTTAGCCGGTACTAAATTTAGAGGCGAGTTTGAAGAACGTCTTAAAGAAGTGGTGGAACAAATTCAGGATGATCCTAAAAAAATACTTTTTATAGACGAAATTCATACCATTATTGGTGCTGGTGCTGTGAGTGGTGGGTCGATGGATGCATCAAATTTATTAAAGCCAGCTTTGGCCAGCGGTGATATTAAATGTATTGGTACTACTACATACAAAGAGTATCGCCAAATTTTTGAGAAGGATCATGCTCTTTCTCGCCGTTTTCAAAAGGTAGAGGTAAAAGAACCCTCCCACGAAGATACAATAAAAATTTTATTTGGACTTAAGAAAAAATACGAAGATTTTCACGGCGTGCAGTATTCTCCATCTGTTATTCGCAGCATTGTAGAATTATCAACACAGTATATTCATGATCATCATCTGCCCGATAAGGCTATAGATGTGATGGATGAAGCCGGAGCTGAGGTAAAATTACGTAGCAAAAAGGAAAAAAATCCACGTGTGCATGTGGCCGATGCCGAGCGTGTGGTATCGCGTATGGCCCGTGTGCCGGCTAAAACGGTAAAGGTGGACGATAAAAAGAAATTAAAAGATCTTTCACGCGATCTTAAATTGCTCATTTATGGTCAAGACGAGGCCGTTGATAAAGTAGTGTCATCCATTCAATTATCGCGCTCTGGTCTTGCGGAACCCGATAAACCTATTGGATGCTTTTTATTTGCGGGTCCTACTGGTGTTGGTAAAACCGAAACGGCCAAGCAATTAGCCAAAAGTTTGGGTGTTGAGTTTGTACGCTTTGACATGAGTGAGTACATGGAAAAACATACCGTGTCGCGGCTTATTGGATCGCCTCCGGGTTATGTAGGTTACGAAGAAGGTGGGCAACTCACCGAAGCCATTACGCGCAATCCTCATTGTGTTTTGTTGCTTGATGAAATTGAAAAAGCCCATCCCGATCTTTTTAATATCTTGCTTCAGGTGATGGATCACGCAACCTTAACAGACAATAATGGTCGTAAAGCTAATTTTAGGCAGGTAATTTTGATTATGAGTTCTAACGTAGGCGCCCGTGACTCGATGATTGCCACCATTGGTTTTGAAAAGGACATGTTTGAAGATAAAAGTGATAAGGCGATAGAAAAAGCTTTTAGTCCCGAATTCCGTAATCGCTTAACCGGTGTTGTCAAATTTCATTCACTGGATCCTCGGGTGATTGAACAGATTGTAGAAAAAATGATGGCTGAACTGGAGAATCGTCTTAAATCTAAAAATGTGACCGTGCAGCTTGATGCCGGCGCGCGCCAGTATTTGGCCGAAAAAGGTTTTGATAAAAAATTTGGAGCGCGTCCTATTAAGCGATTGATTGAAAACGAAGTGGCCAAAGTGCTTTCGGATGAGATTCTTTTTGGCAAATTAGAGCATGGAGGGCTTGTGACCATTAAAGAAAAAAATGGTAAATTAAGCTTTCATTTTGAGTCAAATTCCCCCGTTGAAAAAAAGAAGAAAAAAGAATTACAAACAGTGTAATGAAGGGTTTTTACTATTGGATAGGTTTTTAGCCAATTTTATAACGCATTGTGTCGTATAATTGTATAATCATTTCAATAACTTAATAACACCATAATTTTTATAGCTTTTTTTGCTAAACACCCCGCAACTTTTATGTCAGTTATCCGATAACTTCTGGAACTGGGCATGAAGGAAGGGTTTCGCTCTTCTTTCATCAAAACATAATTTAAAAAAAATAGAATTTCAGGTTCGCGAAAGGAATTATTATGAGCGGCGATACAGGTATTAAAATTGATACGGATCTTCATTATTATGAGGAACCTCCATTTGATATTTCACAGGAAACACGGGATTTGGTGTATAAATTTGCCGATTTTGATGGCTTGACGGATGACGAAGTAAAGGCCTGTGGTTATACTGATGATACGGGTGGAGTAAATGCGCAAGGCAAAGTTATCCAGACAGTGCTCAACGGATCCGATTTGGGTTATGTAGGTGATGATGAAATTGCTTTGTTGAACAGGGTTGGGCTTGGAAATCTGGCTTCCGAAATGGCCCGAACTCATGGTGGTTTTGCGCAAAATCGTCGCGTTTCATTTTTACTCAATGAAATAACACGTGGAGCGTCATTTCGTAAAGATGGTGAATGGGTTGGAACCATAACGCAGTTGGGAGGATTATGGAATTCAAATTTAACAGCCTCTAACTATGAGGCTAAAAAACAACGAGCTATTGCCCTCATTAAAGGTGGCGATGAAACTACTTTTTCCAGTTTTACCTCTCAGGTTTTAGTAGATCATAATAGCAATGGTTATGTTGATGTAAGCACTTACTATGAAATGGATTTAAGGACTTTATTGGATATTTATGGAAACATGCCTGCCAGTCATCAAAACTCACAAAGTAACGAGGTGTACGAGCAGCTTCTTTTAGACTGTGTTGATATTCGCAACTGGTCTAGTGCCGGCAGAACGTATTATGGTTTAAGCACCAATTTATCGGATCGAGCTGAAAGTATTATTAACGCCAGAAAAACCCCGGGTCATATATTAATAGATTGGGCTGTGACAGTATTAGACAAGTTACAGGCTGCAGATGCGAAAACCAAAAGTTTGGCATTTACCATTGTTAATAATCATGTGACTAATCCGGATGACTATATAGTGATATCTTTGCCTGTTGCAACGGCTCTAAAACAAATTGCTTTAAATACAAATTTGTCTGCTGAAGATAGAGCCCACGCTTATCAGCTTTTAACGGTAAGTATTAATAAAGGGTATCATGCCGATTTTGATGACCTGGTTCGTCAAGCGGTGGGTTGTTATAACGTAGCTGAAATTGTGGCAGGAAAAGAACCTTGTGCATCAGCTTATCAGTTTTTAAAAGCTTTACGGGCAAAAAGCGCAAATTCAAATGACAACTGGCTTTCCGAGGCTATTGATTGGAATTTAGTAGTAAAAAATTAACCTGATTCTACTGTCCCATTAAGCCCTGATACATGAGTTTAGCCACTTGATATTTGTAGTGGCCACCTACGTCATCGTTTACAAAAAGCGCAAAACGGGCTTCTCTATTTCCTAAATCTACAAAACCGGCAAAAGTACTCACACCGCTTAAGGTGCCTGTTTTGGCATGAAAAACGTGATCTTTAAGAGGGAAAAGATCGTGATAGGGTTTTAAATAGCTTACCAGTTTTACCATTTCACGCGGCGTAAATTGATTAAAGCGCGATAAACCCGAACCTTCTTCAGCTACAAAATCGGATAATCCTACTTCGGTTTTCAAAAAATTATTAAGCACACGCTTGGCTTTTTCCATAGTGGCTACGCCGCCCTCCACCTGTGATCCACATACCAAAAAAATTTGGTTAGCCATAAAATTGGTAGAATATTCAAGCAGGCTTTTTAAAATATCTTCAAGTGATTTAGGCGAACGGTAAGAGTAAACAGGATTCGTATTATCAGGCGCTTGTCCAAGCTTGATTGTCCCTGTAGGAGCCACACCTTCCTTGGTTAGAAAAGCAGTGAGCAATTCACCGGCGTATTTAGCGCTACGAATAGGATCTTTACCCAAATTAATGCGATCTGATTTTCCGGCTTTTAAATTTTTACCAGCGGCAATAGCAATAGGGGTGATTGGTGTTTGTGGTTCCGCCGATTCGATAACGCCCGTTTTAGATTTTTTTATGTTTACGGTATTAAAATTTACCAGCAGGGCCCCGTTGATGGCGTCGTAGGGATTAGTGGTAGAAGAAGATCCGTGGATAACAATATTGGGCTCAAAAAAACTGGTGTCTAAAATAATATCGTGAACTTTCCCAACACGTTCTTTGAGATCTGACGCAATTTGCGCCAAATCTTCGGAAGTAAGAGATGGGTCGCCAGCCCCTTTTACAATGAGATCGTGATTGCTATTTAGATAGAACGGGGTACTAAAATGATGATCGGGACCCAAAACTTTAAGTGCTAAAGCTGCTGTGGCCAGTTTCATGGTAGACGCTACAATAAATTTTTCCCCGCTTCGGTGTTCGTACAAGACCTTGCCATTTTCATCGAGTACATAGGCTCCACCGTTTTTTAAGGCTGTTGTTAGTTCATCTTTCCAGCCAGCGTAAGAGGTAAGAGGAAGTAAAAATAAAATTAAAATGAGAATTTTTTTCATAAAAAAAAGAGTAACCCCCTCCCGTCCTCCCCCTTAATTTAAGTGGGAGGGGCTAAGAAAGTCCTCCTCCCTCCTCGAAGTGGCCCCTGTGGGGTAAATTAAGGGAGGGGAAAGGGGTGGGTTACTCTTGTATGACTCAACCCGCACGTTTGCGTTCGTAAAGAAGATATGAATACCAAAAATTGTTTTCGGGGGAAAATACTTTTTCGCTTTTAGAAACAAGTGAAAATTCTTCCCAGTTTATTTCAGGGAAAAAAACATCGCCATCAATATCTTTTTCAATAAGGGTTAAATAGATTTTTTCAACATCTTCAATATATTCGGCATAAATTTGAGCGCCGCCAATAATAAAAATTTCGTCGTTTAAATCGGTTTGTTTAAGTGCTTTTTCGGGGCTATCTACCACAATGGCGCCAGGCACCTGATAGCCTGGCTCACGCGTGATAATAATATTGGTTCTACCAGGCAAAACACGTCCAATAGATTCATGATTTTTACGGCCCATAATAATGGGATGCCCCATGGTGAGCGCTTTAAAGTGTTTTAAATCTTCCGACAAATGCCAAGGAATTTGGTTATTTTTACCAATGACATTATTGGCGCTCATGGCTACTATTAATGATAGTGTCATACAGAAATGTCCGCCTTAATGCCAGGGTGTGGGTCGTAACCCATAAGTTCAAAATCACCGTATGAAAATTCAAAAATATTTTTAATATTGGGGTTAATTTTCATTTGAGGAAGAGGTTTGGGGTCGCGCGTTAACTGCAAGCGCGCCTGATCGAGATGATTAAGATACAGATGAACATCGCCAAACGTATGCACAAAATGCCCCGGTTTTAAACCGCAGGCTTGTGCCACCATCATGGTAAAGAGGGCGTAGCTGGCAATATTAAAGGGTACGCCTAAAAATAAATCGGCACTGCGTTGATAAAGCTGACACGATAAGCGTTGATCGGCATGCACGTAAAAATGAAAGATGGTGTGGCAGGGTGGAAGCGCCATATTGGGGATATCGGCCACGTTCCAGGCGCTAACTATATGACGTCGTCCAAAAGGATCTTTTTTAATCCCGTTAATTAAATTGGCAATTTGATCAATTCCTTTGCCATCCTGATTTTCACCTTTTCTCCAGGGATGGCCCCAGTGACGCCATTGGTAGCCATATACTGGACCCAAATCGCCGTCTGGATCTGCCCATTCATCCCAAATGGTGACATTGTTCTCTTTTAAATATTTTGTGTTGGTGTCACCTTGAATAAACCACAAAAGTTCGTGAATAATGGATTTAAGATGGACCTTTTTGGTAGTAACAAGCGGGAAGCCCTGAGCTAAATTGTAGCGGCATTGGGCTCCAAAAAGGCCTATGGTACCGGTACCGGTACGATCTTCGCGTTTTTCGCCTTCTTCTAAAACTTTTTTAACTAAATCGAGATATTGTTTCATGGTTGATCCGTGTAGCAACCTACGTTACAAAAGATTGATGGATAAAAACAACCAAAAAATATTTGTTTTTGGAGCTACGGGCTATGTAGGTCAGGCCTTAGTTGATTTGGGTCAAACTCAACAGATTAAAACCTTGGCGCATTTAAGACCCGATAGCCGGCAAACCGATAAATGGAAACAAAAATGGGCTTCAGTTATAGTAGATAGAACCTCCTGGAATGTTCAAGAACTAACAAAAACCTTTGAAAAGGAAAAACCCACTCATGTGTTTTGTACCGTTGGTACCACGCGCGAACGCGCTCGCCAAGGGGATGGTGATTATTTTAAGGTAGATTATGGTTATACTCAAATGCTGGTGAATGCATTAAACGCGGCGGGAGTAAAAGCCAAATTCATTTATCTGTCGTCATTAGGGGCCAGTCTTAAAAGTTTAAATCCTTATTTAAAAGCACGGGGCTTGGCTGAACAAGCGGTTAGCCAGTCGGGTCTGCCTTTTATCATTGCCCGTCCGGGTCTTATTACAGGCCCCAATCGTGACGAGAAGCGCCTTGCCGAGCAAATAGCAGGTAAAGTGATGGATGGTATTTTAATGGCAGTGCAAAAATTAGGTTTTGAAAAAACAGCTAAGCGCTACCGGTCTACCAATAATACAAAACTTGCAGCATCTCTTATGCACTTGGGGTTGGGAAGTAAAACGGGACTTTTTATGGCGGAAGATCTTTAACGCCTTTTTAAGAAGGTATCATCTACTCCTGTTAACTTAACACACATATCCCATAATTTTTTTCGATCGTGTTCGTTTTCCTTGGTAGATGGCAAATAATGAGTTTTGCGGATTTTACGGTCAAACCAAAATTTGCCGGTTTCTTCCATTATGTGTGGGCAGGTGGCTAGCCAAATAGCGGTGTCGGCGCCTTCCTGGGCTGTTCTTAAATCATAGCGGAGGATTTTCCAAAATAAAGGCAGGCCTGTGCGAACAAGTGGTGTATCGGCCCAGCCGGGGTGCATGCAATTAGCTGTTACACCCGTGCCAGCCATACGTTCGGCCAAAAGCTCGGTTAAAATTAAAAGAGCTCTTTTGCTTAAGGCATACGCTTTTAATCCGTCAAATTTTTTATTTTTTAAATGCAAAGCATCCATGACAAGCTTTTGAGCATACAGTCCACCCGATGATACATTAATTACGCGCGAGGCTGTAGTAGCCATCAATTTGGGCAGTAAAAGTTCCGTCAGCAAAAAAGGACCTAACACGTTTGTGGCAAAGGTAAGCTCTATATTGTCGGACGTGTAAGTAAGAGTGTTGGCAAAAGTACCGGCATTATTAATAAGAACATCCACGTGATTTTCCGAAAATTTGGCCACAAAATTTTTAATAGAGGAGATGGACGACATATCAACCATTTCCAAAAAAACCTTTTTGGAAGAGGACATTTGCCTAATGCCCTTTAAGGCCCGCTCTCCCTTGTCACGCGAGCGACACAGCATGTAAACAGTAGCTCCTTTTTTGGCCAGTGCTAAAGCGGTTTCGTAACCCAAGCCCGAATTGGCACCCGTAATTAAACAAACTTTTCCCGTCATATCCACGTTTATATCGGTTTTATCAAACGTTAGGCTGTGAATATGAAAGCCGGCACGGTCGAATGAAAGAAAAATGGTGGGGTCCACTACAGTAGAAACTAAACGTCCCAAGCCTGTTTTAAGAAGTGTGCTCACGGATGAGCCGTAAAACATAGGAAAGAAAATTTGACAAGAGGGTTTTGGTTAGCCAGTAAGGAAGTATGAAACGATTGAAGCGTATAGTGATGATTTTAAGCATAGGGTTATTAGCCATACTTTTGGTACATACGCTTACGCTTTATCATACAATTACCAAAAAATTTGAACATCATCGCTGGAACTTGCCCAGCCGTGTTTTTTCGGATTCGTATTCGCTTTACAACGGCCGCTATGTGAAAAGCACCGATATTGATGAAAAATTGGACTTTTTAGAGTACAACGAGGTGTCCCAAACGCCCAAATCCCCGGGTGAATTTTATAAACAAGGTAATAACTACGAAGTTTACCTTCATAATTTTAATTATCCTCACCAAAAATTTGAAGGATATCCCATTTCATTTGCAATTACAGACGGTAACTTGTCGGGTCTTAAAAGAATAGATACGGAAGAAGAGTTAACGCTGGCACGTTTAGAGCCAGAAGTAATTGCGTCAATTTTTGATGAAAATTTGGAAGATAGAACCTTTGTACCTTTTGCCAACATTCCGCAGGCTTTAAAAGATGCCATTGTATCGGTTGAAGATGAACGTTTTTACAAGCATTACGGTATTGATTTTAGAGGCATTACGCGGGCCATGTTTAAAAATATTATTCATTTTAAACTAAAGGAAGGCGGCTCTACTCTTACTCAGCAGTTAGTTAAAAATTTCTTTTTAACGCCCAAGCGTACTTTAAGCCGCAAGTTTAACGAGATGATCATGGCTTTTTTACTAGAAGCCCGATACTCCAAAGACGAAATTTTTGAAGCGTATTTAAACGAAATTTATTTGGGTCAGCGTGGGCCAGCCAGTGTGGCGGGAGTAGAAGAAGCTGCTAATTTGTATTTTTCCAAAAATGTATCGCAGCTGAATATAGCCGAATCGGCATTATTGGCCGGTATTATCCGTTCGCCAGGTTATTATTCTCCGTTTGATCATCCCGATAGAGCGTTAAGGCGACGTAATCTTATTTTGGGAAAAATGCTTGAAAATAGTTTTATTAGTAAAGATGAGCACGATGCTGCTGTAAAGGAAAGCTTACCTCTTACTAAACGGAACAAGCGCGTTAATTTTGCCCCGCATTTTGTAGATTTAGTTTTGTATCAACTCAAAGAAAATTTTCCACGTGTGCAGTTAGAAGCTGAAGGTCTTTATATTTTCACAACACTCGATATGAATGAACAAAGAAAGGCTTATCGCTTGGTGGAAAAGTCACTGGCTTCTCTCGAAAAAAATTCAACCGTTCTTAAAAAAAATAAGGATGCCGGAGTGATGTTGCAAGGTGCTCTTATTATGCTTCAAAATGCCACCGGTTATATTAGGGCTTATGTGGGAGGGCGAGATTATATAAAAAATCAGTTTGATCATCTTTTGCTTTCTAAGCGTCAGCCAGGCTCTCTTATGAAGCCATTTGTATACATGATGGCGCTTGATCCCGAACAAACAAACCCGCCTAAAACACTGGCCACTCTCATAGACGACTCACCGCTAGAGGTTGATAACGATGGTGAGCCATGGAAACCACAAAATTATGATAAAACATTTCATGGGATGATTCCTTTAAGAGAAGCGCTTGAAAAAAGTTTTAACGTGGCAGCAGTAAGGCTTTCGTTAGAAGTAGGGCTTGATAAAATTGTAAAAGAGCTCGAAAAATTTCACTTTGTATCCGAATTTAAACCTTATCCATCTTTAGTGTTAGGGTCATTTGAAGTATCTCCTATGGAAATGATTCGTGCATACACGGTTTTTCCAAACCAGGGTGTTTTATCGGAACCGCAAGCTATTCGTCAGGTGGTGACACCGGATGGTGAGGTTTTGGAACGCAAAGACCTAAATATGGAAAAAGTAATTTCGCCCGATACGGCGTTTTTAGTGAATCAGCTTTTAACCGGAGTTTTTGATCGTGGTACTGCAAAGGGCGCGCGCAATTTGGGTTTTACGGCACTAGCAGCTGGAAAAACAGGAACCACAAGCGGTTATCGCGATGCCTGGTTTGTGGGTTATACTCCCGATGTGATAGCTCTTACATGGGTGGGTTATGATGATGGGCGTGCTACGGGTTTAACAGGAGGCTCGGGGGCTTTGCCATTATGGTCTAATTTTATGAAGGAAGTGGTGGCCGATAATGGAAGCTTGCCCTTTAGACCCACACCCCATATTATCCTGGTTCCGATCGATCCTAAAACAGGTTTGATCCATCGTAAAAAATGTGGAGAAGCTTTAGATGAATATTTTATTAAAGGAACAGAGCCTACAGAAGATTGTAAATAATTTTGTTATACTGGTGATAGTGTGTTTTTGTTTCATCATGGGTTGTGGCAAAACAAAAGATGCGCCACGTACCAATGAGCGCTCTCCTATAACCGAAACCAATCCTGAAATTTACACCAAGCCCCCTAATGAAGCGGCAGCCACTTTAATGAATCAGGCTATTCCGCTTATTGATGATGAACGTCTTGATGATGCCGAGTGGATGTTGGAAGAAGCAATTAAAATTGATCCGCATAACGCCGAAATTTTTTACTGGTTAGCCTATCTTAAGTACAAAGCGGGAGACAATGCACGGGCGGCCAACTTGTTAGATAAAGCAGATGCCTTGGCAGCCGATGAAGAGATGAGACTTAAAATTAATTCTCTTCGGGAGCTTTTGGAGGCATCTCAGGGGAATTAGTATCGGCAATATTTTTCTTAAATCCGTAGGGGCAATGAAGGCAGCCGTTTTGGCAGCAATAACCCCGGCGCTTCAAGTAGCTGGGGGTTAGAACCATGAGCCCCTCGCTGTTATAATAATAATCGATGTCTTTATTAAGTTGGGTCACAGCCCTTTTTTAAGCATATGTCGCGACAAGAAACAATCACAACTCTGCTCATCCAAAATTTTAACCCCGTTTTTTTAGAAGTATTAAACGAAAGCCATAAACATAGCGGCCCTAAAAGTGAAACCCATTATAAAGTTGTAGTAGTGTCATCTGCTTTTGAAAAAGAAAGTCTTATTAATCGCCATCGTCTGATTAACGGCGCATTAAAAAGAGTTTTTGATGAGGGCATGCATGCTTTGTCTATTATCGCGTATTCGCCCGCTGAATGGAAAGCAAAAGGTGGTGTTGTACCGGCATCGCCGCCGTGTATGGGTGGATCTAAAAACGAAAATTAAAATATAGTTTAAAAATTTTTCTCATTTTTCTTTTCAAAAAGCTGCAAAAGCGTTAGATCTAAAAAAAGGCCGCATTTGCTACGGCATTGACAAAGGAGATTAAAATGAAAAAAATTATTTCAGCTTTATTGTTTGTGGTGCTGGTAGGTACATCAACGTTAGGTTTTTGTGACGATTATAAAAAATTAGGCGTGGGGTTAAATATAGGTGAGCCTATGGGTGCTTCGGTTCGCATCAACTTTTTCAAATTTTTATCACTCGATACTATTGCCGGTTATGGTTTTGCTGAAGAAAGTTTTATTGTTGAGCCCTCAGCTGTGTTTCATTTTAGAGATATTCTCGATTTTAAAACTAATAACGGTACTGTAACCCCGTATATAGGAGCGGGAGCCAAATTTGGTGTTGATTTAGGTGGGGCTAATGATGGCGATGGTATTTTTGCGCTCCGCTTTCCTGTAGGTGCCAGTTGGACTATTGATGATGGAGATATCGATATTTACGCCGAAGCGGCGCCAGGCATTGAGTTTTCGCCGGATGACGAGTTTGATATAACGGGCGGCTTGGGCATCCGCTACTACTTTTTCTAGGTCTTATTGCTTAAAAAAAATTAATAAACGCTTAATGACAAGGTTTTAAGCTTTTGTTACACTTTTAGCCCTTATCATTAATAAAGGAGCTCTTTTATGAAAAAAATTGTTGCGTTGTTACTCACCTTCTCTGCTTTTGTTGCTTGTAAACCCGAAGCCCATACCGCAAGTCCGGCAGCCGATAATAAATCCGCGGCTTCTTCCCCGGCTCCTGCCCCCAGCGGTGGGGATGTTTTGGCCCGTGTAAACGGCGTGGATATTACCGATGCCGAAGTATCGGCCGCACTATCCAAGCAGCTTTCCAAAGTTCAATCTCAAATTTTTGATATTAAAAGAAACGGCTTGCAAGACATGATTGAAGATAAGCTCCTTGAAGCCGAAGCTAAAAAACGTGGCGTTACTTTGGAAGAATTGTTGAAAACCGAAGTAAAAGATAAAATAACCGAGCCTACTGAAACCGATTTAAAAAACTTTTACGAGTTTGCCAAAGCCCGGTTTAACAATGCTCCTTTTGAGCAGGTAAAACCTCAATTGATGGCCCAGGTAAGTGCCACCAAAGAACGTACCGTATATAATGATTTTATTAAAAAATTAAAGGAAGGTTCTAAAGTTGAAATTTTAATGCAACGTCCTCGCATTGAAGTATCGGCTGATGATGATCCGTCTAAAGGCGATGTAGATGCTCCTATTCAGATTATCGAATTTTCTGAATTTCAATGCCCTTTCTGCAAAAAAGCTCGTCCTACAGTAGAACAGATTTTAGAAACATATAAAGGAAAAGTGCACTATGTGTTCCGTGATTTTCCTCTTTCGTTTCACAAAAATGCTCCCAAAGCTTCGGAAGCGGCCAATTGTGCTGGCGATCAAAAGAAATACTGGGAATACAATCATAATCTTTGGGAAAATCAGAAAGGCCTAGAAATTGAAAATCTCAAGCAATATGCAGCCGATTTAAAACTGGATACCAAAAAATTTAACGAATGTTTAGATTCTGGTAAATTTAAAGCTGAAATTGATAAAGATATTAAAGAAGGCTCGGAGTCTGGCGTTTCTGGAACCCCGGCTTATTTCATCAATGGTATTTTTGTATCGGGTGCTCAACCCTTTGACCGTTTTAAAGAAATTATTGATGAAGAATTGGATCGTTTAGGTAAAAAATAAACGTATCGTATAGTGATTGTGTAAAAAGGGGCATCAGAACGATGCCCCTTTTTTTTTGCTTTAATTTAGTTATTAACCCGCAAGGCCTTCCAAATGATTTAAATAAGCCTGAATTTTAGAGCGAGCTTTAGCTTCTTCGAGCGGGAAATTGTTATAAAGATCTTTTAAATGCTTTAAAAAACGGTCGAAGTCCCCATTGACGTTTTCGATGGTGGCATCCGAGAAACGAGGCCATTCCTGTTTGATGTAAATTTTTAAATCGGACCAGTGTTCTTGCATGCGGTTGGGGGTAGTCATAGGGCCCTATTTAATGTTTTTTGGGTATATCCTGCAAGAAAAAACTCCAATATCCCCACTTGAAAAAAGCCCCCGATGAGGCTAGACAGTACAGACTATGAACCCACTTAAAAAACGCAGTTCTCTTATGACCGAAGGCGATTCACGGGCTCCCAACCGGGCCATGCTGCGCGCTGTTGGTTTTACCGATGAAGATTTTAACAAGCCCGTGGTTGGCGTGGCTAGCCTTGGCAGCGAAGTAACACCCTGTAACATGCATATTAACGGGCTTGCCGAAAAAGTAAAAGAAGGCATCCGTGCCGGCGGTGGCATGCCGCAAGTGTATCATTCCATTACCATGAGTGACGGAATTGGTATGGGACACGAAGGGATGAAATTTTCACTCGTGTCGCGCGAGGTTATTGCCGATAGCATTGAAACAGTTAATCAAGGCATGCGTCATGATGCTTTAGTCGCCATTGGTGGCTGCGATAAAAATATGCCGGGATGTCTCATGGCCATGTGCCGTGTGGATGTGCCCAGTATTTTTGTTTACGGTGGTACTATTATGCCCGGTAACTGTGATGGACACGATATTGATATCGTCAGTATTTTTGAAGCTGTGGGTGCTTTTAACAGTGGAAAAATTTCTCACGATAAATTGGTAGAAATTGAAAAAAAGGCTATTCCCGGAGCCGGTTCGTGCGGTGGTATGTATACAGCCAATACCATGGCATCGGCCATCGAGGCCTTGGGTATGAGTTTGCCCGGTTCTGCTTCGCTCCCCGCTGTTTCTAGCCGCAAGGCCGAAGATTGTTATGAAGTGGGCAAACAAGTTGTTGAACTGGTGCGCCGCGATTTAACGCCGTCTAAAATTTTAACTAAAAAATCGTTTGAAAATGCCATCCGTGTGGTGCTGGTGTTGGGTGGTTCTACCAATGCGGTGTTGCATCTTTTAGCGATTGCGCATGAACTCAATATCGATCTGAATATCGACGATTTTAACCGTATCAGCAAAACCACGCCTCATCTGGCCGATCTTAAGCCCGGTGGCAAATATGTAATGACCGATCTTGATCGCGTGGGTGGTGTTCATGGTGTGATGAAAATGCTCTTAGATGCCGGTTTGCTCCATGGCGATTGCCTGACAGTTACTGGCAAAACAGTTGCCGAAAATTTAAAGAACATATCCGGCCTTGTGGATGGCCAGCATATTGTAAAGCCGCTTAATCATCCCATTTTTAAATCGGGTCCTTTGGTTATTTTAAAAGGCAATTTATCGCCCGAGGGTGCGGTGTGTAAAATTGCAGGACTTTCCAAAATTACCATTAAAGGCCCTGCCAAAGTATTTGACGGCGAAGAAGCCTGCTTTGATGCCATTATGGCCGATAAAATTAAAGAGGGTGATGTGGTGGTGATTCGCTACGAAGGCCCCAAAGGTGGCCCCGGCATGCGTGAAATGCTGGCGGTTACAGCCGCTATTGTAGGTAAAGGGTTGGGCGATTCGGTTGGTCTTATTACCGATGGCCGTTTTAGTGGTGGAACACACGGCTTGGTGGTGGGGCATATTGCTCCCGAAGCCCAGGATGGTGGTCTTATTGCTGTTGTTCAGGACGGAGACTTAATTACCATTGATGCCATAAAAGAAGTTATTGAACTGCATGTGCCGCAAACTGAAATTGATGCGCGTTTCAAAAAATTAAAGCCGCGTGAAATTCCTTACAAGCGCGGAGTGCTGGCTAAATATGCCAAACTCGTATCGTCAGCCGCTAAAGGCGCGGTGACGCATTAATAAACCAAAAGCAGGCGGGGGAGAGAGTTTGCTTAAGGATGAATAGAAAGAATATCTATGAAATTTTTGTCATGGATTACCTTGTTTTTCTTTTTATCGTTTAACGCCTGTGTCAGTTATAAGCCACTGTATGTGAGAAGCAGCCAAAATTCGGCATTACCCTCGCTTGATACTCAAAAGGAATACCGCATTACTACGGATAATGGAAAGCGAGTGTATACGGGAATGAATGGCTTTAAAATGGAAGCAGACCAGTTGATTATCCAAAACCGGTATTCTCAAGAAACAATTCCCATGACCCAAATTACACAGATTGATCAGCCTAAAGTGAATGCTTTAAAAACAAGTTTTTTGGTGGGCGGTCTTGTTATAACAGCTCTTGGTATTGTGCTTGGTGTTACCTTAGCCGATTGGCAAGATAGTGAATAATTATGCATCCGGTCCTCTTTTACATACCTGATTTTCTTCCTTTTATTGGTGGACGGCCTATTCACACCTATGGAGCGCTTGTGGCTACGGCTTTTCTTGTGGGGTTGTGGTGGTCCAAAACTGAAGCTAAGCGGGTGGGGCTTTCGCCCGAACGTGTGCTCGATTTGTTTTTTTATATTGTTCTTTCGGCCATTATTGGTTCTCGTCTTCTTTATGTAGTTGCGTCTGTTCCCCAGTGGTGGAAAGACCCCATGGTCTTTGTGCGCTTTTGGGAAGGCGGGCTAGTGTTTTATGGGGGCTTAATTGGTGCGGTTGCTACCAGTGTTTACTACACGCGCAAGCATGATCTCCCGTTTTTTAAAGTGGCCGATGTTTTTGCTCCTGGTATTGCCATTGGCCATGCTATTGGCCGCCTAGGTTGTTTTGCAGCCGGCTGCTGTTTTGGCAAGCCAGCTTCACCGGATGCCTGGTATGCGGTTATTTTTCCTTTAACCGATTTTGCAATAGCCCCGCACGATCACCCTGTGTATCCCACCCAGCTGTTTGAATCGTTTGGTGAACTTTGTATCTTTCTTTTTTTAATGTGGTTTAGACGCAAAAAAACATTCGATGGCGAGGTGTTTTTAATGTATCTTATTATTTATCCTATTTTGCGCTCGGTTTTAGAAATTTACCGGGGCGATACCATTAGAGGGTTTGTAGTAGAAGGAGTTTTATCAACATCACAATTTATCAGTATCATTTGGTTTGTGATGGCTCTTATTTTGTGGTTTAGTATTTTAAAAAGGAAAAAGGGGTAGGAGACAACATGAAAAACGCATTAAAATTGATGCTGGTGTGTGTGTGGTTCACCCTTTTTTCGGGGCAATTGTGCACCAAAGTGATGGTGTATGGTAAAGATTTTAACTCGGTATCCACCAGTGCGGTTTTTAGAAATGGTCGCACAGAGATTTTGGAAGCCGTTCAAAAAGGACTGGAAGCATTAAAATATCAAGTGACCGTTGTAGATGCTGAAGCTGGTAGTGTTAAGTCGGGATGGAAACCAGTAGAGGTAGATTCACATTATTTTAATCTGTTTGAGCGTAGAGACTACGGTGGTGCTGATGGAGCATACTACAAGATGAATGTGGATTTGATTGAACAGGGTGATTCTACCAAAGTGGTGATTTCAACAACGGTTAAAAGTCTTATAGGTCGCTTGGAAAGTACTGGGAATGTGGAAAGACGTTTAAAAGAATATTTGGAAGATGCCCTGCGTAGCCCAAATATCGAAATGACCAATGTCGGTGTAAAAAACCGTTAATTGGCCTCACTTGTTTAAGAGTGTTATTAAACAATGGTGAATGACTCAACACGTTCCAAATCAATTTCAATTTTATCTTTGCCTTTAAGCAGCATGATAAATTCTTTGTCGTAATCGACCTTCACCAAAGTTCCGGTATAGGTATCGCCGTAGGCTACTACACACATGTTTTGACCGATAAAATCGCTTAAAAGCGAAATCGATTTTTCCATGTCCATAAAACCCCCTCTTAATCCCCAGTCAAAATTGTACAGAAGAAGTAGGGCTAAGGAAATACCTTAAAAATGCGCACTGCGTTAAGCGCTGGGCTTTACAGTAGAGGGTGAATAGGCTAGAGAAAGCACTATGCAGCCGGTTCAATACTTTTTTGGAATCATTTACGCCCCAACAGTTCCTGTTGAGAACATAAAAAACATCATTTCGGATGCATTTGGGGTTTTAGACGATTATTTTGAGGAGTTTTTGTTTGATAAAACCAGTTATTACGCGCCAGAAATGGGTGAAAATCTTAAAAAAGCGTTTTTTTCATTAAAAAATACAAAAATTCCTTATAAAATAGCAGAATTTAAGGAAAGTTCTATTGTTTTAGAGCGAGAATTCTTTACTGAGAAGGGTAAAAGATTAGTAAATATCGATCCCGGTTATCTCGATTTAACCAAAATAGTGCTCGCTTCAACCAAATATGGGGGTCATAAAATTGCCCTTTCCAATACTATGTATGCCGATATGGTGATGGAATATTACAAGGGTGAATTTAGGGGTTTTGACTGGACCTTTCCAGACTTTAAAAGCGGGATGTATGATGGGTATTTTAAGCGCTTAAGGGAGTTGTATCGGGGGAAGGTGAAGGGTGAGGCGTTTTCTTCATTTTAATTTTTTTAAATTCTCTGAGCTCCATTGATTAGATGACACCCTCACAATTTCTGGGCAGATAGGCCTTTGGGTAGTGAGGTGAGGGCTCTTAAGGTGGTCGGCATAGAATTTAAAAAAATTAAAATGAAGAAAACGCCTTGAGATTTATATGGCAGAGAAGAAAAAAATATTTTTGTGGGATATTGATGGAACGCTTCTCTTAACCGGTGGCGCAGGAGTGGTGGCCTTTGAGCGGGTTTTTGAGAGCTTGTTTGGTAAGAAAAATATTTGGGATAATATTAATCCCGACGGACGTACCGATCCGTCTATTGTGGATGAGATTTTTGAAAAGAATTTTGGGAAAAAAGCCTCGGCAGAAGAGCAGGAAAATATAAAAAACTTGTATAACAAAATAATGGCCGAAGAATTGCCCCGCTCACCACGTTTTCGTATTATGCCTATGGCATCCGAAATTATTGCCTCACTATTTTCACAAAAAAATACGTACTTGGGACTGGCCACCGGCAATTATAAAGAAACAGCGTTTAATAAATTAAAGCAGGGTGGTTTTAATACCCATGCTTTCTTGTTTGGTGGTTATGGCTGTGATGCGTATGAACGTATTGATTTAACACGGCTAGCCCATAAAAGAGCGCTGCAGCATGTAGGTGAAGATTCAGAAACATATTTAATTGGCGATACTGTTCACGATGTGCGTTGTGGTAAGGCTATTGGCGCTACTGTAGTGGCCGTGTGTACCGGATCTACCCCGCGCGCTCAACTTGAAGCCGAAAATCCGCATGTGGTGTTAGATACTCTCGAAAACTTCCCGTATTAAAGGTTTACTTTTATGCTAAAAGTAGGATAAAATTATAAAAAGTAGGACGGTTAATTTTATGACATATACCCAAGTTTCTCAAAAATTTCAAATTGTGATCCCGAAGGAAATTAGGAATAAACTTTCTTTAAAGCCAAAGCAAAAACTTATGATTTTAGAAAAAAACGGGGTTATTTATATGGCCCCTGACGTTGCCCTTTCTAAAACTTTTGGTCTTTTTAAAAATTCCCGTCTCACGTCCGCCAATTTACGTGATAAGAAAGATCGCGTATGAATGTTGTGCTGGATTCATCGGTATGGATAGAAATTCTTCTGGGATCAAAGACGGGTGAGAAAGCAAAGCACTATCTTAAAACTCCCAAAAATCTCTATGTGCCTTCTCTTGTGTTGTATGAGGTATATAAAAAAATAAAAAAAACATTGGATGAAGAAAAAGCTTTTTACGCGGTCAGCCTTATGAAAAAAGGCTCTGTAGTAGATTTGAACGAAGGTTTAGCCATTGAAGCGGCTGATTTGGCGCTTAAATATGATTTGGCTATGGCTGACGCCATTGTTTACGGAACAGCTCAAGTAAGCGAAGCCCGTTTAGTGACAGCCGATTATGATTTTCATGGGTTGCCCAATGTTGATATTTTGAAATGAGGTTTTGTTTATGACAACCTATTTAGATGCCGCTATTGATGCGGCTACAATGGCAGGTGATTATCAAATAACGCGCCTTGGTACTGAAGTGAACGTAGAATATAAAGGTGCCATTAACTTGGTTACCGAGGTGGATAAGGCCTGCGAAAAAATGATTATTGAGCGCTTGCTTAAAGAATTTCCTCATCATTCCATTTTGGCCGAAGAAGGGGGCGAAACTAAACAAAAATCCGATTATAAATGGATTATTGATCCCCTTGATGGCACCACCAATTATGCCCATGGTTATCCCCTTTTTTGTGTATCCATAGGTCTTGAATACGGCGGTGAAATTGTAGCCGGAGTGGTGTATGATCCTAATAGAAAAGAATTGTTTACCGCCGAACTTGGTAGCGGCAGTTTTGTAAACGGTAAAAAAATGCAGGTATCAAAGGCTCCAAATGTAGGCAAAAGTATGCTTTCCACCGGATTTGCCTACAATATACGCGAAAAAGTAGACAATAACCTCGATCATTTTAGAAAAATGATCTTACAGGCCCAAGCAGTACGGCGTGACGGAGTGGCGGCCATCGATTTATGTTATGTGGCAGCGGGTCGGTACGATGGATTTTGGGAGCTCGATCTTTTTGCGTGGGATGTGGCGGCAGGTGGCCTTATGATCCATGAAGCGGGCGGAAAAGTGACGCGCTTTGATGGAACACCTGCTACAGTGTATGATCGGCAGATTGCCGCCAGTAATGGCTTGATTCATGATGAACTTGTGGGGTTGTTAGTGGGAGTATAGCCCACAAAGTCCTGGCCTAATTTTTATTTTTTATCGTCATAGAGTCCTTTTATTAGATGACGCTTTCACAAGTTCTGTGAAGACAGGCCTTTTTCTTGTAGGGTGAAAGCTATAAGGTGGGACTTACGTCGATAAAAAATAAAAATTAGGACAGGACTTTACTCTTTATTATTTATTTCATGTTTTTTTATAAGAAGAATAAAAAATGACTTCCTTAAACCAAAAAATGCAATCTGAAAAACTTCATAAAGCCTTCGATTTTATGAACAAAAAAAAGCTTGCCGAGGCCGAAGCGCTTTTAGCCGAGGGGCTTAAGGAAGCAGAAGTGCTGCATGATGAGCTGATGCAGGGAATGTTTTGTTCGGCATATGGTATTTTTTATAAAATTAAAAAAGATTTTAGAAAAGCCTGGAAGTATTATGAGAAAGCTGAAAAATTTATTCCCGAAGACCCTACACTTAAAATTATTTCTGCTAACTTGTTATGCGATTTTTTTGGCCAGTACGACATCGTGATTCGTAAAATGAATGAAGTTCTTACCATGGTGGGCCCCGATTTTACTTTAGTTCATCAGGCTTATACGCTTATGGGCAGGACAGCCCTTAAAAAAGGGGATAAGGTTTTGGCTATTGAATGTTTTAAAAAATCGATGGGTGATAATTTTAACGGGCTTGTAAGCCCTGTAAATTTTAACTTTAAATTACTCGAAATGTTAAGCAAACGTAAAATAGAGCCCGATTTGTGCCGTGATTTTTTAAATAAAGGAATTTCTTTTTCCAAGGCTCATAAAAATAAACCGTACGAAAAACTTCTTCTTAAAATGCTGGAGCTGTTTAATAAAACCAATTCCTAATGTACTCCCTTAAAGACTATTCCTATTTTTATCCGCCTCATTTGGTGGCGCAACATCCCTTAGAAAGTCGTGATGCCTCGCGTATGCTTGTTGTGAATAAGCAGCAAAAAAATTTTACCGATTCATTTTTTAAAGATTTGCCCAATTTTTTAAATGAAGGTGATCTTCTTGTTTTTAACAACTCTAAAGTATTTCCCTGCCGCTTGATTGGTAAAAAAGAAACCGGAGGCAATGTTGAGATTTTTTTAATTAACGAAATAAAATCTCTTACCTGGACGTGCCTGGTGCATGCATCCAAGCGACTAGCCGAAGGAACTAAAATTATTTTTGATCATAATTTTACCGGAACATTGCTAGAGGATAATGGACGTGTAAGAACTATATTGTTTGATACTCAAAAGCCTGTGATGGAATGGCTATCCCATATTGGTCATATCCCGCTGCCGCCTTATATTAAAAGAGCTGATGATAAAAAAACAGATACCGAACGTTATCAAACTATTTATGCTCAAAAAACGGGTTCGCTAGCAGCTCCCACAGCCGGTTTTCATTTTAACGAAGCGATGATGGAAACGCTCAAGACAAAAAAAATTGAAACTGCTTTTATTACATTACATGTGGGTTTGGGCACTTTTTTGCCTATAAAAAGTGATGATATTCGTGACCATGCCATGCACGGTGAAAGTTACGAAATTAGCGAAGAAACAGTAGCTCAAATTAGAAACACTAAAAAAGATAATAAAAAAGTGGTGGTGGTAGGTACTACAGCCATGCGGGCATTGGAATCGGCAGCTTCCGATAAAGTTCAAATAAAAGCGGGACCTGGTTATACCGAAAAATTTATTTATCCGCCCTATGAGTTTAAAGTGGCCGATGCTCTTTTTACCAATTTTCATCAGCCCGAATCTACACTGCTGGTTTTGGTATCTGCTTTTGCAGGGCGTGACTTTATTTTAAGTGCTTATCAGCACGCTGTGACAAAAGAGTACCGTTTGTTCAGTTATGGTGATTGCATGTTAATTATATGATTTTTTATTTGATCTTCCTGTTTTGGTCGTGCAAGA
Source organism: bacterium (assembly GCA_019695305.1). Taxonomy (NCBI): domain Bacteria; species bacterium. Next base: position 216,562 of record JAIBAG010000001.1, read on the forward strand.
ATCTTATTTCATGAAAAAAATTATCATTTTATGTATTTTAGCCTCACTTGTGTCATTTCCAGCCCAAGCACGTAAAAAGGCAAAAGCGCTCGAAGTGGCTTCACTTGAAACAACACCTCCTCCTAATACGGCTGTGGCCTTGTCGCCGCTTGAAACTAAAAAAGCAAAATCCAAGGTTGATCCTAATGAACCCAAAATACGTGTGAAACTGGGTGGGCGTCGCCATGGAATTAAAACTATCCCTATTGAAACTTATTTGGCTGGTGTGATTGGCAATGAAATGAATCGCAATTGGCCAAGGGAAGCCTTAAAAGCGCAAACGGTAGCCGCTAGATCTTATGCTCTCCATCAGATGGATCAGGCTAAAAAAGATGGGCGCAATTATGATATTGTCACCACTCAGGCCGATCAGGTTTTTAGAATGAAAGATATTAAAAATGCCTATTTAAAAAGTGTGGTTGATGAAACACGAGGTATAGTTCTTTACAAAAATGATGAAGTTGTAGAGGCTTTTTATTCATCTACCTGTGGTGGTAAAACACGTTCGGCCCGTATGGCTTCTTTATCCTATAAAGATTATTGCCAAAATGTATCCACCGATTCGTACTGTCGTTATTCTCCCCATCGCCATTGGAGTTATACGATTAGTGCTTTTGATCTAGGTGAAAAATTGGCGAAAAAAACGGATACCGCAGTAGGCACAATTAAAACACTCAAGGTTACCAAAAAAGATTCTAAATCGGGCTATGTACAAAAGCTGGTTTATAAAGGTGAAAACGGTTCCTTTGAAGTTAATTCGTCGCTTATTCGCGGTGCCTTAGGTTATATGAATATTAAAAGCCATCGATATACTGTTAAAAAAACGGGGGACAGTTTTTATTTTAGTGGTTATGGTTTTGGCCATGGCGTAGGGATGTGTCAGTTTGGCGCCAAGGAAATGGCTTCTGAAAATAAAACCTACGATGCTATTTTGGCAAAATATTATCCTAATGTGGAATTAAAGAAGTTGTACTAACTCTTTTGTCTATTCCCGTTTTTCCTTTTTTTGGAAAACGCATTTATTATGCCCTCAAAATATAAAGTAATTCAAAAAACATTTAAAAGTTTTGACGATACCGAAATTGGTTACCAAGTAGTGGGAAATGGTAGCGAGGTGATTTTTTTATTTAATGGTCTTGGTGGCAATATCACGGCATGGATGCCGCTCATTAATGCATTTGGAGAAAATTATAAATTTGTAACCTGGGATTACCGCGGGCTTTTTAAATCAAAACCACCCAAAGATATTAAAAAATTGCGCATTGAAGACCATGTGCGTGATGCCGAAATTTTAATTGAGAAAGAAAAAATTAAAAAAGCGCGTGTGGTAGGTTGGTCGATGGGTGTGCAGGTGGCACTGGAGTATTATCGTGACCACGCCAGCTTTTATGAGTCGATGGTTTTGATGAACGGTACATACGGTTTCCCGTTTGATACGGCACTTAATAGCCCAATACTTAAATATATTTTGCCCACGGTAAACGATTTAGCTAAAAAAATTGCACCTAAAATACAGCCCACCATTATGCCTATTGCACACAAGGTGATGGATAGTGAAGCCTTTATGGAATTGGTAATTAAACTGGGCTTAGTGCATGCCAATTTGGACCGTGCTGTTTTTAAGGATGTTGCCAAAGATATGGTAACCTGTGATTTGCTTATGTATCACGAAATTTTAACACATTTATCAGAGCACGATGCTAGTAACGTATTGCCCAAGGTTAAGGTTCCGGTTTTGGTTATTGGTGGCGGAGAAGACCGCTTAACACCTGTGGTAACGGCCGAAAAAATGGCTCATAAAATTTCTACATCCGAGTTACTGATTATTCCCAACGGAACGCATTATTCCATTTTGGAATTTCCCGATATCATCAATTTAAGAGTGAAACAGTTTTGGGATGAAAAACGTTAATTTATTTTTTTTGTTTCTATTTTTATTATCGTGTGAATCCCAGCTTCCGCCACTTCCTCCTCGTGTAGGTAGTATGAGTTATCAGAGTGGTTCTCTCCAGGTATGGCAGCAAGAAACCCTTGTTACACTGCAAAAAGCATTAGGAATAAGTGACGATGAAAAAAATAAAGCGCTAAATGCCGATGCCCGTATTAAATTTTTATTGAAAGATGACAATGTACAAAGCTGGAGTATATCGTACAACGGATTTGACGGTAAAGAATTACAGGCCTATCTCTTAGCTCCCTTAAAACCAGTTTCTCAAAAAATGCCCACGCTCATTGTGTTGCATGGACATGATGCCGATAACGAAGATGCCGCTTTTAATAATAAAAGTTACATGCATGGCATGGGATACCGCTTGGCCAAACGTGGTTTTATGGTGATGGTGCCGCAGTTAAGGGGCTTTTATAATTTTTCGTTTCAACACAATAGATATGTAAAAAAATTAAAACGTAATTTTGTGGGTATACAAGTGTTGGATATGATGAAGGCTCAAAGCGTGTTGGAAGGTTTAGATAGTAGTAAAGTTGGAGGTATCAAGGTAAATCCTTCGCTTAACGGCATTGTAGGGGTTAATTTTGGAGCTTTAGTGTCTCTAGTAGCCGGTGCCATGGATGCGCGGTTTGAGGTAGTTTCTAACCATGGGCTTTTTGTAGGGTTTGAAGAACTATTTTCATCACGCCATCATTTTTGTGAGTTTATTAACCCTTTGGGAGGGGTTCTCAACATGGATGATGTAGCTCTTCTTGTATATCCCCGAAAAATGCACCTTGCGATGGGGGCAAATGATAGTTTTTACGACGACTCTTCCCGTCAACTTGTTGAGCGTTTGAAGATTCACTTAGAGCCTCTTGCTCCACTTTGTGAGAATGCACCTTCTGTTAAAAACTGCCGTACGGTAGTGGAGATTGCCCCCGATAAAGGACACGAATTTATTGATTCGGGAGTGCTGGAAAGTCTTTTTTAGCCCCTTGATTTATAAGGGGGAAAGCGTTAATGGCTATGCCTTGTATGGTAAAACCCATTAGTTATAACAGACGCAAAACCCATCCCGTTTGGGTGGGAGGCATTGCCGTTGGGGGCTCTTTTCCCATTCGTGTACAATCCATGTGCACGTCGGACACTAAAAACACCGAAGCGGTTATTCGTGAAATGGAAGGTTTGGTACAAGCCGGATGCGAAATTATTCGTGTGACTGTGCCCACGCAAGCCGATTGTGATAATTTGCCCAATATTCGTGCTGCCATGAAAGCGCGAGGTATTAAGGTGCCGCTGGTGGCCGATATTCACTTTACACCATCCATTGCCATGCAAGTAGTTGAGTATGTAGATAAAGTGCGTATTAACCCCGGTAATTTTGTAGATAAGAAATTATTTAAATCTAAAGAATATACCGATGATGAATATGCCGCAGAACTCACCCGCATTCGCGAAAAATTTGTTCCACTTGTTTTAAAATGCCAAGAACACAATGTTGCCATGCGTATTGGTACTAATCACGGTTCATTGTCGGATCGTATCATGAACCGTTATGGTGATACGCCTCTTGGAATGGTGGAGTCGGCCCTTGAGTTTTTGCGAATTGCCGAAGAACTGAATTACCGCCAAATTATTCTTTCTATGAAAGCCTCTAATGTGCAGGTGATGACCGAGGCGTATCGCTTACTGGCTTCTCGTCTCGACCAATTAGGCTGGCATTATCCTCTCCACCTGGGCGTTACCGAAGCCGGCGAGGGCGAAGATGGTCGCATTAAATCGGCCATTGGTATTGGCAGCCTTTTGGAAGATGGCTTGGGTGATACCATTCGCGTTTCTCTTACAGAAGATTCGATTTACGAAGTGCCCGTGGCCTATGGGTTGGTGCAGAAATATAATAATTTATTTCACGATAAAAACGATGGAGTTTTTAAAGGGGATGATTTTCATTATGCGCGTCGTTCTTCATCCGAAAGCGTCGTTGGTGCTCTTGGCTTAGGTAGCCATCATCCCATCCGTGTGGCAATAGCTTTTGATGCGAGCAATAAAGAAAAATTTGAAAAAGAATATCAAGATTATTTGTACGACAGAAGTGGACTTGAAATGCCGCTTGAAATCATTGAATGGCAGGCGGATGATAAAACCAATCCTCAAGATCTGGTATCTCTCATCAATCGGTTTCATACAACGGGCGGGTTTAGAACAAAGCCGGAGCTGGCTTTGGTTACATCGTGTGTAGAATTAATAAAACAGGCCAAGGGTTTTTCAAAAATTGTGTGGTTAGGTTTAGACCACCTTACAGAAGTTAAAGAGCTTTGCAAAAAACAGAATTTGTTTTTGGAAGTGCGGCTTCAAGAGTCTCAAATAAGTAACGCGGCCTCCCTGGGTGTCTCCAGTATTTCATTAGATACTAAAAATTCTGTTTATGCTTATCGTAAGTTAGCTTCTTTATTGGGCCAAACACTCATCAACATTACTCTTTCTTCTTCGTCTCTTTTATCACTTTCTATTTCTGGCGGGTGTTTGCTAAATGATGGTATTGGTGACTCCATTTGTCTTTCGGGTTTTGGTGATATCTCTTCTACCGTACGTCTTTCTTACAATATTTTACAAGGAGCTCGTCTTCGCATTACCAAAACCGAATATATTTCGTGCCCTTCTTGTGGACGCACCTTGTTTGATTTACAAACTACCACCGATAAAATTAGGCAAGTTACTAATCACTTAAAGGGCGTAAAAATTGCTGTGATGGGTTGTATTGTAAACGGTCCTGGAGAAATGGCCGATGCCGATTTTGGTTATGTGGGTACGGGGCCAAAAAAAGTAAGTTTGTATGTAGGCAAAGATTGTGTAGAACGAAATATTCCCGAGGAGGAAGCAGTAGGTTCCTTGGTAAATCTTATTAAAAAACATGGACGATGGGTGGAGGAAGCTCAGTTATGAGAAAAATATTAGTCGCGTTATTTATCTTTTTAATAGTTGGCCACATCTCTAATGTTTATGCCGCACCCAAAAAATATTTAAAACCTATCATCATGCTTGATGAAGATGCTGCTGCCAAAATGAAGGGCACCAGAGGATATTGGATTGAAGTACAAGTGCCACAACGTCGACTGATTTTAGCGAAGGGCGATCATATTATCCGTATTTTTCCCGTTGCTGTTGGTCAACCCGAATACCCTTCGCCCCAAGGCTGGCGTTCTATTGATCATGTTATTTGGAATCCATGGTGGAGTCCTCCCCCTCAAAGTGATTGGGTGGAAGATGCTACGCCAATTAAACCTCGCAGCGACGATAATCCATTAGGCGAAATTAAAATGCCTTTGGGAAATCTTTACTTAATTCATGGCACTAAAGCCGTAGATTCTATTGGCAAGTGGGCTTCTCATGGTTGCATACGTATGCTGTTTGAAGATATTTTTTCATTAGTGCAGCTGATGATGAGTGAAAATTCAAAAATATCGGCGGTAGATGCTATGGAAAAAGCTAATGCCGATAAATCGCAACAATTTTCAACCCCACTTACTTCTGATATACCCGTTTTATTAACCTACAATACGGTAAAAGTAAAAGGCACCAATGTGACAATTTACCCCGATTTTTATAATAGAGAAGGAAATCGCGTTCAGACTGTGGCTAGTAAGCTAGAGCCCTATCTGGAAGATGGTCAGGTGGTTAGCTTAAAGCGTACGGGGGCTATTCTCAAAAACTTTAAAGACCAAACAATTAATTTACCCTTAAAAGAATTTTTGGGAAAACAGGTTGAGAAAAAAGAAGAAGACGAAAATGACGATAAAAAAATAGAAAAGAAAAAAACAAAAAAGACCAAAAAAGAGGGGGATGAATGAGATTTTTTATAATACTTTTAATGGGAATTTCGTTAACAGTTCAGGCTCGTGAGCCTGTTGTTAAAAAAACTTGGGAGGTTAATGGCTTAAAACAACCCGAATCGGTGATATACGATAAAGCTGCTCACGTTTTTTATGTGTCTAATATCAATGGCAGTCCCATGGCAAAAGACAACAATGGTTTTATTTCCAAAATTGACGACAATCAAAAGATTGTTTCGCTCACTTGGGTTAAAGGTTTAAGTGCCCCCAAGGGTTTGGCCTTGTTTCAAGGCAAGCTGTATGTGGCCGATATTGATGCTTTGGTAGAAATTGATGTGGCGTCTGCTAAAATTACAGGCAAGTTTGTTGCGCCTGGTGCCAAATTTTTAAATGATGTGGTGGCCGATAACGGTGCTGTTTATGTGAGTGACATGCTCACCAATACTATCCATAAACTTGAAAACGGTAAATTGACTGTATGGTTGCAAAATGCTGCTTTAGAAAATCCTAATGGTTTGTTTATAAAGGGTAATATTTTGTATGTAGGTACCTGGGGTGTGATGACCAACGGTTTTGCCACCAAAGTGCCCGGTAAAATGCTGGCCATTAATCTTAATACCAAAGAAATTAAACCCTTGGGTAATGGTGAATCTATTGGCAATTTAGATGGTGTGGAAGCCGATAGTCATGGCAGTTTTTTTGTAACCGATTGGATGAATGGCAATTTATTGCATGTGTCTAAAGATGGTGAAGCTCAAATTTTAAGCAAACTTAATGCGGGTTCGGCCGATTTAACCTATGTAAAAAATAAAAAATTGTTGGCTATCCCCATGATGAACGACGGTGTATTGGCCGGCTATACTATCGATTAAAAACCATTTTTCAAAAAGCCCGCTTTTGTATAAAGAGCGGGCTTTTTGCGTTTTAAATCTAACAAGATATTTACCTTTTTTAAATCACCTAATTTTTTACAAATAATTCTTTTCATTCTTTTTTAGATATGTCTTTATAGCAAATTGCTATTTTTGAGGTGATCGAATGGATGAGAAACAGATTACAGCAATAGGTGATGACGAAAAGGCCCGGTGGGAAAAAACGTACGATGCCATTGTTGCCGAGATTAAACAATCGATGGCCGATTTTGCCGTAGACCAAGCCTTAGCCCGCGAACTCACCAGCCAGATTGTAGCCTCCACCCGTGATGAAGAAAAAGCGGCACTTGCTAGCGACGAAGCGGTAGCTCATGGGCTTTCAAAACTGCGTAAAAATAAATCGGGTGAATTATCACAACTTTTAGAGCAACCATATTTTGCGCGTGTTGTGACCGAGGAAAATGGGCGTAAGATTGAGTTTAGATTAGGAACAGCCAGCTTTCCGGATGAACGTATTATCGATTGGCGAAAAGCTCCCATCAGCAAACTGTATTACGATTATAAAGAAGGGGAAGAATTTTGCGAAACTATCCAGGGCCGTGAGCGTGAAGGAATTATTACTCTCAAAAGGGCCTATCAGGGCGTAGAACGTGTTTTAAATGTTGTTGAAACGTCTACAGGTACTGTTTACTGGAACGATGGCAAATGGAACTTTGATGATTCGTCTCTTTTAATGTCGCGTAAGGCCGGTCAGGATGGTCATTTACCACCCATTTTATCGCTCATTACTCCCGAACAGTTTCGATTGATTACATCGGATGCGGATCTCCCTATGATTATTCAGGGTGTGGCAGGCTCTGGCAAAACAACGGTAGCTTTGCATCGCCTGGCCTGGCTTTTACACCCGGACAATTCGGATATTAAACCCAAAAATACACTGGTGGTGATGCTTAACCGTTCGCTCCGCAATTATGTAGAAACCACCTTACCGGAATTAGGCATCGAAGGGGTGAGCATTAAAACCTATTACCAATGGGTACATGGTTTGCTCAACAATATGGTTGGTCGTCGTCCTTTTGATGATGGACAAATTCATCGTACCGTTGAGCAATTTAAATCGTCGCAAGTTGTTTTGGAATTGATGGAGAAATATGTAGCGAGTACGCCACATAACGACGATAGCACCGATTATTTATCCGATTTGTTCCAGTTCTACAAATTTATTCTGCCACTTCCGTTTCCCGGTTTTGCCAAAGGGGTTGTGTGCGATCACATCAACATGCTCTTGTCCAAAAAAAGAACGGATTATCTGGACGATACGCTTCTTTTGCATCTTATCTTTAAGCGCAAAGGTTATTATCCCGTTACCGATAGAAATTTACATGCGGCCCTCGACCATATCGTGATCGACGAATGTCAGGATTTTGGTGCAGCTGAAATTGGGGCACTACTTAACGCCCTCAATGAGGGCCGGACAATTACGCTTGTCGGTGATCGTGCTCAAAAAATTGTGATGGGACGTAATTTTAAAAGCTGGGAAAGTTTTTTGGCCGACATCGGTTTTAAAGATATAAAACCCGTATCTCTTAATGTTTCATACCGTACCACCGATGAAATTATGGAAATAGCGCATGCTTTGCGCATGGACGATGAAGCGCGTCCGCAACTTTCAGCTGTGCGCCATGGCCCAGCCCCACGTATGATTAAAACAGAATCGCCCGAAATTACACCGGCTGTGGTTGGCCAATGGGTGGATGAACGGGTGCGCGAGAGTGCGCATAGTTTATCGTGTGTTATTTGTCGTAACCCTAAAGATGCAAAAATGCTCACCGATCAATTGCGTAAAATGGGACATACCTCGGTTCGTTTAGGTTACCGTGATCAGTTTACTTTTACCCCGGGTGTTGTGGTTACCAATGTGAATCAGGTAAAAGGTTTGGAATTTCGTAATGTGCTGGTGGTGGAACCTACATCGTCCCATTATCATTCCAGCAACGAAGAAGAACGTAATTTGTTATATGTGGCGGTAACGCGTGCCGAAGTGATGCTTGATTTTGTTTGCTCGGGTGAGGTGAGTAAGCTTCTTCCCGATTTCGAATTTGTAGAAGAAGTAAAAGATCCAGAAGAAGGCCCTGAACGCCCAATTAATCCGGATGAGGAATTTGAGAAGTCGATGATGGAGGATTATGGGGCAGATCGTGAAGAAGACGAGGACTAGGTTTTGGGGTCTTTGGGTGTAGGAGAGTGAAGAATGGAAAAAAAATTAGAGAATCAAGTTATTCTTATTACCGGTGCTGGCGGAGGTTTGGGACGTTCCCATGCGCTCCTCATGGCTAAGCTTGGCGCTAAAATTATTGTGAATGATCCGGGTGTATCGGTTGATGGTTCTGGTCAAGGGTTACGCCCTGCCGATGAAACGGTTTCTCTTATTCAACAAGCAGGTGGCCAGGCTGTTGCCAATTACGATTTTGTGGATTCTTTTGAAGGCGCTCAAAAAATGGTGGGGCAAGCGTTGGAGAGCTTTGGAAGGCTTGATGCCGTAGTGAATAATGCCGGCATTTTGCGTGATGGGTCTTTTAAAAAACAAGATACCGATCAATGGCAAAAAATTGTGGATGTGCATTTAACGGGTTCACGCCATGTTACCAAAGCGGCCTGGGAGATTTTTTTAAATCAAAAATATGGTCGTGTGGTGTTTACTACTAGCGGTTCGGCCCTTTTTGGAAATTTTGGGCAAACCAATTATGCCGCGGCTAAATTAGGCCTTGTTGGTTTGATGCATGCGCTTAAAGAAGAAGGTTCTAAAAATAATATTATGGTGAATACCATAGCTCCCGTGGCCGCAAGTCGCATGACCCAAAATATTTTTCCGCCCGACATGCTTTCAAAATTTGATCCAGCTTTTGTTTCTCCCGTTGTGGGCTATTTTTGCAGCCCGGCCTGTCAGGTAACCGGTCAGGTATGGAGTGTGGGGGCTGGGCATGTGGCGCGTGTGGCTTTTGTGGAGAGCGAAGGAATTAATTTTAATGATTCAAATGACATGACAATCGATTCTATTGCAGAAAAAATGGGAAAAATTACTCAGTTAGAAAATGGGAAAACATTTACCAATGTAATGGAAGAGATGGCCCATCTTCTTACGGGGAAATAAGTTATGCTTCAAACCAGAATAAAAGTAAGAGGGTATCATCTCGATATTTACGGGCATGTGAATAATGCGCGTTATTTAGAATTTTTAGAAGAAGGCCGCTGGGCGCTACTTGATCAGCACAAGGCCGTTGAAGAAGTGCATCAGCAGGGGCTTAATTTTACAATTGTTAATCTCAATATTAATTACCGCTATGCGGCTACCGCCGGAGATGAAATTATTGTAGAAACGAGCAGTTTTAGTTTTGGTAATAAAAGTGCCGTGGTTGATCAAAAAATTGTGTTAGCGCGTGATCCCTCGGTTGTGGTGGTAGATGCTAAAATTACTTTTGTACTCATGGATTCTAAAACCGGAAAAGCCGTTGTATTAACCGACGAGCTCAAAAATAAACTGAGTTAACTATCGCGATGCACTGTATCTGGCGAAAACGCTGGAATACAGGTAGCAATGTAGTCGGCGCCTTCAGGTGTTGAATATTTTACCCATTCCCCTTTTTTAGCTAAAAAAGTTTGTCCTTCTTTTACATCCAACACTTCTTTTTTAGTGGTCACTCTCACGCAGCCTTTTAATACCAAAGTATACTCGTCAAATTCGGGAGTTTGACCGGGCTCTTCCCAGCCTGCCGGGCTTGTCATATGGGCAATGCTGATATTTTCCGTTTTAGAATTAACGCGCCCCACATGTTCACGAATAATTTTGGGTTTGTTGCCGGCAGCTTCAATAACGGATGGTTTGGCAATGAGCATAAAATCTCCTTTTTATGCAGGATACTGGGCGGCAATATCGTGGGTTTCGTAAATACGCACTTTTTTAAGGGTGGCTGGCTTTGGAAACTTATTTTTTAATTCGTCAAATACCCACACGCAAATCCATTCGGCCGTGGGTTGATGGGTTTTAAAAAACGGCACATCGTCGTTTAAATATTTGTGATCAAAATACTGGTCAATAAAAGGCCGTACCAACGCTTCTACATCGTGGGCGTTAAGCAACATTCCGGTTTCTGTAGAAATGGGTCCTTCTAACGTGAGTTCCATTTTATACTGATGGCCGTGGGTGTTGGCACATTTGCCATAAACCTGCTGATTTTTTTGCAAGCTCCAGTCATCGCGATAAAGGCGATGGCCGGCACAAATTTCATAACTGCAGATTAAAAGAATGGTGTTGCTCATAAAGAAATATCCTCAATATCTTTTCCAATAGTCACTAATGCATATGGCCCCACATAGTCTGGCTTTTCATAAAAATCAAGACGCGATGCAACCCGGTGTAAAATGTAAATTTTGCCCGTATGAGCCTCTTTAAAAGCGGCTTTGGCTCTTATGACTCCGGCAGGAAGGCCGGTGATAATGTCTTCCATTTGGGCTAAGGTTAAATTTTGAGATGAAAGATCAAAACTTTTAGATTTGTAGTCGGTATGTGTATGAGGAGAAGAAATATGCATTTTATGAGCAACTAAATTGTGGTCCAGTAAAACATCCAAAGCTTTTGGATTTTGGCTATCCACTATCACTGCATGAGGATTTATCGTTTTAAGCGTCCCTAGTATTTTTTGTAAATCTCCAACATCGGTTTTAGCTACATACAAAAAATCGGCGGAAGCAATTTGTGTTTCGGTTTCGCGCGAAATTTTTTTTGTGATATCAACATGGAGGGCGTCCACCACGCATATCAGCTCACTAATTCTAAATTTATTCTTAAATTGTGGACGGGTAAAGGTCCAGGCAGTAGCCAGTGGGTCGGCAATGCCTGTGGTTTCTACAATAATGGCATCGTAATCAGAGCGTGCGGCCAGTTTTTCGATAATTTTTACCAGGTCTTCGTTTAAAGCGCAGCACAAACAGCCGTTGTCCAATTCTACAAAATCACTTCCGGCGGGAATTAAGTTTTGATCGAGTCCTACTTCACCAAACTCGTTAATAATAAGGGCATAGCGAGTTTTTTGCGGAGCTTTTAAAATGCGGCTTAACAGCGTGGTTTTGCCACTCCCTAAAAAGCCGCTGATGATAATGACAGGAATCACCCCTTTTGATAGCGTTTTTTACCCACCAAAAGCAAGAAGGTTAAGCCAAGCAAAAGAGAAGCCCAATTGGTTTTATAAGAATTTTTTACTTCTAAAGAGCAACTGGCTCCACTGCTGCCGCTATCTACCGCTTCGCGCACACGTCCTTCGCCCACGGTAGCCTGGGCTGTGGTGGTGGCATCCAAACAATCGGCTAAACCATAACCATAAACATTGTCGTAATCAGGATCCCCCAAATCGCTAAAAGTAGTGTCTTGCAAAATAGTTTTTACCTGGGTGTGAGAAAGCTGGGAGTTGGCTTCCAGCATAAGGGCTGCGCAAGCTGCCACATGCGGGGCTGCGGCGGATGTGCCGCCAAAAGGAACCTGTAAACCTCCGCCATTTCCGGTAACCTGTACATAATCAATACCCATCAAATCGGGTTTGTCGCGGGCTGTTTCTCCATTGATAGTGACGGGTCCTTCAGAGCTATAATAGGCTTTTTCATCATGCAACAAGTCATCTGAACTAATGGCTCCTACACTAATCACTTCATCTAATGCGGGATGACCATAAATACTGTCTTCTGTTTCCGTATATTCTAAATCGTTTTCTCCATTAAGACCGTACACGACCAGTTCAAAGGTAAGGCTGGATGAGTCGCTAACGGTGCGCTCTACATGCATGAGATAGCAATAGCTGCTATTGCCTAAGTTAACAATTTCAAGTGCTTGTCCGCCTGCAGCTGTGTTGGAGTCTTCCCCTGTGGTGCTGGTACCTATATAAGTACCGCCGTTAAATTCGGCATCATTGTCAAAGCAGTCGTTATCAGCGTTGGTATAAGCATCAATGATTAAATCCAAATCATTAGTGGGTTCATTAAAATCGTCATTCCATTGCAAAATAGCTTGGGAACCGCCATCGGCAATAATGTAGTTTTTGCCAGTGTCATCAAAATTATGGATATTATCGGCATCGGTATCATGAAAAGTTTCCTGAATATGGCGCCGGGCATCATTGCCGGCAGCCGTTACATAAATAACACCGGCATCAATAGAATCTTGTACGGCTTGAGCCAAGGGACCATCTTCAAAAAAAGGTTCACTGCCAAATCCCAAATCGTCCACAATAATATCTACCACGGCCGTATTGGTTAAATAATCGAGAGCATCAATCATATCGATTGTATCGGGAAAGCCGGTTGCAAAATACAATTCCGCGTTGGGGGCCATGTCGTAAATAATTTCTAGCATACCTGTGCCTTCGGAGGCACCCGCTACATCATCCGCATAATCGTTATTCCCACAATGCACACCGCTACCACCTCTTCGGCAGGTGGTATTAGAGCCGGGCAAATCACCGGATTCAACGCTATCGGCCAGGCCATCAATACCGTCTGATATAACACCTACTTTAATTCCGTCGCCGGTAATGCTAAGCCCCGAGCGCACATCATCGGCCTGCATGATGGCATTGCCTTCGGTATCCTCTTCACCTTGTTGCCGTGTGATGGGTAAAACGGGAGCTCTTACTTTTTGAATACCGTCAATTACTTCGAGTGCGCTGAGTGTTTTGGAGGTAACCCAAACTTTTAAGGTATTCCCTATTTGCTTATCAATATGCACACCTGTGGCTTTAATTTGGTTTAAGGTGGCTTCCGATGTATTGTTTAACTGAATGTAAGCCAATATTTCGCCATCACTATTTTTAATAATGTTTTTATCGGTATTAAAAGCGTTAGTGTGAGCGCTGGCACTTTTACTAATACCGGACTGTGTAGCTTGTATGAGCTCGGGGCTAATTTTATAAGTATTTCCCGGTTTAGCTAACGCAGAAAACGAAAAAGTTAACAAGCAAGCGGCTAATAAATAACGTTTCATAAGATCCTTTCAAAAAAATTAATCTCTTCCGCGCGATTGGTCGGTAGCGCGCGGTGCTACAGTATTAAACACAATACTTTTAATAATGCGTTCCACAACGGGGCGGTACATTTCCACTTTGCCAGCCTCGCCCACCCAGCCTACTTTATATTGGTTAACACCCTTGCGCATGCTGTAGGCCATTTGTTTTAAGGTGTGACCGTTTTCATCGGTGTAGGCTTTGCTGATACTCCAGCCCACCAATGTGCTGCCCACCATAAAGGTGCCGTTGCTTTCCACTTTGGTGGCATCGGTTTTAGATTTTAATAATTCTTCTTTTTCTTTTTTGGCTTCTTCGCTGTTGGCGTCGGGGTCGGTGGGGTCGGTGGGGGCTAAATAGGCTTTTAAAAGAAGGGTATCAATAACAGCTACCCCAATGCTTTCGTGATAAGTGTCGGCTTTATTTTCCAGCGGACTTTCGGCATTAAAGGCCATTTTTAAAAAGTTTTTAACACCCGATTTTTTGGGCTTAGGATTTGTTTCTACAGCCCATTTTTTGGGGAATTCGATGGAAAAATTAAGCCTATCGTTGGTGTAACGTGCGAATTTTCCTTTAACTTTTCCTTGTGATGTATTGGAGGGGGAGCTTTTAAGCCAGTCGCAGGCATTAAGAGTGAAAAGTGCTAAAATAAGGGCCAAGGTCTTCATAATCATAGGATAAGTTCCTCCACAAAAATGGGAAAGTTATCTTACACTAACTTGTAGGTATCCCCCAGCATTTTTTTGTTTTTTTCCTTGAGATTCTTAGGTTTTTGGGGTTAAAACAGCACCCCATGGCACTCGATCAACAATTTATTGAAGCTCAGCAAAAAGTGACCACTTTATCCGAAAAACCCTCGCCGGATATTTTGTTACAACTCTATAGCCTTTTTAAACAGGCTACAGCGGGTGATGTAAGCGGTAAAAAACCGGGTATGCTCGATTTTGTGGCCAAAGCCAAGTTTGAAGCCTGGGAAGGTTTGAAGGGTAAATCTAAAGAGCAGGCCATGCAGGGATATATTAAATTAGTAGAAGAATTGGTACGTAACGATAAGGCCTAATGCCCTTTTGAACGCGTTTTTTTAAATTGCGAGTTCAAAAGGGGCCATAAAGGCCTTTTTGCATTTTTATGACAAATAAAGACACCGACAAAAAAGACATTAAAGGTAAACCCATGATGGGGCGCGATATAATTGTAAAAGCGCTCGAAAACGAAGGCGTAGATGTGGTGTTTGGTTATCCTGGGGGTGCCTCCATGGAAATTCACCAAGGGCTTGCTCAAAGTAAAAAAATTCGCATGGTATTACCCCGCCACGAACAAGGAGGCTCGTTTGCGGCGCATGGTTATGCGCGTGCTACCGGTAAACCCGGTGTGTGCTTGGCTACTTCAGGTCCCGGCGCTACCAATTTAATTACCGGCATTACCGATGCCAAACTTGATAGTATTCCCCTTATTGCCTTAACAGGCCAAGTGCCTACCGGTGTAATGGGCAGCGATGCATTTCAGGAAATTGATATTGTGGGAGCCACTCTTCCTTGTGTTAAACACAGCTACCTTATTAAAGACATCCAAGATATTCCAGCCATTGTACACGAAGCTTTTCATATTGCCGTATCAGGTCGTCCGGGTCCTGTGCTCATTGACTTTCCCAAAGATATTCAGCAGCAAACCGCGGTTGTTGATTTTAATAAGCGTTTAGTACGTCCTGGGTATAGTCCTAAATATGAGCCGTCCAAAAATCAGGTAAAAAAAGCTGTAGAGTTAATTGCCGAAGCTCAGCGTCCTATTATTTATGCGGGTGGTGGAATTATTTCGGCCGAGGCTTCCGACGAATTACGCAAATTTGTGAAAAAAACCGGTATCCCTATTACCACCACGGTAATGGGCCTTGGCTGTTATCCCGAAGAAGACGATTTAAGTTTACGCATGCTGGGTATGCACGGGGCTGTTTATGCTAATATTGCTATCAATAAAGCCGATCTTGTCATCGCCTTAGGTGTTCGCTTTGATGACCGTGTTACCGGAAAACTTGCCGAATTTTGCAAAGGTGCCAAATTTATTCACGTTGATATTGATGCGAGCGAAATAAATAAAAACGTAAAAGTAGATGTGCCGGTTCAGGGCGATGTGAAACTGTTTTTAAAGGAAATGAATTCCATTGTTAAAGCGCCTCAAATTGATGCGTGGAAAAAACAAGTTGCTCAATGGAAAGAAGAATTTGCCTATAAATATGAAATTAAAAAAGACAAAATTGTTCCTCAGCATGTAATTGTAGAACTAGCCAAGCTTGCTCCTAAAGATTCAATTGTAAGCGTGGGCGTAGGACAACATCAAATGTGGACGGCGCAGTATTATGGTTTTCATACACCGCGCACCTTTTTATGTTCATCCGGTTTAGGCACTATGGGTTTTGGATTGCCCACCGCTATGGGTGCGGCCGTTGCTTGCCCGGATAAAACCGTTCTTAATATTGACGGTGATGGCAGTTTTATGATGAACATTCAGGAACTGCACACGCTGGCTCAGGAAAATATTCCCGTTAAAACCGTAGTGCTTAATAACGAATACCTGGGCATGGTGGCGCAATGGGAAGATCGTTTCTACGAATCGGTTCGTGGTCACACGCATTTGGGAGTAAGTAACCCGGCCGAAATTGCCAAAGCCTTTGGTGTAGCCGGCGAAACCATTACCAAACCCGAACAAGTTATCCCCGCCTTAAAAAAGATGCTGGCGCATAAAGGCCCGTATGTGCTCGACGTAAAATATCCTTACGACGATGCCGCGCATGGGCACGTTATCCCTATGATTCCCGGTGGGCGTACCTATCTGGATTCTATTTTACCCAATGGAAAAATTTTAAAAGACTATTGGCGTGAAAAGGGAATTTTGAGGGATTAATTGGTTTTTCCCCCGCGCATCATTGTATACCACTCTTTATTTTCTGGCGAATTGCCGAATTTCATTTGCGGGTTGTGTTTTGCCAGCAAAGCGTAAACGGGTTCTACATAAGGTGGATCCACCATTAAATGTAATAAACCGCCGCTCTTTAAATGAAACTCAAATTTTGAAACAGGAATAATATTTTTAGCGTGGGGTAGCGTGCGTATTTCTATTGTCCATAAAACGGAGTCGTTTGTTTTTCCCATCAGCACATCATAAAGTGAAGGGGCTTTTCTATTTTTATAAAAGCCTAAGCCATAAAAAACAGGCGTTACCAAACATACCAGTGCCAATAAAAAAATGATGAGATATTGCCACCAGGGCGCTTTTTCGGGAGAGAAAATAAGTAAATAAATAATCATCAAACCAAACCCACCCATTACTACATTGGCGGTAAGGATATCGGTTTTAGAGCGGGAAAGCGTTTGTTTTAACCATTCTTCCGTAGATTTTGTTTTTCTTTCCAAATACCACCAACGATACAAGCTGTATGTTGTCATTACAAAAGAGGCTACTAGCATGCCAATGGGGGCTTCTTTTCCCTCGGCGCGATTAACAAAAAACATTAATACGAAAATAGCGCTTAAAAGAAAAAAACAAATTTGAGCAACAAGAGCCTTTACGTTCATTGAAGGCGTTCCTTTACTTTGACAATCAGTTTTAAAATAAAAGGATCTGTTTCTGTTTTTTCAATTGTGTTTAAGAAGGAAAGAGATTGTTTGTCTTTTAAAACATAAAGGGCATTTAAAAAAGTAGCTTTGGGGCGTTTGGCAAATGCAGGTTTGCCCTTAAACTTTTCTACTACTTCGCTATATTGCTTTTCAATCCATGCGCGCCTGGTGTTGTCACCGGCAAAAGCATAGGCAACAGCAATTTCCCCCGATCGATTGATGAGTGTATCCAATGTATCTAAATCGAGACCTTTTGTATTTTTAATATCAATGGCGCATGTGGCGAGTTTGTCGCCGTACTCTTTAAAACCATGGAGCACTAACTGAAGCCCGGCCTGACAGCGGGTAGTATCAACTGTTGAATTGATATAAGGAGTTAAGAGAGAGCCGATATTATTTTTTTGAGCTACAAGTTCGCCTTTTATTTTATCAATGTTAGTGGGGGTGGCAAAGTATTCGTAACCCTGAATGACTAAAAAATAAAGATTACGACCGGTGCAGTAAATGGCTTCACTGATACTGCCATCCTCCGAATTAACATTGGCGGTGTCTTTTAGAATATCAGTATATGTTGTGGTGCCTTCCATACAGTCACCCGCAAAGGATAGGCGAGAAACACAGAGTAAAATTAAAAAAAATATTTTTTTCATAGTTTATTTTTTCTTTTTATCAGCCCAGTTTTCAATTTCTGTCTGCTGACTACGGGTTAGTGCCAAACTCTTCTTTTTAACATTTTTAGTAATAGTAGAACCGGCACCAATATAAGCGCCTTCACCCACCGTAACAGGAGCTACAAATTGTGTATCGCTGCCTACAAACACACCGTCTTCTAAAATAGTTTGATATTTTTTTACACCATCGTAATTGCACGTGATGGTGCCGGCCCCGATATTTACTTTTTTACCAATCGTCGCATCACCAATATAACTCAAATGATTTACTTTAGAGCCTTCGCCAATGGTTGATTTCTTAATTTCCGAAAAATTACCTACTTTTACACCGTTGGCTAATTTTGTTTCGGGGCGCAATTGGGCAAAAGGTCCAATTTCAATTTCGTTTCCTAAAATAGCATCGCGTGCATACACATAAGCTTTAAAATGAACCTTGTTGCCGACAGTGACGTTTTCTAAAAAAAGCCCCGGTTCCAAGGTGCATTCTTTACCGATGCTAGTTTTTCCTAAAAGAGTACAGGGGCCGTAGATAATGGTTCCAGATCCGATAGTGACATCATCGCCAATCATGACGCCGGCATCGTTTAAAATAGTAACGCCATTTTCTAAATGTTTTTTAATATTTTTTGTCATTTTTATTTTGTTTGCCGTCATAAGTTCTTCCTGTGAGTTCACGCCTTGGGCTTCGTTAACATCTTTCATCGTATATAAAGCCGTCTTCTTTTTTTGTTTGTACGCCATGTTTACCAAATCGGTTAAATAATATTCTTTTTGGGCATTTTTGTTTTTTAATTCTTTGATGGCCGTTTTTAAAAATGAAGCATCCACGGCATACAAGCCCACATTCACCAGTTTTATTTTTTTTTGGACGCTGGTAGCATCTTTATATTCCACAATGTTTTTTGGCTTTTTACTCGCATCCAGCACCACACGGCCAAAATGGGAGTTTTCTACGTTGGTAGCCGTGAGTGTAAGCAAGGCTTTTGATTTTTGATGAGTACTTAAAAGGTTTTGTATGGATTCTGGTGTAATAAGAGGCATATCGCCATTTGTGATGAGCACGGTGCCTTTAAAATTATGAAGAAGTGGCATGGCCGCCATTACGGCGTGTCCTGTACCCAGCGGCGGATCTTGGATGGCGATTTCAAAATCATAATTTTCAAAATTTTTTTGAATGATGTTTTGTGTCTCGGGGCTGGTGACTACAATTACCTTTTGTGATTTTATGGATAGTTTTAGCGAGGAGGCAAGCATGGGTTTATCAAGGAGCGGATGCAAAACTTTGGGGACAGAACTTTTCATCCGTGTGCCGCGGCCGGCTGCTAGAATGATGGTTGCAAGAGAGTGAGGCATGGATTATGTTTTAATGATGTGGGGTAAAATAACAACAAGAATTTTTTTTATTACTTTAATCCTTTTTAAAGCGCAATTTGGCACTGCCGAAGAGCCTAAAACTTGCCCTTTTTTAGATACTTGTAAGCCCAATGTCTTTATCGATTATCTCAACACACAAGTAGACGAAGTGGAAAATCAGGTTTCTCCTAAAGGAAGAGTGAAAAAGGCGGCATTCGCTCTTGAACAAGCCGAAAATTGTGTCAAAAGATTTCCGGACGAAGCGGGTTGTTATTTTTACCGGGCGGTTCTGCGTGGTTTATATATTGAAACCACCGGTTTGGGATATCAAAAGGCTCTTGTTCAGATGGTGAAGGATGCCAAGAAGGTGTTGGAGATGAATCCTACTTATGATGCAGGTGGGGCCTATCGTCTTTTGGGGAATATTTATTTAAAAGTGCCCGGGATGGCTTTGGCCGAAGAGGGTATTATTAAAGATGCCGATCAAGCCTATCAATATGCCTTGCAGGCGATGGCCTTAAGCCCTGAGCATCCCGATAACCGGCAATTGTTAGGGGAAGTGCTGATGGAGCAGGGTAAAAAAGAAGAGGCGCGCGGAGTTTTGGAGCCACTTTTAGCGGAGTACGAGAAAAAGTCTCCCAAAACTTTGCATGATAAAGAAGTGATCCGTGATCTTCAAAAATTATTGGCTAAAATTTCTAAAAAAAGTTGACAAAAAAGAGTGGGTGTTAAAGGTTAATCTTTGGGAGAAGTTGTTTTAAATTTTTTTGAAAATAAGAAGTCTGTCTATTAGATGACGTCCTCACCGTTTCTGGGAAGAAAGTCCTTTGGGTGGTGGGGTGAAGACTTTTAATGTTGGCCACTCATTTTCAAAAAAATTTAAAACAACTTCTCCCAAAGATTGTTGATTGTAGAGTGTTGGAGAGGGAAAAAGTTTTAAAGACATAAATTAATAACATTACGGAAGAAAGAGGAATATATGGCTAGTGTAAACAAAGTAATTATTATTGGAAATTTAGGACAAGATCCCGAAGTGCGTTTTACTCCGGGCGGGGCTGCTGTGGCGACGCTGAATGTGGCCACCAATGAACGTTGGAACGATAAAAATGGTCAGGCTCAAGAGCGTACCGAATGGCACCGCATTGTGGTGTGGGGTCGTTTAGCCGAATTGTGCAAAGAATATCTCTCTAAAGGGCGTCCGGTTTATGTAGAAGGGCGTCTTCAAACCCGTAAATGGCAGGATAAAAGTGGCCAAGACCGTTTTACCACCGAAATTGTTGCTCAAGCCATCCAATTTTTAGGTGCGCGTGGTGGTGGCGAAGGCTTTGGTGGCGGTGGGGGCGATCATGGATCCTCGTCCGGTTCTTCGGGCTCTTCATCAAACGAACCTCCTCCGTTTGGCTCGGAAGATGATGTTCCTTTTTAAATAATTTCTCCTGTGTGCTGACATTATTCTTGTCATTTGATTGGGCCTGCTGATAATGGGAGCTGATGGCTTTATCTCCTCTCCAAGTCAAGATGACCAAGCGTCTCCTCAAGTCGGGGAATGAGGGGAAAATTGCGCATGCCCTTGAAAAGTTTCATCCATCCGACATCTCTATCTTATTTTCCGAGCTTGATCCGGCCGAAATGCAAAAGCTGCTCGATTCACTTTTTTTATTAAAAAAGGCCGGAAAAACCATTATTGAATTGCCCGAGTTTTTAATCCCTGATGTTTTGGAGATGATCGAGGATAAAAAACTCACCGATATTATTGCGCGGCTGGAACCCGATGACGCACATTACTTAATGGAAAAAATTCCGGCCGGTCGCTGGAAAAATATTCTCGATTCTCTTCCCGAAAACAATAAGCGGTTTCTGGATAAATTATTACTCTACCCCCACCGTTCGGCTGGTGCCATCATGAACACAAACTTTGTGGCGGTAAAAGCCGATTGGACGGTAGAAGAAGCCATTAATCATTTGCGTAACCATCCCGAAACGCACGGAGTGTTTTATATTTATGTGGTGGATGACAGCAATATGCTCTTGGGGGTGCAGTCGCTAAGACATTTGGTAGTGTCTAAGCCGGGTTCGCTTATTCGGGATGTGATGGATCAGGGAGTTAATTCGGTGCTGGCTACAGCCTCTCAAGAAGAAGCAGCGCAGATTGTAACGCAATACAATTTATTGGCACTACCGGTTGTAAACGAAAACCGTGAACTGGTGGGTGTGATTACGGTAGATGACGTGCTGGATATTGTGGAAGAAGAAGCCGCCGAAGATATTTACCATTTGGCTGGCTTATCCGAAACCGACCGTGCGGCTACTCCCGTGTGGGAAAAAGTAAAAAAACGTTTCCCTTGGATGCTGGTTAATTTGTGCACGGCCGGCCTTATTTCGTCGGTGGTGCATATTTTTGAAAGTACCATTCAGCAAGTGGTGATTTTAGCTGTGATTATGAATATTGTCACCGGCTTGGGTGGCAACACGGCCATTCAAAGTTTAACAGTGGTTACCCGTGCCATTGCCATGGGAGAACTGGGATTTGTAAAGCTCTATAAAGTTATATTAAAAGAAATGGCCAATGGACTTATTTTGGGAATGTTGGGCGGGGTGCTTATTGGCACTATGGTTTATTTTTTAGAGGGAAATCTTGTACTCAGTTTTATTTTGCTTGTGGCTCTTACACTTAATTTGGTTTTGGGTGGTTTGGTTGGGGCCGGTATTCCTCTTGTTTTTCGTTCTATGAAACTCGATCCTGCTGTTGGAACATCGGTTATTGTTACGATGACAACCGATGTGATGGGCAATATTTTCTTTTTAGGATTTGCTACCTTATTGATGAAGTTTTTGCTTTAGAGGCCTTTTTTGTTTTAACCCCCTTCAATAATACTCTATTTTAAATATAAGTAATTGAAATCATTAATATTTATAGCTTCACAAGAAGTTTTCAATAAATATCGAAACTTTATTGGAATTATACCGATAAAGTACTACGTGTTTTAGACACGCGATTTCTGGGCAGAAATCAATTTTTTAAATTTAAAAAAAGTGAATCTTGCATGGCAAGTATCAACCCAAAAGATCTGTTTGATTTTTTAGAACAGTCGGATCCTCTGTTGGCCGAAGATCGTGCTGCTTTGGTTAGTTTGCTTGCCGAGTACGATCAAGATCCCTATGCTGGCATAGCCAATAATGAGCTCGATCGCGGTGAATGGGATTTATTAAGTCGTGATCCACGGTTTTTAGAATTACTCGAAGTTTATTTGCCTTTTGGCGACACGCTTGATTCGTTTGTGTCTTCCATCAATCTTTTGTTTCGTCCCGATTTTGAGGATGAAATTTATGACGAGCCGGTTCGTGCGGTTTCTTCCCGTTTGCCAGAGCGTGTTACTGTGGCTCATAACCAACCTGCTATTAGCTCAGATGCTCACCGTATTGTAAAATCCACCGTTGATTTTTTTAATGCACAGTCAGAGGCTTCTGTTTTTAAAGGGGACCACGATTTTTTTAAAGCGTTAGCCTTGTTTAGCGAAGGAAACTACGATGAGGCCGCCTATGTTTTAGAAGATTTAGCCCGTTGGATGCTTTCCAAAATTCCAGCGTGGGGTAGTCATGATTATCTGTCGCCTCTCATCGATTTTAGTCCGTTTCATTCACGCCAAATATCCCTTCTCCCCAATTATTTAAAGCCATACTGGGAGAAAACTTTTGACTTGTATGAAATGGTACAAAAGGAACAAGAACGCATACACTCGTTACGCTTATTGGCCTTTGATGAAGCCCGCGATCAATACGAGTTTCAGGGAGCTATTGCTACAGCTCTAGATATAGAAGTTAAAAGTGAGTCTAAAAGCCTGGCTACTCGTTTATGGGCCGGTGTGGAGTATGCTAATGCAATGGGTTTGTTGGGATATAAAGAATACCAAAAACGTCAGATGTTTCGTGAGGCAATCAAAGCATATATTGATTCGGGCCAGGCCAGTACCATTAGTGAGGCTATTGCACTCATTGAGCAAGCCAACAATCCAGTTTTAAATGAGGCTCATCAGGCCTGGGTAGAAAGAAATTGTAACAGAATATTAAGGGGAGACGGATGTATTGGATTAACACGTGATGATTATTTTCAATACGAAATAGACTGTGCCAAATCCCGCCAAGATTATGGTTTGGTTGTGGCTTATAGTAACGTGTTGCTTGCTCAAGATTTTAAAAATCTTACATCAAAAGCTACACCGCAAATGCTGGCTGAGGTAGAAGCTCACTTAGAATCTGCTATTGCCGACAATCGTGATTCTATTATTGCTAACACAACACTCGCATTAACACGCCTCTATCCTCAAAAAACAGAGCAGGAAATTAGACAACTTGCTTTAGACGAGTTGGATCGTCAGATTCAGGCTAAAAAGCAGGAACTACTTTTGGAAAAAATATTAGCCCAAAAAGATTTGCATGCTTCTTTAGGGGCTCACAGTTTTTTTTCGGCCAAATTGCGTGAAGGTGCTTTGGATGGGTATGCCTCTGCTTTAGAGCGATATCACGATCATTTAACAGCAAAACAATGGGGCGAATTTTTACTTACGGCTATCCCTGCGGGTGTGGTGGCCTATTTGGCGTCGGCAAGTGCGCCTATTATTGCCGGAACAGCTGGACTAAGTGAAACTTCTTTAGCAACAGGTGGATTAAGAGTGTTGTTAAGTGGGCTGGGTTTTGTGGCTACCGAATCACTTATTAACTCCGCATCGCATGGAGCAGCGGCCTTCGATAACTTTTGGGAACGCTGTGCTGTGATGTCGGCCATTGGCGCTGTAATGGGTTTTGTGGGAGGAATTTCAAAACTAATGCCGGCCACAACGCTTACTCAGGAAAGTTTAAAGATGGCAGGAGAGTTGGGTATTGAAGCCCTTGTATTTGAGCGTATTGGCGAATTACAAAAATGGTATCATGGTGGAAACGGCACTTTAGATGAAAAGAATTTTGCCGAACGTTATGCTGAAGCCTTGCGCATGATTGTTACTTTAAAAGCAACGGGTGCTATAACCGCGCTGGCTTTAAAAGAACGCATTGTGCCATCGGATATTGTAGATTTAGCTACCATGAGAGCCATGCTTAAAGACGAGCATGTGCATGTGTTATCAAATTCAGATTATCGCTTTACGGCTGTAGAAATGAGTTATGGCAATCACATTGATGACCTTTTTTATGTGACTGCAACCGATGAGGTATATGTAAATGGAGAATTTGGTACCGGCAAACAAATGGTGGCTTTTTTAGATGATCTTCTTTTAGGAGATATCCCCGAAAGAAGTACTCTGTCTGATCGTTTAGACCCCGATGCTACATTTACTCCCACTCCTTACACCATGGATGTTGGTTCTGCTCGTACAGAACCTTCTTTTTTGCCACACGCTCCTGACACACAAGAGCCATCCATGCAGGACGATACTACTGTTGTTGAAAGAAGTCCTCGTGGTCGTGAAATGCCTGCCGCCAGTAGCGAGCCTCCACACGATGATGTTGTCACGATAGCCGATGGAAAAAGAGGGGTTGTACTCGATTCCTTGCTAGGTTTGCAATCTACTCTAGAAAGTTATTATTTCACGGCCAAGAAAGGGACCGGTTTTTTACCGGAAACATTAAAGGATATTTTTTCCGATATTAGAAGTGTGCAGAGGCAATTGGAGCAAGCAGGAATTGACTATATCCCTTTTCAGTATGTTTGGGTTTTAACAAAAACAGGAGCTCTTTTTGACGTAGCAAATTTTTATGCAATTTTTGGAACAAAAAAAGTGGGCGGCAATATTGAAGCAACCGATATGCTAGCTGCTCAAACAGCGCATGAATTGGGGCACTATGTAGATTACTTAAACGGGTTACTCTCAGGTATTTCTTTTATTGGTAACGTTTTGCCGTCGTCGGCCGAAGGTTTGGCTGGTGTTTATTACGAGGCAAAACCTGTTCACAATCAATTGATGGTGTTGGGAGAACGAGGGGTGAGTTTTAAAATTGAAGGTCAGGATGGTGTTGTAGTGGCCATAGATTATTATCGAGCCTATGCCGAAGCGAAAAAAATGGGAAACACCCAGGTGATGGCCCATTTGTTAGATCATGTAACCCGTGTTCTCGAAACAGCCAAAACAGTTTGGGTAGACGGAAAGGCCATGAGTTATCAGGAATACTATGCCGAAGGTCATGAAATGTTACCGGCCATGTCAGAACCGGGCAAGGGTTCGCAAAATCTGCCTTCTAAAGATACAATTTTACAAACGCCCAATTGGGAGGCCTTGACTCGCCGATACTCGGCATATAGTCACAGTGCCGTTGAGTTACAAGAAAGTCAGCGTGATCGAGCTATTCCAATGCAGAACTTCACCATGGCCCGTTTGGGTTATAAAACCGTACAAGAAAATGGAACAACCATTATTACTTTTGCAGTTAAGGGTATTATGGAAAGACCTATGCCTGCCGATACCGATATTTATGTGCGAGTAACCTACTTTGATTTGGAACAGGAGGTTTTGCATTTAACACCCAGTGATGCAACAGGTGTGATTCGTGTGAATGGTTTAGGACAAATTTTACGAGCGGAAGTTTTATACCGTAAAGAATCAGCGGGAGGTCTTAGGCTTGTGACTGAAATACCCCATGAAGAAGAGTCCGAGGAATTGCCCATGGCAGAAGTATCTTTGGCAGAGAATGAAGCGAGTATGCGGGGTATGTATCAAAGGCGTGTTGATTTTACCGATGGAAAAGCCCGCTATGCAACGGTAGAATCTTTATTTGGTAGCCCTTTACCTTTTGTGACCGAGCAGATCAGTCTTAATTTAGAAGCTTTTTCATATTATGTGTCGCTTTTACGGCAACTTCATTCTCATAATAGGCAGGATATTTGGGATCAAATTCAAGATGCCGTGGTGATAGATTATGTAGGCGATATAGATTTGCCCATTATCATGGAGGGAGCAGAGTTGTATGTGGCTATGCTCTACACCAATGTAAATCGTGCCTTTGTTCCCCGTGATAGAGTGAGTGTTAATGTCATTCACAGTGATGATATGCCCGATAGTTTTATGCCGTGGAGTGCAGTTGGTTTTTATGTGCCAGTTAGCGGTGTTCTTAAAGTGCCCGGAAGTTCTCATGAGGTTCAGGTTTTTTCACATACCCAAGGGAGTATTTCTTATTTTGACCTAGCGCTTAATCCTGCTTTTTTGGATGGTCCTTTATCTGGCACCGTTGATGTGGAGCTGCGGTATAACCGTACCCGACGGGCCGATTTGGCCACGGTTATTTCTGTTCAATTAGACGCTGCCGATCCGCAAGTGCATATTCCTGTTGATGTGGATATTGGAACGCGCGTGTCGGTAGTTTTACGTCACAATGGTGGTGAAACACGAGAACGCTATCAAATGACGCCTCAAGAGGGATTATTTACACAACAGCAATTAAAAGACATGGCGATGGATCCGCTGGATTATAGTGTTTTGTACCGCTTTCCTCTTACCGAACATGGAGAAGGCGCTTTTGAGAATCCAGTTAATCAACAGATTGATGTTGCAATGAAAGCTGATGGTTATCGAAAGTATAGATGGTATCGTGATTCAGAAGGGCGTATTTGTCGTTTAGATGGGAAGATACTGCCTGATGGTGTCTATACTTTTTCAGCTTTATTAGATTTAGACGGAAATCCTTACGTGAATATTGCAAACGTTTCACATGTTAATGCGAATGAATATTTGAGAGAAAGCATATTGCCGGGTGAATTGCATATTGTAGATGGCCGTGTGACTCATGTGGAAATGAATACCGGAGGATATTTACAAGGTGTATTGGATCATCGTGCCGATTGGGTGCGCAATTTAAGATTGCTGGTAGATGCAGGCTTGGTTGATAATTTTGACAATATTCAAATCGATTTATACAAGCCCCTTTAAGCGTATTTTTCTATAAAGTTAGCCTTTAATAAGCTATTTGACACAATTGCTCCTTTCACATAAACCAAGCCCATGCATCAGCCTTATCGCCCACGTCGTTTGCGTTCTTCTCCTATCCTTCGCGATATGCTGGCCGATGTAATTATTGAACCTAAAAATTTAATCCAGCCTCTTTTTGTGAAGGAAGGCCTAAAATCGTCTCAGCCGGTTAAATCGATGCCCGGTATTTTTCAGCATACACTTGCCGATGTTGTAAAAGAAGCAAAGTCTCTTTCTAAGGCGGGCATTCAATCGGTAATTCTTTTTGGTATTCCGCAAAAAAAAGATAAAAAAGCATCAGGCGCGCATAGTCATACGGGTATTGTGCAAAAGGCGATTGCCGAAATTAAAAACGCGTGCCCCAATCTTTTTATAATTAGCGATGTGTGTCTGTGCGAGTACATGGAGCACGGCCATTGCGGGGTTATTAACTCTAAGGGCGACGTAGAAAACGATATCAGCGTGTCTCTTTTGGCCGATACGGCACTTTCACATGTAAAAGCCGGGGCCGATATGGTGGCGCCGTCTGATATGATGGATGGGCGTGTGGGGGCTATTCGTTCCCGTCTTGATGCGGAAGGTTTTCAAAATATTCCTATCATGAGCTATGCTGTTAAGTATGCTTCCAGTTTTTACGGTCCTTTTCGGGATGCGGCCGAATCGGCCCCCAGTCATGGTGATCGCAAGAGCTATCAAATGGATTATCGCCGTAGTCACGAGGCGCTCACCGAAGCGTGGCTGGATGTAGATGAAGGGGCCGACATTATTATGGTTAAACCCGCTATGGCCTATTTAGATATTGTGGCTCAGCTAAAAGCCGAAATCCCGTTGCCGCTAGCGGCCTATCAAGTAAGTGGTGAGTATGCCATGATAAAAGCAGCGGCTAAACAGGGCTGGATTGATGAAAAAGCAGTTGTTTTAGAGAGTTTAACAGCTATTAAAAGGGCCGGCGCTTCGCTTATTATCTCGTACTTTGCTAAAGATTTTTGCAACTTTTAGCTGTTTTATATAAAAAATGACAAAAATAAGCTTATTTTTACTTTTTTTTACCATTTCAACCCCTATTTTTGCCCAAGAAAGCAATTTAGTTCTCAGTTTACCGCAAAACTTTGCCAATAATGTGTGTCCGGTTAAAGTTTGGAAGGATATTCCGGTAGTTTTAAAGGTAAAAGACAATCGTGAAAGTGCTTTTGTGGGAGAGATTGCTAAAGGGAGTGAAGAGATAGATGTTTTTGTCAATCCTCCCTTGGAGCTTCAGTTTCAAAAAGCGTTAGAAGGGCTTTTAACGGTATGCGGGTTACAGGTGATGACAACATCGGCAGAGGCTACCGTGCTGAAGATAACTATAGAAAAATTTTATGCCGGCGGTAAAAAGAAATTTTTAACCGAAAAGCACGAAGCCGAGAGCGCCTTGATGATTATGGCCGAGAAGGGCGGTAATAAAATTTTTGATGTAGATTTGGGTTTTTCTATTGAATCCAAAGGCATTCGTAAAAAGAATATCAAGCAACTCACCAAAACATTGAGTGATTTGTTTTACGAGACACTCAAACAAATTCCTGTGAATCGGTATCTTAAAGATTTGTAGCCCTGGCCTTATGGTGCAAACTAAAGCCAGGGCTACTCACTCAAGGACACATTTTAGAAAAACAATTGAATTTGTGTGCGGATACGATGATCGACCTGATCCTGATTAAATCCAGGGTTAAAGCCATTAAACATTGATCCTGCTTGTACGGACCCACCATGCACCAGAGCACTATTAATCAACATGCCATAATCGGTTTGAATTTTTAGATTGTGTCCTTTGATATAATAGTTAAATCCGGCTCCGGCTTCGTAGCCATTGGTAATGCCGCTGGCTTTGGGAATAACGCCGGCAAAGCGGGCAGCTACTTCAAATTTTTTGGGAACAATAAAATAACCAGCTTGTCCACTAAACCCAAGTAACGTGCTATCAGCATCGGTATCGCGAGCATAAAAACCGGCGCCCATAAAAGAGAAGTTTTTATAGATGTAAATAAAGTCGGCTGTTGTACCAATCACGTTATTGCCGGCATTGGTATCGGGCGTATTGTAGTTGGCAGCAAGTCCAAGGGCCAATTGATGTTCTTCGGGATGATTAATGGCTGTGAGCTGAAGACCTGGTGTGCCTAAAATATTGTACACAAGGCGTGTGCCAAACAAAAAGTCGTTATTACGATTGGTACGGTTACTGCCCAAGCCTTCGTTATTTACATAAAAACCGTATTCCAGCTTTTTATCAAAAGCGCTTCCCGATAACCAAACTCCCAAATCGCGTGCGTGATTAAACACTTCATTGGCAATGGTGTAGCCAATAAATTGTTGTACGTTATCGGGCGTTAATTCTTCCCTGTTAAAGTACGGACGAGCTTGTCCCACCATCACATTAATATAGTCGTTAAATTTATAAGCGATATAAGCGTCGCGTAGAGCATTTACAAAAGCATCATTTTCGCGCGTTGTGTTATCGCGCCCACCAATAGCTTCGTACTGAAATTTAAAAGTTAAATCGGGCGAAAAAGCATGGCCACTAAAAATAAGACGGCCCCGTCTAATTTGAAAGGTATTGGTATCATCTTGTGATTCAATCCCCAAATATTGATACTGGGGTTGTAATTGAACGTTAAATTTAAGTTTATAATTGTTATCACACGTTTTGAGGTAAAAGCCATTATCATAGCCTACCATCTCGCACTCTTTTGGAGCTGGTGTGCCATTAGCCATACTACTTGTTGATAATAAAAAGCAGAATAAAAAGATAATAAACGAATAATATAATTTGTTGTTTTGAATATACATAAGTTCTCCTTAAATAACGAAATAACGCCAAGATAAAGAGATGCTTATGATAAACATCATAAAAAGTAGAATCGCAGTTCTAATTTTTATAGCTAAAAGTTTTCGCCAAGATAAAAATTGACCATACGATAACTCCAATAGCCCAGGTAATAGCTCCGTAGGTGAGATGATGAATATATCCTGCAGGAACAAAATCGGCTCCAAAGCGGGCTAGTAAACCAATGCTCATTAAAATTACAGCAATGGTAAAGGGTGTATATTTTTGATTGAGCAAATGACCGTTACCCGTGTGGCTTAATATCACGCGGGTGGCAACAGCAAAGGTGGATAACGAAAAACCACCCACAAAACCCAAGTGTAAAAAACTAACGCGATATTGGAAAGGAGCAAGTGTTGCACCCCACAAGCCAATTACCAAAAACCATAGTGAAAAACGGAGCGTTTGGGCTGTAAGCTTGCCGCTGGTTGGTTTTTTGTGAATTTGAATCTGATAAAAACAAAAGAAACTGGCAATAAAGGCTTTTAAGCACATACCAACTTTTTCGTGAAGATAGACTTCTATAAAAAAACTTAAAAACAGAAGGCTGGCTAAAGTAATGAGTAATGTATGTGATTTATTTAAAAAACTTATATCTGGCATTTTATCGCCAGGATTTTGAGGAAGAATGGCGCCAAAGCCTAAAATGGATTTAATTAAAAAGCCACCCACGCCCAACAGTAAAAAAAGTATGGTCCCCTGAAAAAAAAGATTTTTGGACAAGGTGAGCAGTTGAGGATTGCTAGAAAAAGAAAGTAGTTGAGATAAAAAAAGACACAAAAAACCAAACGGGATAAAAATAAATGTGGGCGGTGGATTTTTTTGCCGAGTTAAAAAACGTTTGGCAAGAGTTGTTATCAAAAATATAAGGGTTAGGATTATAAGCAAGCTGGTCCATAAATGATTTTCGTAAAAAATACCCAATACACCGCCTGTCCATAGTAAAAAAAGAATAACGACTTCACCAATGCTTAGAAGGCTGGCCGCTGTAAAGCGGGGAACAGCCGTGCCTAAAAAGCCTATAACAAAAGAAAATAAAAAACCGAAAAGTACCAATTGTTTGTGAAACCAGGGGGTGTGCTCATGCATACGGCCTGTTAGCGTGAGTGGCCAGTACAAAACACCCATAAGCGCCATAAGGGTGCCTAAAGGAAAAAAGAGACGAAAAGGATCGGCTGCAATTTTGTTAAAAATTTTGTTCATTTTTGAAGTGCTTCTTTTGCATGAACTACCGCATCCGTCAAACCTTCCTCGCTCAGTAGCGGCGAACCATTTTTATCAAGCAGGTTTATCATAGTATTGTGATTAATGATGCCTTCTGGTGTTTTTCTATAAATTACACCTAGTAAATTAGCAATTTCTCGAGCTGTGTTATCGTTTTCGGGGCTTGATAAAGTCCATCGTGATAAATCGAGTTTTTGTTCCTCGGCTACTTTCTTTAATACAGTCGGTGTATCGTTTGATGGGTCCATGCTAATGAGTAAAAAACGGGTATTTTTTTTTACATCAGGTTTAAGATCAGATTCCATTTTTTTTAAAGACGATATTAAAACGGGGCATGAATAAGTGCAGGAGGCATAAAACATGGTGGCTACAACGGGAAACCCCTCATATACATTAAAGGAGATGGATTGATTGTCCTGATTTATTAGTCTAGTTTTGTATTGGTAAAGACTTTGAGTATTTATATCGGCAGCTCCTGCAATAAATGAAAATGAAAAAAGAAAAAAGAGGAGCCAGGCAATCATCATGAGTGTTGGCAAGGTTAATTCCTGATCTTTTTTTAAATTTGCTTTCATAAAGTACCTCAAAGTTTTTGGCTGTTGTCGGCAGCGCATCTAAAACCCAAATTTGATGTTGTATAGTTGGCTTTAAGAGAGCTTCTCATGGCAATGCGCATAAAGCTTGCGTAATCATCTTTTTCGCTGGCAGCTACACTGCCTGCTCCGCAAAATTTGTTTTTATCGGCTTCGCCACCACTACGATTATCGGTAGCAGTTAGGTTGGCATTAAAATCGTCCACCCATTCCCATACAAGGCCGTGCATGTTGTAAACCCCGTAGTAATTTTTTTCGCCAATACGAACAGAACCCAAATTTTTTGTAGGATTTGAATACCATTCTAAAATTTTATTTCTCCATTCCATATCGGCATGCCCGTCGGGCGTACTTGTTGTAGCCCAAGCTACATATTCCCATTCGGCTTCGGTGGGTAGACGTAATCCCAGATTTTCACAATAGGAGCGGGCAGCATACCAGCTGATATGTACAATAGGGCCCTCGGGGTTAAATTCACCCAATTTTGTATCCGTTTTCCAATTTTTTAAATAATTGTCATCGGCAAAAAGTTTAGAAATTTTTGATTTTTGCCATTGCGAGTTTTTAAGCACAAAATTTAAAAACTGTTTTTGACTTACGGGATAAATTTGAATTTTAAAAGGCTGAACGATAATTTCTTTTTCCTTTTCGGATGGAGGGTAAAACGGCTTTAATGTTCCCTGAGGAATACTTACAAGTGGAGTGTTAAAAAGTTCATCGGCCTTGGCCCCCACTTGGGGGCCAAGGCCGATGATGATTAAAGCAACAATGAGACAACGTTTAAGCATTATTTTGCTGCTCCCGGAGGACGAGTGGTTTGATCACGTACTGCTTTGACATCGGCAGGTGTGATTTGACCACCACTATTTCCCCACGAGTTATAAACGTAGGTGAGTATATTGGCAATTTCATCATCGTTAAGCTGGCTCATGGGTGGCATCACCGAGTTAAAGTCTTTGCCGTTCACGGTAACAGGGCCCGATTTGCCGTTGATAACAATACCCATGGTGCGTGCTTTATCGGCATTAAGGAAATCCGAACCGGCCAGCGGCGGGAAGACACCCTCTACACCTTTGCCATCGGCCTGGTGACAGGTAGAGCATGTTCCCATAAAGAGGTTTTGACCTGCTTTAATTTGGGCATCCAGAGTAAGATTTCCTTTTTTCATTTGTTCGCTTGCAACGCTAACAGCGGTTGAAGGAGCGGCTTTATCGGCCAAGTAAACCGAATCGATTTCTTTGCCTGAATATACTTCCTTATTATCGGGGCCTTCTACCTTTAACATGCCGAGTGCGCCTTTGTTAAAGGTGCGGAAGATAGAGTGGTCCACCAGAATTGTGGTACCTGGTACTTCTACCTTAAATTCTACAATGGCTGATCCGCCAGCGGGAACAAGCGTTGTTTGCACGTTTTCCTGATATTTGGTTCCACCTTCGGTGTATACCTTGTCAAATACTTCACCAATCACATGAAAACTGCTTACTAAATTGGGACCACCGTTACCTACAAACAAGCGGACGGTTTCACCCACTTTAGCTTTTATAGCTTTATCACCAACTAATGAACCTTCAGATCCGTTAAAGAGCACATAGGTGGCGTTTTCTTCGATAGCTTTTTGCATGTCAAAGGGTTGAAGTCCTTTTTCACGATATTTACCTACCGTATAAAAATCACCCTGCATCACATAGTATTCGCGATCCACCGGAGGAAGTCCCTGGGGAGGTTCTACCAAAATTAAACCGTACATACCGTTGGCAATATGCATGCCTACAGGAGCTGTAGCACAGTGATATACATATAAACCTTGGTTTAAGGCTTTAAAGGTAAACTGTGATTCATGTCCCGGTGCTGTAAACGAGCTAGCGGCGCCACCGCCAGGCCCTGTAACCGCGTGTAAGTCGATGTTATGAGGCATTTTGTTATCGGGATGATTTTGTAAATGGAACTCAACCGTATCACCCTGGCGTACACGGATAAATTTCCCGGGAACATCACCACCAAATGTCCAAAAAGTATATTCTACACCATCGGCAATGGGTTTTGTTACTTCCTTTACTTCTAAATGAACAACCAATTTAGCGGGATGATCACGCTTGATGGGGGCTGGTACTGCCGGGGCCGAGGTAATTTCGGCTTCAACGGGTTCGCCCTTAGGGGGCCCAAAGTCACCTTTAGCGCTCCCTCCCGTGTCTTGGTTTGACTGGCTACAAGCCAGGGATGCGCCTAACACAAGGGCCATCACAAATTTAAGACGGGTTTTCATAGAATCTCCTTCGATTGAGTTGGTTGGACTGCATAAAATTGTTTTTCAATAAGGCTTAGCATAAGCTTAATTTCATCTAATCTTCCCTGTCCCAGCTCCGATGCGTTGAGGCATTCAAAACGGAGTTGAATATTAGCCATTTCTTCTGGTGACAGCATTTGTTGGATAGCTGGGTAAAGAATGTGGTTCTCTTTATAGATATGCTCACCCATAAGCCCCAAATATCCGCGGGCTAGATGTATAAAGTGTTGCCGTGTTTCGGGAGTATCAATTGGATTGTTTGATAAGTTAAAAAGCTCTTTTACATAAGCTCTACCTGTTTTGTGCTCATGGAGCATACAAGCAATGGGACCATTATTGCGCATCAATCCATGTTTTTCGGCTTCCTTAAACAGAATGTTTTCCTCTTTGGTATGATGTAAGTGATCAACAAAAAAGTCTAAAAAATGGATCATCCATCGTGTGGTAGGCAGATCAATGGGAGCGCCTGTTTCTGCGTTTTGAACAATGTGTAAAAAAATTGAAGAGAATTGCAAAATAAGATCGTGTTCGGCTTTTAAATGGTCGATGGGGTTTTTACTGTCCATACTATTTAGTTAATATCATGTGGCTATGTATATGTATGATCTAGATCAGAAATCTACATTTTTAATAAAATAGTACTTTTATGATTCATATCATATCATTTTTATAGTGTTGTGATAACGCATAAAGCATGCTGCGGAAAAGTTTTCATCTTTTATCCCCGCAAGAAGTGTTAAAATTGGCCTATAGTATTGAGATTAGGAATGCGGCCTTGTATGATGAATGGTCGCTGCGTGTTGCTCCGTTAGACAAAATATTAGCCGATCTTTTTTTCGATATGGCTTCTGAAGAGAAGGTTCATGCTCAAAAAATTTCAGATTTGTGTGCTAACCTTTTTGGGCATCAAGCAAGCCTAACTAATATAAACGAAATAAATCAAAAAATAGAAGATTTGTCAGTTATGGAACATTTTTTTATGATCCATAAAAAGGATGTGGTGCATTTATTGGATGCGGCCTTAGATATTGAAAAAAGCGCTGTTCAATTTTATGAAAAAGCAATTGATTTGTCGCAAGATGATTTATGGAAAAAAACTCTCACTCCACTAGGGAGACTTGAAGAAGATCATGTGGCATCCATTATTGATATTAAAAAAAACTATCTATGAAAAACTCGGGAGCAAGCTCCCGAGTTTTTTTCGGTATAAATATTTAACCCCCATTTCCATGATCTGGATCATAACTGTAAAAGACGAGCATTTGTATTTTAGTTATATCGAAAGGAGATTGCATGCTTTCAAAATCGGCTGCGAAGACTTTTTTTATAGTAGGTACCTTTATTTGTACCGGAATTTTTGTTGTTTTAACAATAGATACGTTCAAAAAATTACCCGGACGTACTCATACTGCTAATATTACAGCAGAAGTGGCACGCGGGAAGGACCTTTGGGATAAAAATAATTGTATGGGGTGCCATACTTTGTTGGGAGAAGGCGCCTATTATGCACCGGAACTCACCAAAGTGTACGAAAGGCGTGGTGAGGCTTTTATTCACTCCATGCTCACCGATCCATCCAAAATGTATCCGGGCGAGCGCAAGATGGTGCAGTATAATTTTTCGGAGCAGGATAAAAAAGATTTAATCGAGTTTTTTAAATGGATCGGAAATATCGATACCAATGGTTTTCCGGCCAAGCCAAATTTGGCACAAGTAGCTCTTCCTGTTTCTGACGATAAAAATTCGGTGGCTGCCATCGGTACTCGACCCCAAATATTTAATCAAATGTGTGTTGCCTGTCATTCTTTGGGTGGTCAGGGTGGACAGGTGGGGCCATCACTTGATGGGGTTGGTTCGCGCCGCGATATTGTTTGGATTACCCGCTGGCTTCATGATCCCTTGTCGGTAAAGCCGGATGCCAAAATGCCCAGGTTACCACTTTCGGATGAAGAAATTACGGAACTTGCGGCGTTTTTATCGGAAGTAAAAAATTAACTCCCTGAACTTTGTTCAGGCCGACTAACAAGCTCTAAGGAGGATGGATATGAAATTTAAAAGTCAACGCGTGGCTTACTACTTTTTTGCGGTGTGCATGTTACTTTTGTCGTTACAGCTTCTTTACGGGTTTATTATGGGTTTTGCCCATATGGGTTATGATGTGTTGCATAGCTGGATACCCTTTAATGCGGCGCGAGCCACACATACCAATCTCCTTGTGATGTGGTTGCTGGCGGGTTTTATGGGGTCGGCCTACTACATTATCCCCGAAGAATGTGACACCGAAATTGTGTCGGAGAAACTGGCTTATGTGCAGCTTGTAGCTCTTGTGGTGGTGGGTGTTACAGCTGTTATTGGGTTTCATTTTAACTGGTGGGAAGGTCGTAAATTTTTAGAAATTCCACGCCCGCTTGATTATTTGGTTGTTGTGGATGTTTTGCTCTTCATTTTTTTAATTGGTGCCACACTATGGAAGTCGCCCAAAAAAACAACAACCAGCATGGTTCTCTTTTTTGGGCTTTTGTGCGCAGCCCTTTTGTATTTGCCGGGCATGATTCCTACCATCAGCCAAACAGTTGATTCGTACTGGAGATGGTGGGTGGTTCATTTGTGGGTGGAAGGTGTGTGGGAATTAATTTTGGGTTCTATTTTATCATTCCTGCTTATTAAACTTACCGGCGTTGATCGCGAAATTATTGAAAAGTGGCTTTATGTGATTGTGGGATTCACCTTTTTGTCGGGTATTTTGGGAACGGGGCATCATTATTATTTTATTGGAACGCCTAAATATTGGCTTATGGTGGGAGGTATTTTCAGTGCACTCGAGCCCATCGCCTTTTTAGGTATGGCTATTTATGCCGTGGCCATGATGAAAAAAGGAGGGAAGACGCAAGATAACAAAACGGCCATGTTGTGGACCGTGGGTTGTGCCATTATGTCGTTTGTGGGAGCTGGCTTTTTGGGTTTTGCGCACACCTTGCCGCAGGTTAATTTATATACTCATGGAACTTTGGTAACAGCTATGCATGGTCATATGGCTTTTTGGGGGGCTTATGCCATGTTGGTACTTGCGATTATCACGTACTCGCTTCCCATTATGACGGGACGCAAATTAAATGATACAGGCCTTAATGTGTTTGCTTTTTGGACTTCGAATATTGGGATGATTGCCATGACACTGGCCTTTGCTGTGGCTGGTGTGTCGCAAGTTTATCTCGAACGCAGAATGGGACTTGATTTTTTAACGGTGCAAAAAGAAATTGAAGTGCACTTTTTAGGTTTGGTTTTGGCTGCCGCTCTTTTTACGTTAGGTATTGGTGCGTTTGTAGTTAACTTTATTCGTTATGGAAAACCTTACTTTAGTAAAGCCTAAGGCGTCGCCTTATTATTTGCCCCAGGGTGAAGAGGAAAGTGTGTTGACGCATGCCTACCGGCAAAAAATACCGTTACTTCTTAAAGGGCCAACCGGTTGCGGCAAATCACGCTTTGTAGAAAAAATGGCGCATCAACTCAATCGTCCGCTGATTACGGTTGCGTGTAACGAAGATACCTCGGCCAGTGATTTAGTGGGGCGTTATTTAGTAAAAGGAGGCGAAACGGTTTGGCAGGATGGCCCTGTGACGCGGGCTATCAAGACGGGTTCCTTTTTATATCTCGATGAAATTGCCGAAGCGCGTGAAGACGTGGTGGTCTTAATTCACTCACTCACCGATCATCGTCGCGAATTGTATATAGATCGATTAAATGAGGTGTTGAAGGCGCCAAGTGAGTTTATGCTCCTTGTTAGTTTTAATCCGGGTTATCAAAGTGCGTTAAAAGAAATGAAACCTTCAACGCGGCAACGTTTTATAGCGCTCAATTTTAATTATCCAATTCTGGAAGCCGAAATAAAAATTGTAATGGCCGAAAGTGCCTGTACTGAGGATGTGGCTAAACGTTTGTGCAAAATGGCTCTTAAAATGCGCGCGATCGAAAATTATGAGTTTCGTGAAACAGTATCAACCCGACTTATAGTTTATGCCGCCAAGCTTATTGTATCAGGATTGTCCCCAAGGCTTGCTACCACCGTTGCTGTATCTCAAGTTATGACGGACGACCCAGAAGCGTTAGCAGCATTAAACGATATTGTGTCTCTTACTTTTTAACCTGTATGTCACTAGACGAAAAAATTTTTGGTTCTGTTTGGAATTTTTTTTCAACCTTAAAAAGTAATCACGAATTTCCACATGCTGTTTATCTTAAAAATGTTCACGAGCGATTAACTCATTTTTCTTCTATTGTTTGTGGACGTCCTATTACCCTTATTCCATGCGTTAAAACAGGTAGTTTTGATGGCATAACTTTTTATTTGCCTCAAGTGTGCAATCTTTATTCCGAACTTTCTTTAAATTACGAAGCTTATCTTTTTAGAATTATGTTCTCGTGTTCTTTGTGGAATGAATTTTCAAAACCTCAAGCTTTGGTGGTGTTGCCCGATGATATTAAAAATTATCTTATCTTAAAATTAACCGCCGATTGGCCACAATTTGGTGCGCTTTATATGCGGCTTATGGGGGCGTCGTTAGTAGAGGGAGTGTTTCCAAAAAATCGTGATGATTTTTTGTTTGGAAAAATGCCAGTGTGGCAGAAGCTTGATACGCTTGGCGAAGAGAGTACTTTTGGGGAGGCTACACAGAAAGGAGGATACGATATTACGATTAAAGATCGTCCACAACAAGTGGAGCTATCGAGCGAGCCCGAAAATCCACTGGTGCACAGTTTTGAAAAAGTACACACCGCCGAAGACTATCAGGGAGGTAATAAAAATAAGGATGGATCGGATAGTGGTGATATGAGTGATGCTTTAGGAGAAGTAGAATTTGATACGGTTATTCTCACTAATCAAAGTGCCCAGGGGCGGGTGAATGTTGATTCTGGTTTTTTGCTCGACAATAAAAGCAGCGAATTGTTGCCAGGCAAATGTACTTTTGTATATCCCGAATGGCAGACATCAAAAAAAATATATAAAAAAGAATGGTGTACCGTTTACGAAAATAAAACAAATGGCCTGCGTGCAGAATTAGGCGATATTACGTTACTTAAAAAAATGGCCACACAAGTGGCTATGAATATTGCGCCTAATGTTCGGCGTTTTAAAAAAAATGAAAAAGAAGGCGAAGAGCCCGATCTGGATGGTTTGGTTCGGTATCATGCCGATTGTTTGAGTAAAAATGTGGATGAGCCGCGCTTGTATCTTAAACAGAAAAGAATGGAGAATAATTTTGCTCTTCTTTTTTTGGCCGATACCAGTCAATCAACCGAAGGATGGTTAGGGGATGTTGAAATTATTTCGCTAGTGCGTGAGGCTTTGATGGTGAGTGCCTTAAGTCTGCAAAAAGCGGGCTTGGGTCAATATGCATTAGCCAGCTTTTATTCGCACACACGGCACCAGTGTTCATTTGAAATTATCAAATCCTTTGATGATGTTATGTCTTTAGAAAACGAGAAGCGGATTTTATTGGCCATTCAGGCGTTAAGGCCTAAAGGCTATACCCGTATTGGGCCCGCTATTCGGCATGCTACCCATCTATTAAATAAAGTTAGTGCCAAAAAGAGGGTGTTGGTGGTTTTAAGTGATGCCAAACCAAGTGATTACGATGGATACGAGGGGCGTT
The DNA here is from genome assembly GCA_019695305.1 of bacterium. Taxonomy (NCBI): domain Bacteria; species bacterium. The sequence goes on from JAIBAG010000001.1 coordinate 256,478, forward strand.
ATGGTTTTGAGGATGTGTTAAAGGCGAGTCATGAGGCAAAGGCTTGCGGCATTGGGTTTAGCGCCTTTGCTTTTTCACACGCAAGCCAAAAAAAAGCACACGATTTATTTGGGGGTAAGGTCTTTAGGGCTAGTTCCATTCATCAATTTGCTCGTGGGTTAGCGCAATTGATGAGGGAATTGGTGGTGAGTTAAAACTCTATACCTGTTTCCAGAGCTAGCTTTTTGATATGGGGAATTTCGATTAAGCGGTTTTGAGTAAGAATGAGATTCTGTTTTTCAAGCTGGGTGAGGGTGCGGATGACAGTTTCAACGGTAGACCCTACCCTATCGGCAATATCTTGACGTGTGAGTGGGACTGTAATCCGGCTTGTTTGGGGAAAAGAGAGTTTGATGCGGTTTAGAAGATCGATCAGAAAGTAAACGATGCGTTTTTCTACCGAATCGAAGGTGCTTACTCGATCTTCGTGGGCTTGTTTTAAGCGTTCGGCCATTTGCGACATCAGTAATTCCCGAATATGGGGATGAGGCATAAAAAAACTCTGAAATGCCTCCCGTGATATTTCAAGGCATTGAGATAGTTCAAGAATTGACGTGCTAATAGGATAAATACCACCTTGCAAAGCTACTGCAGCTCCCACTATTTCACCGGGCAATAAAATATGAACAATGCGTTCCTTTCCGTCGGGATGATGGCGGATGAGTTTGGCACTCCCCATGAGTAAAACATAGGCATGCGTTGCAGGATTACCCGCTTTGTACAAAAAATCGCCCCTATCGAGTTGCTTTATGCTTGAATGTTTTATCAGTAATTGCAGTTCAGTGTCTAAAATATGATTAAAAAGAGGGCAGTTTCTGAGTAATTTTTCCTTATTTGTGTCGTTATGCATGTTTTTCAAATATATCTGTTTTTTTTATATGGCTAGTTCTTTCTAAATATCACTACATAAGTGGTATTTTGTGAGGATGTTTTTTTTAAAAGGTTCGCATAATAAAAACAGCCGTTTATTTTAAATTTTTACTAATTTTTACTTTACAGAAAACATATCAACAGGTAATTACCCCGATACAAAATGAATGGGGATTCAGTTTTTATTCCTCAAATCATTACTAAATTTTTAAAGCGTACATATAAATAATGCTTCCAGAGATTCCTAAAAAAGTTTTAGCTCCTCTTTTGCTTGTTGTTTTTTGTTTATTAGCATTTGTAGGCTACAGTCTTTACAAGGTGGGTGATAACACTGGTTATGCTCCCGAGCAGCCTATTCCGTTTAGCCACAAGCGCCATGCGGGCGATAATAAAATTCCCTGTCAGTATTGTCATGCCAATGTAGATAACGGACGTCCTGCTACTATTCCGGCCATGAACGTGTGTATGAATTGTCACAGTGTGGTTAAAACCGATTCTCCTTACATCAAAAAATTGCATCAATTATATAATGAAGGCAAACCCTTCGATTGGGTAAAAGTTCACGATGTACCCGACCATGTTTATTTTAACCACATGCCGCACATTAAAAAAGGTTTGGATTGTGCCGAGTGTCACGGCGATGTGGCCAATATGGCAAAAATTGAACAGGTCAAAACCTTGCAGATGGGTTTTTGTATCGACTGTCACCGCGCCAAGGGAGCGCCTACCAGTTGTACAACCTGTCATAACTAAAAAATTGATATGAATGAGATGAACAAAAATTCAAAAAAACACTGGGGTAGCCTGGAAGAGTATTTTGAGACCTCCAGTTTTAAAGACGGCATTGGCCGCGAATTTTTGGCGCCTCCCCAAGAACAAAAAGTAACCGAAATTGAACGTCGTGACTTTTTAAAGGTGATGGGTGCGGGTCTTTTTATGGCCACAGCTGCTTGTACGCGCCGTCCTGTTGAAAAAATTATTCCCTACGTCAATCGTCCGCTTGATACCACGCCAGGTGTTGCTAACTATTATACCTCCACCTGCGATTCTTGTTCGTCGGGTTGTGGTATTTTGGTAAAAACACGTGAAGGTCGTCCTATTAAAGTAGAAGGTAATCCCGAGCATGTGATGAATGAAGGGGCGCTGTGTGCTCGCGGGCAAGCTTCGGTTTTAAATTTGTATGATCCCGATCGTTTAAAGGCGCCTCTTGTTATTGAAGATATTACGGGTTTAAGCCAAGAGCTTACATTGGCCGAGTTGGATGATTCGCTTAAAAATAAGTTTAATGCTCTTCGTCAGGGTAATAAAAAATTAGTGCTTTTAACCGGGCTTATTACCAGTCCTACTACACTTAAAATTATTCGTGACTTTTTATCGGCCTATCCTGGTAGCCAGCATGTTATGTTTGATGCGGCTCATCCCGAAGAAGTATCGCTTGCTAACGACGCTTCTTATGGTGAAAAAATGATCCCGCACTATGCATTTGATAAAGCGGATGCCGTAGTAAGTTTTGGTGCCGACTTTTTAGGGACTTATGTATCGCCTGTAGAATTTTCTAAAAAATTCTCTAAAAATCGTAAATTAGCCGAAAAGCCTGAGATGTCGCAACTGACAGTTGTGGAATCGGTTCTTTCACTAACGGGTACTAATGCCGATGTGCACCACGCTGTAAAGCCTGGAGACGAACTTGTAGTAGCTTTGGGTGTGGCTAATCTTGTTGGTAAAAAATCGGGTGGCGTTCCCTCTGTTATTGCTGCTTACAATGCCGAAAAAGTATCTGGTCTGACCGGTGTTTCGGCCAAGGCCCTTGAAGATATTGCCGATACCCTTCTTAAAAATCGCGGTAAAAGTTTAGTATTGGGTGGTACGGTTCGTGGCGCTCATGCAGTAGCATTACAAACGGTTGTTAATTTTATTAACTCGGCTTTAGGTAACGATGGTATTACCGTGGATTTTGGCCGTGGCTCAAATGAAGTTTCCAGCGGTTTTGGTGCTCTTACTCAATTGGTAAGTGACATGAAGGCTGGTAATGTTGGCGCTCTTATTATTCAAGGTATCAACCCTGTTTTCTCGTTACCGGCTTCGTTAAAATTTGCTGACGCGCTTTCTAAGGTTCCGTTAACTGTTAGTTTTGCCAAAGTGTTAGATGAAACGGCTAAAATTTCCGATTATGTTGTGGCCGAATCGCATGCTTTTGAAACTTGGGGTGATGCTAACCCACGTAATGGTCTTTATAGTATTATTCAGCCTACCATCAGTCCTTTATATAGCACGCGTTCTTTGGGTGAAATGTTGTTGGTGCTTTCTGGTAACACGCAAACTTACTATACATCCTTAAAAGCAACCTGGAATGATTCTATTTTAGGTGGAACTTCGTGGGATGAAGTCTTGCAAAAAGGTTTTGTGCAAAAAGAAGGTGGCAGTGCTTCGCGTTCTTTTAATTCTTCTGCTCTGGCTGTTGTGCCGGCTAACCTGGGCACGGTTTCAAATAAATTTATTCTTTCGCTCTGCCCTTCGCGTGCCATCAGCGACAGTCAAGATGTGAACAACTCTTGGTTGCAGGAAATGCCAGATCCCATTTCAAAAGTAACGTGGGATAACTATATTTCTATGGCTCCTCAAGCGGCCCGCGATTTACGTTTGGCCGAAGGAGATGTGGTGGCTATTAGTGCTGCCGGTGTGTCGGGTGAATTCCCGGTGCATATTCAGCCCAAAATGCATCCGCAAACTTTGTCGCTTGCTGTAGGTTATGGTCGCAAAGTATCGGGTAAGGTGGGAACGGGTGTTGGTTTTGATGCTTATCCTTTTCAACAGGTTGTAGACGGTAATTTGGCTTGGGGTGGTTTGGTTTTAGAGAGTGTTATTAAAACGGGAGTTAATCATCAATTAGCCATTACGCAAGGTCATCATACTATGGAAGGTCGCGATATTGTGCGCGAAACCACCTTGGAAGAATTTGCTAAAAACCCCGAGGCCTCTAACGAGGGTCATGAAGCCGAAGATTTAACTTTGTGGCCTGTACACGAATATAAAGGTTACCGCTGGGGTATGGCCATCGACATGAGTGTGTGTACCGGTTGTAATGCGTGTATGATTGGCTGCCAATCTGAAAACAATATTCCTACAGTAGGTCGCGAACAGGTTATTGTGGGTCGTGAGATGCACTGGATTCGTGTTGACCGTTATTATGTTGGCGATCCCGATAAAAATCCAGATGTGTCGTATCAGCCTATGCTGTGCCAGCATTGCGAAAATGCTCCTTGCGAAACGGTATGTCCGGTTATTGCTACAGTGCACGACGAAGAAGGTTTAAATACCATGGTGTACAACCGCTGTGTGGGTACGCGTTATTGTGCCAATAACTGTCCGTATAAAGTGCGTCGTTTTAATTATTTTGGTTATCACGATGTAGTTGAAAAACCGCGTTCATATCAGTTTAACCCCGAAGTAACCGTGCGCGAACAAGGGGTGATGGAAAAATGTACTTTTTGTATCCAGCGCATTCATGAAGCCAAGTGGAATGCCAAGTATGAAAACCGTTTGGTGAAAGACGGCGAAATTAAAACCGCCTGTCAGCAAACCTGTCCTACCGATGCGATTGTGTTTGGTAATACCAACGATCCCGATAGTAAGGTTTCCAAAATTAAGAAGTTGCCACGCGGGTATCATGTGCTGGAAGAAACCAATGTGAAATCACAAGTGACGTATTTGGCTAAAGTTAGAAATAAAGTGTCAGCCTGAGGCTGATCCGCCTCTGGCGGAAAGGTTAAGAGATGGAAATAGTAAATAATAAAATTATTAAAGAACCTCTTGTTGCTCCGGGTCGCGTGTATGCTGATGTGAACGATCGTGTGTGTGCGCCTTTGGAACGCTTTCCATCTATTAAATGGTGGGCCTGTTTTTTGGTGGCGCAAGTGGCTTTGGCTATTGGTACTTTTCTTGTGATCAATATGTTCAAACAGGGTTTGGGCGTATTGGGTATTAACCATCCTGTAGCTTGGGGAACATTTATTACCAATTTCGTGTTTTGGATTGGTATTGGTCACGCAGGTACTCTTATTTCGGCTATTCTCTTTTTGTTCCGTCAAAAATGGAGAACTGCTATCAATCGTTCGGCTGAAGCTATGACAATTTTTGCTGTGATGACCGCCGGTATGTTTCCTATTCTTCACACCGGTCGTCCCTGGTATGCCGCTTTTTATTTGTTCCCTTATCCTAATCAGCGACAATTATGGGTCAATTTTCGTTCACCGCTTGAGTGGGACGTGTGGGCGGTATCAACTTATTTCACAATTTCGCTTCTATTCTGGTACATTGGTCTTATTCCCGATATTGCTTCGGTGCGTGATCGAGCTAAAAACACCATTCGTAAAATTGTTTATACGGTTCTTTCCTTTGGCTGGAGAGGTTCGGCCAAGCATTGGAACCATTATGAAATGGTTTATTTAATCTTAGCGGGTCTTTCTACTCCTCTCGTGCTCTCGGTGCACTCCATCGTATCTTTCGATTTCGCTGTTGCCATTTTGCCTGGTTGGCATACCACCATTTTTCCTCCTTATTTCGTTGCTGGCGCTGTGTTTTCTGGCTTTGCTATGGTGGTTACTCTCTTATGCATTGTGCGCGAAGTATTTAACTTAAAAGATTTTATTACGGTAGGTCATTTGGAGAATATGAATAAAATTATTCTCCTTACCGGCACTATTGTAGGCTACGCCTACATTATGGAATTTTTTATCGCTTGGTATTCGGGTAGCATGTATGAACGATTCGCGTTTATTAACCGTGCAACCGGTCCTTATGCGTGGTCGTACTGGATTATGATGACTTGTAACGTGATTACTCCGCAAATTTTCTGGTTTAAAAATTTACGTCGCTCTATCCCGGTTATGTTTGTGGCATCTCTCATTGTTAATATTGGTATGTGGTTTGAGCGTTTTGTAATTATTATCACCTCACTCCATCGCGATTATTTGCCCTCAAGCTGGGATTATTACATCCCCACATTAACCGATTGGGGAATCACCATTATGAGTTTTGGTTTTTTCTTTACGTTATTTTTACTCTTTTGCCGGGTATTACCCACCATTTGTATGTTTGAAGTGAAAATGGTGATGGAAACCAAAGGAAAGCATCACTAGTTATGGCTACTAAGGAAAAAGGAATTTTGGCCGTTTTTAACGATCAGCATCAATTGCTTGATGCTATTAAAAAAGTACGCGCTATGGGCATTACCAAAATGGATGCCTTTACGCCTTTTCCCATACACGGCATTGAAGATGCCATGGGACTTAAGCGCTCGTGGATTCCATGGGCAACGTTGGTATATGGCTTAACGGGCGCAACACTTGCTTTTACTTTTGAAACTTGGACCTCAGCTTTTGATTGGCCGCTTAATATTGGTGGTAAGCCTTTTATTTCCTGGCCAGCTTTTATTCCAATTACTTTTGAAGGTGGTATTTTAATTGGCGGTGTGCTGACCGTATTAACACTTTTTGGTGTGATGAAGTTACCTTGTTTTAGTAAGCCGGTTTTAGATGTTAGACTTACCAACGATCACTTTGGTCTTATGATTGAAGATGCCGACCCCAAGTTTAACGAAGATAAATTAAGCAACGCTTTTAAAGAATGCCACGTGGTGGACATTAAAAAAATTGGCCACTAACAAATGTTAGTGCAAACAAGCGGTAGTATTTTTTAAATTAAGGATTTGTTAGTAATTTATGAAACGTTTTTATCAATACATTCTGGTGATGGTTATAGCGGTGGTGTTAAGCGCTTGTGCAGGTGCTGGTGGTAATCGCACTACTTTTGAATATATGCCCGATATGATGGATCAATGGCATATTAAGGCACAAGAAGAACCGTATCGAGCTGCTCCCGAAGGCACGGTACCGGTAGGCTACAAAGCTTATCCTTATTCTAAAGAAGAAGGGGATATGGCTAATAGTTTGCAAAACCCTCTGGCCATGACCAAAGAAAATCTTTTATTAGGCAAAAAAACTTTTAATACCTATTGTATTGTGTGTCATGGTTCTCGTGGCAAGGGTGATGGTTATATTGTTCCCAAATTTCCCATGCCGCCGTCTCTTCAATCCGATAAGGTACGCGGTTTATCCGATGGGCGTTTGTTTCATATCATGACACGTGGACAAAATTTGATGCCCTCATATGCCTCTCAAACTTTAGAGAAAGAAAGATGGGCAACAGCTCTTTATATACGGGCTCTGCAGCGCTCGGTTAAACCCAGTGCCGAAGACGTAGAAATTTTTAACAGCATGCTTAAGTAAGGAATTGTATGAATGCCGCTCCCCGAAAATATGAAATGCCAAAAGCCCTTGCTGGTTTAATGCTGGCTTTTGTGGTGGTTGGTGTAGTGTCGTTTTTGCACACGTTAAAAATAGATGAACAGCGCGCTTGGACCGGGTTTTTACATCAGTATTTTTACTGGTTATGTTTAGGTTTGGGCGGGCTCTTTTTTACAGCTTTGCAGCACATTACCGGATCTTACTGGAGTGTGACGGTGCGCCGTATAGCCGAAGTGTTTAGTGCTTATTTGCCGGTGGCACTTGTGTTGTTTTTTGTGTTGCTCGCGGGTTCGGGCCATTTATTTGAATGGATGCATGCCGATGTAGTGGCTCATGATCATTTACTTCAGGGTAAATCAGCTTATCTCAATAAACCATTTTTTATTATCCGTGCTCTGTTTTTGTTTGGGGTGTGTTTTACTTTGGGTTACAAAATGATCTGTAATTCACTCAAGCAAGATGAAACGGGTGATGCAGCGTTAACCTTAAAAAACACCAAAATGGCGCCGTTGTTTTTGTTTCTTTTTGGTTGGGGTTTTACCTTTGTAACAGTAGATCTCATCATGTCTCTTTCACCTCATTGGTTTAGCACAATTTTTGGTGTTTATTGTTGGGCCGGACTTTTTTCATCTACTCTGGCTATGCTGGCTTTGTGGGTATTGCGTTTAAAACGCAAAGGAATTTTAGCTGGTTTTGTTAACGAAAACCACTTGCACGATATTGGCAAGCTCATGTTTGCTTTCATGGTATTTTGGGCTTATACCGGTTTTTCACAATTCATGCTGATTTGGTATGGTAATTTACCCGAAGAAAATTTCTTTTATTTAAACCGTATTGTAACCGAAGGCAGTATTAGCTGGCTTTGTATTTCGCGAATTCTCATGGTGGGTCATTTTGGTTTGCCTTTCTTGTTATTTATTGGCCGCAAACAAAAGAGAAACGAAATATTTCTTATGTGTACAGCCATCTGGTATTTAATTTTTCAATGGATTGATATTTACTGGTTGGTGTACCCCACTTTTTATAAAATTCCAGTTTTTGGTTTTTATGAAGTGGGTCTCTTTTTGGGATTTTTAGGATTATTTGTGTTGTCGGTGGGTTTCCGTCTGTCCCGTGTGTCGCCGGTGGCGTACCGCGATCCTCGGATGGAAGACGCACTACACCACCATCAATGAAGTTTGTTGTTGTTTGCTCTTTGATTTTAATAAGCGTTGTAAGCTGGGCTGCGGATATAGATCCGCAAGCAATGGTGATTACAAACCAGGTGGGAAGCAGGCTTCCAGATGTTGGTTTTAAAGATGAGATGGGAAACCAGGTTCATCTTAAAACAATTTTAAACGAGGGTAAGCCTGTTATTCTGACGCCGGTATATTACGGTTGTCCTAGTTTGTGCACAGTGGTGCTTAATGGTTTGTTAGATGGGTTAAAGGAATTAAAAGACGATTTTAAGGGTGAATTTAAAATTGTAACTTTTAGTATTAATCCAGAGGAAACCCCACAAATAGCTGCTGTTAAAAAAGAAGCCTATGTGAAGGAGTCATCCTTCAGCCCGCATGATTGGTATTTTTTAACGGGTGATGACGCTAGTATTAAATCGCTAACCCAGGCGTTAGGATTTCATTACCAACGCTTAGGCGATGAGTATGTGCATGGTGCCGGAATTTTTGTGGTGTCGTCCAAAGGTGACTTAAAAAGAACCCTTTTTGGGAGTCATTACAGAGCGCAAGATTTAAAGCTTGCGTTAATTGAAGCCGGAGCTGGTGAATTGGCTCACAAAGTGAGTTCCTATTTTTACCGGTACGATGATTTAACGAGGCAGTATAGGCCACATGGCCCAAGACTTTTAAAATTAGTAGGTGCTTTTTTACTTTTTAATTTGGCTTTTTTTGTATGGAAAAGAAACAAAGTAAACAATTAGTGTTGAGTGTAGCAATTTTGATGTGCGGCTTGATAATGCCAAGCTTTGTGCATGCCGATGATTTGCAGGAAATTTCGCAAAATATCACGTCCACTCCCGATCAAATTGCCAAAGGTAAAACTGTGTTTATGTCTAATTGTATGACATGTCACGGTTCTGAAGGAAAAGGTGACGGCCCGGCGGCTGCAGCATTTAATCCTAAGCCGCGCAATTTTACCGCAGAAAAATTTAAGCAAGGTTCTAGCCCTTCGGCCACTTTTTATACTGTGACCAATGGTATGGGCAGTATGCCTTCGTTTGCCGCTTTGTCAGTATCCGATCGTTTGGCGGCCATTCATTTTGTGTTAAGTTTGTCGCCCAATCGCGAAAAGGATACTCCTGATACTTTATCCAAAATTGGTCTTGGTCCCGACTTAAAACCTTTAGCTAATTTTAATAGTAATAAAGCTCCAGAGTTACCAATTGATTATATTATTGAACGTATGTCGACTGACGGTAACGTAAAAACGCTCGATTACAAATTGCTGGCCAAGCAAATGGAAGAAGAGAAAAAGGCGGCCGCCACTCCTGTAGCACAAGCCCCTGTTCAGGCCGATTTAAAACGAGGAAAAGTTTTGTTTGAATCGTGCACGATTTGCCACGGTGATAATGGCGAAGGAACAAAGCTTGCTACAGCGCCTCAAATTGCAGGCCAGGATGTTGATTATTTAATGCGTCAGCTTAAAAACTTTCAAACAGGTGTAAGAGGGGCTCACCCCGACGACGTGAATGGTCTTAAAATGCGTCCTATGTCGCGTATGTTACAAACAGAAGAAGATGTTATAAACGTAGCGCATTACGTGGCAAGTCTTCCTAACACTAAAACCGAAAATACTTTAGGTGGTGATAAAGAAAAAGGAAAGATTACCTACAACACCTGTATGTCATGCCATGGAGCTGATGCAAAAGGATCAAAAGCGATGAATGCTCCCATGCTTAAGTATTTGCCCGATTGGTACATCATGACGCAAATTCATAATTTTCAAAAAGGAATTCGTGGTACAGATTCTCGTGATACAAACGGGGCTACCATGCGTGGTATGGCGGCAAGTTTAGCAACGGACGATATGATAAAAGACGTGGCTGCTTATATTCAATCATTACAGTAAACAGAGGAAGTTATGGCAGATAACGACAATGTGACACCTGAAGGAGAAGCAAAGTACTTTTTTTATTTTACACTAGGGCTGCTTGCTGCCTATGTAGGCGCTGTTCTGATTTTTGTTTTCTAGTTTATTTGGAGTAATTTATGTTACAACACTTTCTTCCCGGTATTTCCTCCTATAGTGCCCAATCCGATCAACTGTTTGATCTCATTACGTATGTTATGGGTTTTTGGTTTTTCTTAGGGCAGGGACTTTTTTTTTACTTCATCCTAAAATACCGTCGTAAGCCCGGAGTTCCTTCGGTTTATATTTCTGGTGATAGCAAACAGGAGAAAAAACCTATTGCTTGGGCACACAAGCTTTTACTTGTTTGCGATATTGTTATTGTGCTGGCCGCCGTTAAAGTTTGGTATCATGTAAAGCAAGAACTTCCCCCGGCCGATGCTACTATTAAAGTGATTGGTCAGCAATGGGCCTGGACCTTTGTTGATGCGGGTAAAGACGGCAAACTGGATACTCCCGATGATATCACCACTATTGATGAGCTTCATGTACAAGTGAATAAAACCTATCATTTTTTACTTACAACAAAAGACGTGCTTCATAGTTTTTTTGTACCGGTATTTCGCCTTAAGCAAGATGCGGTTCCTGGGCGAGAAATTGTGGGTTGGTTTAAAGCTCTTGAAACAGGTGAGTATGATATTACCTGTGCCGAAATTTGTGGCGTGGGTCATGGTCTCATGGGAGGCAGAATTTTTATTGAAAGCGAAGAAGACCACCAAAAATGGGTTGATAATCATTCTTCACAGGGCAGTGCTAAATTGGGGTTAAATCCATAAGGACAACAATATGTCTCATTCCAACGAACATCATCACGAAAGTTTTTTTAAGAAATATCTTTTTTCCACCGACCATAAAATTATCGGTATGCAGTATTTATTTACTGGCATGTTTATGGGTTTAATTGGTGGGTTTTTGGTTTACGCGTTTCGTATGCAGCTGGCTTTCCCGGGAATTTCGGTTCCCGGATTTGGTGTAGTAACCGAAAGTGGTTACAATGCCCTGGTTACCAATCACGGTGCCGTGATGATTTTTTGGTTTGCCATGCCCGTTCTTATTGCTGCTTTTGGCAACTATTTAATTCCGCTCATGATTGGTTGCGACGATATGGTGTTCCCACGTCTTAATCGTCTTTCCTATCAAATCTTTTTACTCAGTGCCATTATACTGATCATTTCCTTTTTTGTAAAAAATGGCGGTTTTGGTGGCGCTTGGACAGCGTATCCGCCTTTGTCTGCCAAAGCTGAATACAATTTAACTCCCATGGGTGCGCCTTTATGGCTTATTGCTGTTGCTCTTGAATTTGTAGCTTTTTTAATTGGTGGTATCAATTTTATTACAACTCTCATGAACTCACGCGCTAAAGGAATGAAGATGTACGATATTCCCATGGTAGTGTGGATGATTGTGATTGCTAGTATTTTGTTTATGGCTTCCGTAGGTCCGCTTATAGCCGGAGCGGCTATGTTGTTGTTTGATCAATTGATTGGTACTGCGTTTTACGACGCGGCCAAGGGTGGGGATCCGCTTTTGTGGCAACATCTTTTCTGGTTCTTTGGCCACCCCGAAGTTTATGTGGTTTTGTTGCCCACTATGGGTATGGTGGTAGAAGTGATGACCACTTTTTCACGCAAAAAATTGTTTGGTTATAAAACTTTTTTATACTCCACCTTTTTTACCGGAATTTTAAGCTTTGTAGTATGGGCGCATCACCAGTTTGTAGCAGGCATTGATCCACGCATGGCCAATATTTTTACCGTAACCACTTTGCTTATTTCGGTACCTATTGCCGAAATTTGTTTTTTGATGATTGCCACCCTGTATGGCGGATCCATCGAACTTAAAACCCCTATGTTGTTTGCTTTAGCTTTTGTGGCCGAATTTATTATTGGTGGTGTTACCGGAATTTATCTTGGCTCGTCGGGCATGGATATTTATTTCCATGATACCTACTTTGTGGTGGCTCACTTTCATTATACTTTCGTGCCTATTGCCATCATTGGTCTTTTTACCGGTATTTATTATTGGTTCCCCAAAATGTTTGGCAAAATGATGTGTGATACTTTGGGTAAAATTCACTTTTGGGGCACTATTATTTCATTCAATTTTATTTTTATTCCACTTTTCTTTTTGGGTATGGCTGGTGAACATCGTCGTATTTACAACTACCAAAATTTTCCCGACTTAAACACAGTGGGTTTATTTGATTTGCGCAAATTAGCAACGGTGTCGTTATTGGTTATGCTCGCGTTTCAGGCTGTGTTTTTTTACAACTTTATTCGTAGTTTAATTAAGGGTGAAAAGGCTCCGGCTAATCCCTGGAAAGCCAATACGCTGGAATGGCAGGCCCCGTCGCCTCCTCCCCACGGTAATTTTGCCGAATTGCCCGAAGTATATCGTGGGCCTTACGAATTTGGTGTGCCGGGCCGTGACCAAGATTATTGGCCGCAAAATCAACCGAATTAACTTTCATAAGGAACGTTTATGTCACACGGAGTACCTATAGCAAATTTAAGATCGGCAACCGGCATTAAAACAGCCAAGCTTGCAACCTGGCTGGTTATTGCGTCCGAAATAGTTATCTTTGGCGGTTTACTTGTAAGTTATTTGTTGTTTCGTTTAAGACACGAAGATTGGGCTGATGCCGCTAGTCATACTCAAACCTGGGCCGGTGCTTTTAATACTTTTGTGCTCTTAACTTCCAGCTATTTTGTGGTGCTTGCTCACAAAGCTGCCGAAGAAAAGCGTGGTGCCGATGCTTACAAATATCTTTTGTACACTATTGGTGGCGGTTTTGTGTTTATGTGTGTTAAAGCTTTTGAGTACACCACAAAATTTCATCATGGTTTTACCATATCAACAGGTGTTTTTTGGTCGTTTTATTTTACCGCTACAGGCTTACACGGCTTGCACGTGTTAGCGGGTATGGTGATTATGTATATTGTTGGCCAGGATGCCAAAAAGAACCAAAACCTTCATCGTGTAGAATGTATTGGTATTTACTGGCATTTTGTGGATTTAGTGTGGATTTTTCTGTTCCCGCTGCTCTACATTGCAAAATAAGGAGTTATCATGTCTAATAATCATGCAAGCGAAAATCACACAGCCGAGCATCACGAACATCCAAACTATAAAAAGGTTTATATTACCCTTTTAGTTTTATTGGCCATCAGCGTGCTTGGCCCCATGATTGGCATTAAAGCCTTAACCCTTATTACTGCTTTTGGTATTGCCATTGTTAAAGCCTATATGGTGGCAGCCAATTTCATGCATCTTAAATTTGAAAAGAAATACATCAATTATTTCATTCTTACTTGTTTGGCTCTTATGATCTTTTTCTTTTTTGCTATTGCTCCCGATATTATGAAGTGGGAGGGCAGAAACTGGAAGGGTATACGTCCCGAGATTTCCCACGAATCTATCAATGGCCATGGGCACCATTAAGCCACTGAAAGTAAAAGAGTGTTTTTATGAACTCTCTGGCTCACACTAAAAATCCACCGATATCCAATCAGGTTTTGGGCATGCTGGTTTTTATTCTTACCGAAATGATGATTTTTGCGTCATTTATTAGCGCATTTATTATTATTAAATCGGGCGCTCTTAACTGGCCACCTTTGGGTCAACCACGTTTACCGGTAACAACAACGGCATTTAATTCATTTTTTCTTATGGTGAGTGCTCCTCTTTTTATTTACGCCTATCGATTGTTTGTTCAAGGGGCAAGTATCAGTCGTGTAAAAAAAATGTATCTGATTACAGCTATTTGCGGCAGTGTCTTTTTTTTATTGCAGGGTGTGGAATGGATTAAACTGATTCAGTTTGGTTTAACTATGAGCTCGGGTGTGTACGGCAGTTTTTTTTATTTAATTGTGGGGGCACATGCCTTGCATGTTTTGGTGGCTTTAGTGTTATTAGGCGTTATGTACCGCCGGCTTATTTTAAATAAGCTTCATAAAAATGCATTTGCTTCTACTTTGGCATTATGGTTGTTTGTAGTAGGTGTTTGGCCGGTACTGTACTCGTTGGTTTATTTTTAAAATGAATAAAAGATTTTTTACTTTTGTTTTGATCCTTGGCCTGCTGTTAAGCGGAATTACCTATGCCTGCCCTGTGTGTTTTTCCGAAAAGGGAGGCACTCTTAATGCTTTTCGTATCAGTACGGTTTTTTTAAGCCTTCTTCCTCTTGGTTTTATGGGAGGCCTTTTTGGGTGGGTTTGGTACAAGTACAGGAAAATGGATTCTTAATGAACCCCCATACTTCGATTTTACCCGAAATTATTGCCACACTTAATGGTATCAGTTTTATTTTATTAGTAGCCGGCCGCTTTGCTATAAAAGCCGGTCGTCAGGCCTTGCATCGTACGTTGATGCTTTTGGCCGTTTTAAGCTCCACGTTTTTTTTGGTTTTTTATCTTATGCACCATTATCAGGTAGGTTCGGTGCCGTATCCATATCACAATTGGACCCGTATTTTGTATTTTGTGATTTTAATCCCGCACGTTATTTTGGCCGCCTTTATTTTGCCTTTTATTGTGATTGCTTTAAAACATGCTTTTAAAAAACAGCTTGATAAGCACAGGCGCGTAGTGCGGTGGTTGTACCCGACATGGCTCTATGTTTCGTTTACAGGGCTTGTGGTATATGTGATGCTTTATCAATTGTAAGGCCTTTATGCGTTTGCTTTCTATTCTTATTTTTCTTTTAGCCTTTGTGGTTGTGGTACTGGGAGCCACCACGCGTTTAAAAAATGCGGGCCTTGGTTGTCCCGACTGGCCCGGTTGCTATGGGCACTTGTTTGTTCCTCAGTCGTCCGATGCTATTGGCAAAGGGCCTTTGTCCTACCAACAAGACCCAAATCATAAAGCTTTGGAGCCCGAAAAAGCCTGGGCCGAAATGATTCACCGGTATGTGGCGGGAAGTTTAGGGCTGCTTATCATAGTTAATCTTATTTTATCTATCACCAACAAAAAAAACAGACGCTTATCGCTTATTATATTTGCAGTTGTGTTGTTTCAGGCTTTGTTGGGAATGTGGACGGTTACGCTTAAACTGCATCCGCTTATTGTGATGTCGCATTTAACGGGCGGTATCACGGTGCTAACGCTTGCCACCGTATTGGTTTACCGGCGTATGGAATGGCAAGTTCAGGGGAATATCTCGCGCGGGCTGTTTGTTTTAACGCTTGTGGCGTCTATTGCTTTAGATATTCAAGTTGTGTTGGGTGGTTGGACATCTGCTAATTATGCTGCACTTGCATGCCCCGATTTTCCTACCTGCCAGGGTCGTTTTGTGCCGGAAATGGATTTTAAAGAAGGCTTTTTATTGCCTATGCACTTTGGTGCTAATTATGAATATGGTGTGATGGGGGTACCTGCCCGCACAGCCGTGCACATGACACACCGTATGGGAGCCTTAGTGGTATTTTTATTATTAAGTTTAACGGCCATTCTTAATATAAGGCAGGGCTTTATATTTAAAAAATTAGGTTGGGTTATTTTAGTTCTTCTTATTGTACAAATTTTATTGGGTATTTCTAACGTGGTGTTTAACCTAAGGTTGCCTATTGCTGTATTGCACAATGCTAACGCTGCACTTTTGGTGCAAGCAGTAATGACTTTACTTTTATTTCAAGCTACACTTAAAAATCGCCATTTATAAGTACCATCTCAAAATTTCCACGTGGGTTTTTAAATATTTTTTCATTTTTTAATTCTTCTTTTTTAAGTTCAAAAATACCAATCACATCATCGGTAATAAAAAAGGGATCAATCAATTCTTTTTTAATAAGCCACTCTTCTTCGTCGCCCTCCCACACAATCATGAGTACATGATCTGCATTTTCTACCGAGTAATCCCAATCCCAAAGTGCCATTTTATTGTAAAAGAGTTCCTGTTTGGGTGCTTGATAAGCCGTGTCGCCCCATTCGCACATGCTGTACAGACTATTATCTTTGGATAAAAAAGGTCCTGGTATAAATGAGTGCGTGCGCAGAGTGGGGCGGTATTCGTTTTTATTGATATCGGAGAGTGTTCCTTGTGCCATGTGCATGAGCAGTTGTTTGTCATAACTGAAAACCTTTTTATTATAAGGGATAATGGCATAGTGAATATTGGCATAAAATCCACCTTCGCCCTCATGAATTACCTGCGTTTTACCGGTGAGGGGATGAACGCCAATGCTATCGATAATCTTAGAATCTTCGTAATCGTAGGTGATAGTTACTTTTTTAAGCAGCAGTACATTTTTGCCATCCATTTCGCTTCCTGTTTTATATTGATCATTTTCTAAAGCATCTCGATCAACCAATTGAATGGATGGCACATGGTTTAAAATATCGTCTTTAGCGTTATAAAAAAAGTTATTGTGTCTACTGTATAAACGAGGGCACAGCTGCGGTAATGCTGTTAGCGATTGTGGCCTTGAGTTTTTATCCAAAATTATATCTTCGCGCAGATGAATATTGTTGAAGTCGTCCGGCTTTTCTAAGGGGTAAAGTACAAACCCTCCTAACGGACCTTCTAGTTTAAGTGTAAAAGGGTAAGTGATGTGTTGTGGGAGATAGAGATAGTAAACAGAATTTTCGTATTTAGTTTTAAGTTCGTTTATTCCAATATAAAAACGAGTGAGTGGTGGGGCGGTAACATGTGCCAAGCGGTATGTCTCCTGAGCCGCAGCTGGCACGGATAAGAGCAGGATTAAATAATAGGTTTTCATCCTGTTTAACATCCTATACAATCATAGCATACTTTAATTTTATATGTTCGATTCTCTTAAAGCTGCCAATCGTTTGCGCTGGGATGGGTCCATTCGGCCCTTTTATGAAGTTTATTATCTCAAATTGGTTGACACACAGCGTCGTTTTTCGTTTTGGGCGCGGTATACGGTTTTAGCGCCTAAAAACCCTGAAGAAGCCCCTACGGCAAGCCTTTGGGGAATAGTGAGCGATCCACAGTTGGGTGTGGTGGCTCTTAAAAAAACGTATTCGCTCTATGAAGTAGATATTTTTCATCAAGATCACTTTATTCAAATTTTACAAAATCATCTTTCGGTAGATAAAACCTATGGTGTTATTGAGGAAGATGGAAAAAAAATAGAATGGGATTTGCATTTTGAAGATCCTACCGAAGCTCTTACCTTGTATCCTCACAATTTTTTATACACACTGCCTTTTCCCAAAACAAAATTTTTAGAGCCACGCCTGTCTACCTTTGTTTCGGGCAGTATCACGGTAAACGAAGAGCGTATTGCTTTTGAACGCCTGGAAGCCCATCAGGCGCATTTATGGGGTACAGCGTATGCACAAAATTGGGCTTGGGGTAATTGTAATCAATTTCACGAAGATGCCTCTGCTGTTTTTGAAGGCCTTTCGGCGGTTATTAAGTTGGGTCCATTTAGATTAAAAGCGCATCTTTTTTATTTTATATGGAAAAATAACGAATACAAAGCAACCGGCATGTGGCGTTGGTTAAAAAATAAGAGCACGCATAATTTATTGGTGTGGCAGTTTGAGGCGATAGCCAGCGGCTATAAGTTTGTAGGCACCATCAAACGCAATACGCCCGATATCATCGGCGTAAATTATGAAGGTCCTAACGGCGAAAAACGTTTTTGTCATTCCAGCATGATGGCTACCATGGAATTAAAAGTTTTTGAGAAACAAAAGAAAGAATGGATTTTGGTAGATACACTCACGTCCCATAGTGCTGCCTTTGAAACGGTAGACCCTGTGGCCGATCCTTTGGTTAGTTTTGTTTTATAATTTCAAAACCTTTTTCTTTTCCAATAACAGCATAATCTAAATTTTTAGCGGTTTTGAGAATGGCTAAATAAGCATGAGCCAGTTTTTCAAAATTTTTATCCTGTTTAGTTTGTTTGGCCCAAGTATAAAAACCTTCCATACCTTTTAAAAATTTTCCTTGGGGTGAAATATATAAATAATTATCTTCAATCGTTTGAATTTCATCTGCATGCAAAATAGTGTTGGGAGCATAAATAATTTTTTGTTCTTTGAGGCGGTAGTAAACTAGTGGTGCCTTTCCTATTTTTTCGATGCGTCCATCTTGTGTGAGTTTTACCAGGTGTCGATGAATGGCGGCCGGTGTGAGACTCAAGGTTTGAATCAATTCATGAGGGCGGATTTCTTTTTTTTCCTTGAGTAGCGAAAGAATCAGCTCTTTGGTGGAGGAGTACATAGTATATAGTATAGTGTATACTATGTACTCTATACAAGCTAAAAAACATAAGTATTTTCAATATTTTAACTTTTTAATCGGTTTTTCCAAAGGGTCACCGCAGTTTTTATGGCTTCTTTAAACGCGCTGGCATTAGCTTTATTTTTTCCCGCAATATCAAAGGCTGGGCCGTGGTCGGGGGATGTTCGGATAATGGGGAGGCCCATCGTTAAATTAACTCCGCGGTCAAAATCCAAAGTTTTAAGCGCAATCAAACCCTGGTCGTGATACATGCACACTACTGCATCGTATTTAACCTTTTTAGCTTCATGAAAAACAGTATCAGGGGGTAGTGGGCCAACTGCTACAATTTTCTTTTTTTGTGCAGATTTTATCGCCGGAATAATTTTAAATTTTTCTTCATTGCCAAACATGCCGCCTTCACCTGCGTGAGGGTTTAAACCGCACACCGCAATTTTTGGTTTTTTAATTCCAAAATCTTTTTTGAGCGATGCATGTGTAAGAATAATTTTTTCTAAAATCTTTTTGGGGGTAATCAGCGCGGGAACTTTTGCTAGCGGCACGTGGATCGTTACCAGCACCACCTTAAGTTGCGGTGAGGCCAGCATCATGGCCGAGTTTTTTGTTTCTGTAACGTCTGCTAAATATTCTGTCTGCCCTGGGAAAGGAAAACCTGCGAGTTTCAAATGCGTTTTACTAACCGGTGCTGTTACCAAGGCATCGCATTCACCCATCATCACCGCTTGTGTGGCTTGATCAAGCGCTTGTGCACTTAATTCTCCTGCTTTTCTGAGCGATATTATTTTATTGAAGGGTGTTCCAAAAATTTCAAACCGCGCTAACTTTTTAATAGCAGGATCTTTTAAAGCTTTTTGCGTAATCTCCCAGCCGATCCCTAAGGGATCGCCCAAAGAGATAGCGATCACGGGTTTTGATTTTTTCACGGCGCTTTAATGTTTACAAAATGATACGATTTGGTTTGGGCCAAATATTTTTGAAGTTCAATTTCTACACGTCCGTTAAAATACATATCGCGAACGGCTTCTTTTACCTGCAAAAAGGGCAAAATAGTGGGTTTGCCTTTTTCTAATACTTTAAAAATAAAAACACCGTTACCACTCATAGGAATGGGGTCCGAAATTTTTCCCTGCGGTAAACGCGTTAAAATTTGAAGCAAGCCTGGTTTTAAAGTGGCTGTATCTACCAGTCCAGAGTCGCCGCCCTTAGAGGCAAAAGCACCTTGAGAATATTTTTTAGCAAGCTCGCTCCAGCTTGCGCCTTTTTGAAGGCTTAAGGCTGTTTCTTGTACAAAAGTATTAAAAACTTTTCCGGCTGGAACTGTCATGGGCGTTAAAAACATTTCTAAAAAGCGGATTTGTCCATAGCCCATAAAATAGGAAGAGTGAGCTTTGTAGTATTGTTCCAAATCGTAATCCGAAACTTTTACCTTGGGCATAATAACTTTTTGCATAAATTGCTGGCGCTTAATGTCTTCTTCGGCGCGTTCGCGATACAACTCAAATTTAATTCCTGCTTCATCAAATTTCTTTTTAAGCTGATCTACTGTCATACCCTGTTCGCGTGCTTTGGAGGATATTAAATTATCAATTTCGGCGCTTGTAACAGTAATGTTTTGTTTTTCAATTTCGGCGTTTAAAATGGCACGGTTAATAAGTTCTTCAATAAGCTGAGTTTTGGTGATGTTAGGATTTTTAACCGGGATGCGCCCACTTTTAATAAAAGCATAGGCTTCGTCTACTTCCGATTGTGTGATTACTTTGTTGTCTACAGTAGCCACAATTTTATCCACCATTTGTCCGGCGTGGGCAAAAAGAGGAAATAAGAAAAAAAGAGAAAGGAGTATTTTTTTCATCATAATATAATGAAGCCTACGGTAGAATTTTTAGCTCAATAAAACAATTATTTTTTATTGAGGTTATCCACTAACGTTACCTGGGATGCCGCCATTACCGAAGCGTACCATTTTTCTTCTTCTTCTTTCATACGGCTTGTCCGTATTTCGGCGGCAATACGGTTTTTTACTTCGTCCAAAGTTTTTGTGTGTTCGGGGCGTTTATCAATAAGCTTAAAAATGTGATACCCATAAGGGCTCTTAATTACAGGACTTAATTCGCCAGGTGCCAGTTTAAAACAGGCCTCATCAAATTCTTTGGGATGGGTTCCCCTTATAAAATAATCCAGTTCACCGCCTTCCGCGCGATCGGGCGAGAGCGAATGTAAAATGGCCATTTTTGCAAAATTTTCGCCGGCTACTAGTTTTTTGCGAATATCGTCGGCTTTTTCTTTGGTGTTGGTTACTAAATGACGCACTTTTACACTTTCGGGTTCCTTCATTTCTTTTAAATGATCTTTGTAGTAATCGGCAATTTCCTGATTGGTAATTTTAATGTTGTCGTAAACGGCTTGTTGTACAATTTTGCGTACCCACAAATTTTCCTCGGTTACTTCGCGCCATAAAGCATAAGAAATATTTTGTTCTTCAAAAAAAGCCTCAAATTCGCGGTCTGTGTAACCTTTTTTAAGTTGTTGGGTGCTTAGGGCTTTTTCTTCATCGGTAAGCCAAATGTTGTTTGCCTTGCCCCAGTCGGTAATCACACGGTTTTTAATGGCTTTGGCCAATATTGTTTCTTTAAGGGTATTGAAGCTGTCTTCATTGTTAAAAGCTTCTTCGCCTACTTTAGGTTTTTCTAATTCAAGCCGTACACGTAAATCTTCGGCTGTAATAGAATGGCCGTTTACCAGGGCTAATACCTCGGCGGGACGCGGGCCCTCTTTGCGGGTAAGGCACGATGCCAAAAGCATCAAGCACACAATCAATATTTTTTTAGATAAACGCATAGCAAGCCAATACAAGTAAAGGCAGCAGAATAGTTATGGAGTACAACATATATCCAAAAAATGAAGGTGTTTTAAGCCCGGTACTATCGGCAATGGCTTTAACCATAAAATTGGGGCCGTTACCAATGTAAGTCATAGCTCCCATGGTTACCGAACCCATGCTGATGGCTTTTAAAATGGTTTCGGGTACACCGGCAACAAGCACATCGGTGCTTTGTGCAAGCGATTGCCCCAAGGTAAAAAAAGTAAGATAGGTAGGCGCGTTATCGAGAAAGCTTGATAATATTCCCGAAGCCCAAAAAAACTGGTGCGGTGAGTTAATGCCAAGAGACGCTCCGTTGATTCTGAGCAATTCAAGTGCTGGTACCATAGCAATAAAAATGCCAATAAACAAAACTGCCACTTCAATGATGGGACCAAAACTAAAATGATTTTTGGTGCGGATATGAATTTTTGTACGAAAATGCGAGAGTAGAGCAAAAAATAACATGCCAGCTTCTCTTAATGGGCTGTCTAAAAATACGCATCCCAACACACCTGCTAACCATAAAAAATTAAGTTTGCCTTCCAGTTTAAGGGGAACAATGTGTGTTTTGTCGCGCTTAATATCTTTTTTAGTTTCCTTTTTATAGGCCAGGGTATCCCAAATAAAAAAGATGGTGAGAAGAGTGACGGTAGCCACAGCCCACTCGGGCAGCATTTTTAGTGTCCAAAAAAATGGAACCCCTCTTAAAAAGCCCAAAAACAGTGGTGGATCACCAATAGGTGTTAAAAGTCCTCCCACATTACTCACTAAAAAAATAAAAAAGATAGGCAGGTGATGCGTGTGATGCCTTTCGGAATTGGTTTTAAGCAACGGACGAATAAGCAGCATGCTGGCGCCGGTAGTGCCAATGATACTGGCCAGTACCGATCCTAGTGCTAAAAAAAGGGTATTGGTGATGGGCTTTGCTTCTAGGTCGCCTGTGAGCAAAATACCTCCGGCAATCACAAAAAGAGAGCCCAGTAAAATGATAAACGAGACATATTCATTTAAACTGTGCATGAGTAAATGCGGCTTTTCAAACAAGAGCAAAACTAAAACAGGCGATGATATTCCTAATGAAATCAAGGCTTTATTCTTGTTATTCTCCCAAAAATGAGGCGCTGCCAGCGGCAAGATAGCAATGCAGAGTAAAATGAGCACAAAGGGGATAACCCATAGGGGCGAAAAAGAAAATGTTTCCATATAAGTTGCTTCATAATTTAAGTTTTTTGCCTTGTATAGAATAAAATAAAAAGAGACATGAATACCCATTCATTCTGGCTTGACAGGGGTATGGGCGTATGGTACTCGCGGGTTCTTTTTAGAGTTTGACAAGTCAAATTGATGCCCATTTTGCAGCAATTTATTTGGTCAGAAATAGCCCTTTTTAGGGTTTAAGAAATCCATGATTAACCTTACTCCTGATTTCACATTTTTTTACATGTTAGGCATCTTTGTTGTGGTTCTTTTTGCTCTTAATGCCTTGGTGTTTCAACCTACACTCAAAATTTTGGAAGCTCGTCACGGTCAAACCGATAAGCTTAAAGATACCGTTACATCATTAAATGAAGAAACAGCACGTTTATTAATTCAGTACGAAACACATATTGCAGAAGTGCGTGCCAAAGGTTCTAAAGAACGCGAACGTTTGGTAACCGAAGCCCGTGACAAACAACATAAAATTGTGGATGCCGCTCGTGCCGAAGCTGAAAAAACCTTGGAAGGCATGCGTGGCGATATTAATCATGCAATGAAGGAAGCCACTCTCCAAATGCGCCAGCATGTACAGGAACTTTCACGCGATATTGTGGCCCGTTTACTTGAAAGAAAGGTTGCATGAAGCGCATTTTACCCCTCATCACCTTTTTGTTAATTCAAACGTCTAGCGTGTGGGCTAGCGAGCACGAAGCCCATGGCAACATGTGGCAAGATTATCTGTATAAATGTATCAACTTTTTTATTTTAGTATTTGTTTTGGTGTGGGCCATTAAAAAGCCGGCCATTGAATATTTTAAAGCCCGTTCTTTGGCTATCCGTGAATCTATCGAAGGTTCCCGTCGCGTATTTGACGAAGCGTCGCAAAATAACCGTGCTATTCGCAAAAAAATTGAAAACCTCGAAAAAGAATCTACCGAAATTCATGCCAGCTACATCGATTCGGCCAATGCTGAATCTAAAAAAATTATGGAAGAAGCTGTGATAGCTGCACAAAAAATGCGTGACGATGTACAAAAAGTAGCAGGGCTTGAACTTAAAAAGGCCAAAGAAGAATTGCGTGAAACTGCTATTGTTTTAGCTAAAGAACTGGCCGAAAAAGGAATTAAACAAGAATTAAACGATGCCGATAATGCCCGTTTGTATCAAAGCTATGTGGGCCGCATAAAGGAGATGGCATGATTGAATTATCGATAGCCCGTCGTTATGCTAAGGCGCTCTTTGATGTGTCGCTCGAAACGTCCACACCTGAAGCCGTGCTGAGTCTTGTATTAAAAGTGGCCGATGCTTTTGGTGTGCAGCACGATTTGTTGGCTACACTTTCCAATCGTTTTATCGACATTAACGCTCGTATTAAAGTGGCCGAAGAAATTGCACTTAAAGTTGGAGCTACTGCCGAAGTTGTTAATTTTTTAAAATTACTCATTAAAAAAGGTCGCCTTACTTTGTTTCCTCAAATTCGTGATTCGTTTAAAGCTTTGGTGTTGGAGCATGCCGGCAAAATGGAAGCTCGTGTTACAACGGCCGCTGCTTTAACCGATGCTCAATATAACGAATTGGCTGGTTTATTAAGTGGTGTTACCGGCAAGCAGGTATCCATCATTAAAGATATTAAAGAAGAAGTTTTAGGTGGTATTAAGGTGTATTTGGGTGGCGAAATTTATGATGCCACCATCAAGTCGCAACTCAATAAATTAACCGAAAATTTACGCAAAGAAGTGTTTAGTTAAAATAGAAGGAAAAAAATATGCAAATTAGAGCCGATGAAATTAGTGATATCTTAAAAAAACAAATTAAAGATTACGATAAAGTGATTGACCGTGCCGAAGTAGGTACTGTTATCTCGGTGGGTGACGGTATTGCCCGTATCCACGGTTTAGATAAAGTAATGGCCGGCGAACTTTTGGAATTCCCTGGCAGCATCAACGGCATGGCCTTAAACCTTGAAGAAGGTGATGTGGGTGTGGCCATCATGGGAAGTGACGTTACCATTCGCGAAGGTGACATTGTAAAACGTACAGGCCGCATTGCCGAAGTTCCTGTGGGTGAAGCGCTTATTGGCCGTGTGGTAAATGCGTTGGGTCAGGCTGTAGACGGCATGGGTCCTATTGCTGCTAAAGAAAATCGTCGTATCGATATTAAAGCTCCTGGTATTGTTAAAAGAAAATCGGTTCATGAACCCATGCAAACTGGTATTAAAGCGATCGACGCCATGATTCCTATTGGTCGTGGACAACGTGAACTTATCATTGGTGATCGTCAAACCGGTAAAACCGCTGTGGCTGTTGACACCATCATCAATCAAAAAGGTCAAAACGTTTTCTGTTTTTACGTGGCCATTGGTCAAAAACAATCTACTGTGGCTCAGGTGGTTGAAAAATTAAAACAACATGGTGCTATGGATTACACCACCATTGTTGTGGCTAACGCTTCCGATCCGGCTCCCTTACAGTTTATTGCTCCGTTTACCGGTTGCACCATGGCTGAATATTTCCGTGATACCGGCCGTCATGCACTCATCGTGTATGATGATTTGTCGAAGCAAGCTGTGGCTTACCGTCAGCTTTCTCTCTTGCTCCGTCGTCCTCCCGGCCGCGAAGCTTATCCTGGCGACGTGTTTTATCTCCACTCTCGTTTGCTTGAACGCGCTGCTAAATTATCCGATGCAGAAGGTGCAGGTTCACTCACCGCTCTTCCCATCATCGAAACTCAAGCGGGTGACGTGTCGGCGTATATTCCTACAAACGTGATTTCAATTACCGATGGTCAAATTTACCTCGAAGCCGATTTGTTTTACTCGGGCGTACGTCCTGCGGTGAACGTAGGTTTATCGGTATCGCGTGTGGGTGGTTCGGCTCAAATTAAAGCCATGAAAAAAATTGCCGGTACGCTTCGTTTAGATTTAGCTCAATACCGTGAATTGGCTGCTTTTGCCCAGTTTGGTAGTGATCTCGATAAAGCTACTCAGGCCCAGCTTAACCGCGGTGAACGCTTGGTGGAACTTTTAAAACAAGGCCAATACGAACCCATGAAAGTGGAAATGCAAGTTATTCAAATTTTTGCAGCTTCTAACGGTTACGTCGATGACTACCCTGTATCGGCTTTGCAACGTTATTTAAAAGAGCTCACTTCGTATTTAGAAGCAAAAAGAAGCGATGTGGTTCAGCTTTTAGCTACCAAAAAGTCTCTCGATGACGATGTGGTAAAAGCTTTAAAGCAAGCTTTGGATGAGTTTAAGAAATTATTTGTAATTTAATTGGTATAACAAAAATATGCCTTCATTAAAAAATATTCGTAAGCGTATTGTTTCTGTAAAAAATACGCAGAAGATTACAAAAGCCATGAAGATGGTGGCAGCAGCAAAGTTGCGCCGTGCTTCTCAGGCTGTGGAAGCGTCACGCCCTTATTCCAAGGGCATGAAAAAAATTATTGCCTCTATTGCTCTTAAAACATCCGATTTTTCGCATCCTTTGTTTGTAGCCAAAGAAACTCCCAAAAAAGTTGCGGTGCTGGTTTTTACCAGTAATCGTGGTTTGTGCGGCGGCTTTAACAGCAATTTGCTTCGTAAATTGGAAAACGCCATCAAAACAGATATGGGAACGCGCGAACAAATTGATGTGGATGTAATTGGTAAAAAAGGTCGTGATTTTTATTCATCGCGTAAGCGTAATGTAAGTAATGTTTATTTGGAATATGCCGATAGCTTTACTTTTGCCGATGCCGAAAAATTGGCTCAAGGCATGGTGGCTGGTTTTAACGAAGGCAAGTACGACGAATACTATTTTGCTTTTAACCAGTTTAAATCGGCGTTAACACAAATTGTAACCATCGAAAAATTACTGCCCATTTCTGTAGATGCTTTTAAGGGCGATAATGCGCAAGGTGATAACTTGGTAGATTATATTTATGAGCCAGGAAAGATAGAAGTGTTGGAACAAGCTCTTCCTCGCTATTTAGCACAACAATTATATCAAGCTCATTTAGAATCGGTAGCTAGCGAATTAGGTGCCCGCATGACGGCTATGGATAATGCCACACGCAATGCGCGCGATATGATGGGTAAATTAACCTTGCAGTATAACCGTGCCCGTCAGGCTGCCATCACAACAGAATTAATGGATATCGTAAACGGAGCAGAATCAATTAAGTAAAAAATAATTTTTTTAATGAATCAGAAACGAGGTCTTTATGACAGACAATAAATTAGGAAAAGTAACTCAAGTAATCGGTCCTGTGTTGGACGTGCAATTCCCTTCCAGCGATTTGCCCGCTATTTACACAGCGTTAACGCTCACCAACCCTGGTATTAATGACCAGCCCGATAACTTAATTGTAGAAGTGGCTCAGCACTTGGGTGAAAATACCGTGCGTTGTATCTCGATGGATACCACCGATGGTTTGGTTCGCGGTCAGCCTGTAAAAAATACCGGTTCTCCCATCCAGATGCCTGTAGGTCCTGAAGTATTAGGACGCATCACCAACGTGGTGGGTCAGCCTGTGGATGAAATGGGCCCTGTAAATGCTAAAAAGACTTTGCCCATTCACCGTGCCGCTCCCAAATTTACCGAACAAGATGTGAACGTACAGATGTTTGAAACCGGAATTAAAGTAGTGGACTTACTCGCTCCTTATTCTCGTGGTGGTAAAATTGGTCTCTTTGGTGGTGCGGGTGTAGGTAAAACCGTTCTCATCATGGAACTCATCAACAACGTGGCCATGCAACATGGTGGGTACTCCATCTTCGCTGGTGTAGGCGAACGTACCCGTGAAGGTAACGATTTATGGCATGAAATGAAAGATTCGGGCGTATTAAGTAAAGCAGCTCTGGTTTACGGACAGATGAACGAACCCCCTGGAGCTCGTGCTCGTGTGGCTTTATCGGCTCTTACTGTATCCGAATATTTCCGTGATGTTGAAGGTCAGGATGTGCTTTTATTCGTTGATAACATTTTCCGTTTCACTCAGGCTGGTTCGGAAGTGTCGGCTCTTTTGGGTCGTATTCCTTCGGCCGTGGGTTACCAACCTACCTTGGCTACCGAAATGGGTAACTTGCAAGAACGTATTACCACCACCACCCGTGGTTCTATTACTTCGGTGCAAGCCATCTACGTTCCTGCCGACGATTTGACCGATCCTGCTCCTGCAACCACCTTTGCTCACTTGGATGCTACAACCGTGTTGTCGCGTCAAATTGCAGAATTGGGAATTTATCCCGCGGTGGATCCTTTGGATTCTACCTCGCGTATCTTAAGCCCTCAAGTAGTAGGCGATGAACATTACAAAATTGCGCGTCAGGTTCAGCAGATCCTTCAGCGTTATAAAGATCTTCAAGATATTATCGCCATTTTAGGTATGGACGAACTTTCTGAAGACGACAAAATGCTGGTGGCTCGTGCCCGTAAAATCCAAAAATTCTTGTCGCAACCTTTCTTTGTGGCCGCTCAGTTCACGGGCCTGGAAGGTAAGTATGTAAAAATTGCCGACACCATCCGTGGCTTTAAGGAAATTTTGGAAGGTAAGCATGATGATTTGCCTGAACAGGCTTTTTACTTAGTAGGAACCATCGAAGAAGCCCGTCAAAAGGCTGAAAAGTTGGCCGCGTAATAAAGGAAAAAATGGCAAACATGACCATTGAAATTTTGTCTCCGTCCAAGGCTCTCTTAAAAGGAGAAGCCAGCGAAGTAATTGCGCCGTCTGTAGCCGGTGAAGTGGGAATTTTACCCCAGCACACCGAATATTTAACGGCACTTCAGGAAGGCAAGCTCATTGTAAAACAAGCCGACGGAGCTAAAGAATTTAACATTACCGGCGGCTTGCTCACGGTAGAATCCAACAAGGTAACAGTACTTGTAGATGGTTTGGCAGCTTAGTTTTTTCTGCATGAAAAAAGCCGCAAAAATATTCCTTAAACTCGCGAGTGTTTTTTTCTTTTTACTCTCCATTATTTTGTGCGTTACTTCTCTAGAACGCGCTCTTCTCCCTTATAATTCCGAAGGCCGTTATTTTGATCCTCAGGTGAATGTTGTTTGGGATGAGGGGTCTGTTTTTGTTTACGGTTTTTTGGCAGCGGTCTTCTTTCTTGTTTCTATCCTTGTTCTTTTTTTACAGAAGTATATAAAAGTAGAGAAATAAAGGATGCACTATGGCCAAAGAATTTGCGCTTAAGAATTACAAACTCCCCGACAAATATGGCCAGTGGCTTGGCTATAAAGTTCAAAAAGTAAATCCCAAAAAAAAATCGGCGTTATTGGAACTTGATTTAAAAGAAAAACATCTCTCACCGGCCGGACGCATTCATGGTGGTGTTATTTCGGGCTTTTTTGATTTTGCCTGTGGTGCTGCGGTTTTTTTAACCATGGGCCCCGAGGATTTTTGCTCTACGGTAGAACTCAAAGTAAATTACTTTAGCCCGCTTAATGTAGGCGACACTCTTATTTGTGAACCTAAAGTGATGTTTAAAGGTAAAAAGCTCTGTGTGGTGCATGCTATCCTTTATCGAAAAGGTCAAAAACAACCGGTGGCTATGGCTACGGGCACGTTTAATGTGGTGAGTAAGGCGTTACAGAAAAAGTAATTAATGATCCCAGCTCAATTTTACTTTCTTTTTGGCTTCCATGCAGTCGCGGAGATAATAATTAATCAAACTTTGGTAATTAATCCCCGTTTCTTTGGCAAGATTTTTAAAATAGAGAATAACTTCATCATCTAGTCTAATGCTAATTTGTTGTTTTAGTTTTTTAGCGTAAGGATTTTTAGTGGCTTTTGAAAAATCGTAATTTTTTCTCATAAGGTACTTTCCCTATAAATTTTTGCTTCCTGCTTATTGGCTCTTCTTGCAGAAATAATTCTAATGGTAGAAGTGTCGTGGCGATAGCAATGACAAACTACCAAAATTTTAAATGTGTTGCTCATTCCCAGTAAAATATATCGTTCTTCATCTTGTGAATGATCGGGATCAGAAATTAATTTACCAAGAGAGTCATAAAAAACGGTTTTTGCCTCGTTAAATGAAATTCCATGTTTCAGCAGATATTTTTAGCCTTAACAGGATCCCATTCAAATTGAATTATTTCTCTCATATATATACACTATAATTACATTATATACCATACTTAAAATCACAAAAAATTAACCTTTCTTAAACAACTGGCTTTTCATATTGCGTACTAGGCGAATGGCGGCTTTGCGTTCGCCACCGCGTTTTAAGGCTCCAAACCAAAACGAGCGGTCGCCGGCGTTGCCAGCCCATACGATGGATTTGTCAGCTTTTCTAACCAGCATGAAACTAGCCTGAACCGAATCGCGCATGCCGGCGCTGCCAAACATCACATCGTACCATTTGTGATTGCTGCCTTTATCTACCGTGCTGCCTGTGAGCACGTATTGGGCCTGGTTTTCGTCGGTAGTGATGGTAATCGGTAATTTTTGTTTTAAAATTTCGGCCGCTACAAATTTATCCATCCCATTAGCCATGGGGGCCAAAAACACTTTAGAACCTGCCTCCAAAATGCCCGCTTGGGCTCTTAGAGAAGCCAGTAAAATGAACACCAACAAAACAATAATTTTTTTCATACACTCTCCTTAAAGTTAATAAATGAACTTCTTGGAGGGGTGATAAAGCAAGGGGGATGCCAAGTTGTAGTAAATGATAAGTATTTGAAAATAAAGGAATTGGTAAAAAAGAGAGTCTCACAATCGGACTATCAAGTTTCATTTTCGGACTGTAGATGAGACTCATTGATTGTTACACTACATTAATCATGAAATGGGGCATTTTATTTTTCATTCTTTTGTCTTTAGCTGTAAATACCCGTCTTTTGGCTGGCGATATACAAGAGATGGCAGGTGTTGCGCTGCAACAAGTTCACACCACTCCATTGCCTCCAAAAAATACGGATGATGGATATTGTGGTGGTAGAGCGCAAAAGGTAATTTTTATACATGAAGCGCTGGTGCCACTATAGGCCAGGTTAACGGGCCGAAAATGATGAGGTATTTTGGATGAAATCGCGCTTTTGCGGATTGGGAATAATGGATGCCATTTGTGTGGCTTCGGCTTTTGTGAGTGTAGCCGGAGATTTTGAAAAATAATGGTCGCTGGCCTCGGCCACACCATAAACGTTTACTCCCCATTCAATAATATTGGTATAAATCTCAAACATTCTTTCTTTTGTAAGCTCTTGTTCCATAGCGTAAGTGATCATGGCTTCTTGTATCTTGCGTGATAAAGTTCTTTCGCCGCTTAAGAAAAGATTTTTGGCGAGTTGCTGGGTAATGGTGGAACCACCGCGCACATAACCTTGCGCTCCCACATTCCTTACAATAGCCTGGCGTATGGCCTCTAAATTAAAACCGCTGTGGCTAAAAAAATTGATATCTTCAGCTTTTAAAATAGCTTGGCGGGTTTCGCTTCCCAAATCATTTAAAGGTACAAAATTGGGATTGCTGGGAGATACATCCATCTGGCGCACCACAACTCCTTTTTGTTTGGCCGAGTACATAAAATCGTATTTTAAATTCTTCACACTTAAATTGGCCGGTTCTTGGAGGAGTGCATAGTTGTTAATACGGATGCCCGGTTCAAAGCGTGTTGCTTCGGGATGATGTGAATCGGCATAAAAAACTGTATCAAAACCAATAGTGCCCGCTACCTGTGTGCCTTTTAATTTTGGAATCAAATCTGCTGGTAATGCATCAAGCACGTCTTGAATAGATGAATCGGCCAGCGAGAGATGTAAATCAACTATTTTGGATGTGTTATGAACAATACGCCCTGTAGCATTTACCCATACATTGTTGCGACCTACCGCTACATTAGTAAAGGAGATGGAATTTTCATCTCTATCCCATGTAATGGTGCCTCTTAACGATAAATCGGGAATCATCACAGGACGAGACGCTAAGCCAGGGTGCTGAATGCGTACGCCGGTAATGGTCATGTCGGTATCCACACTCATCAACGATAAACTTTCAACATTCCATTTAAGAGAGCCATTAAGAGTGCTTTCGGGTGTAATTTGAATAAAGGAAGGTAAGATATATTTTAGTTTCCCAAGCGGCAGACTATCCAAACTTGTGGTGAATAGTGAGTCGAGTAATTTGGCTGGTGGTGCTTCTTCGGTTGTTTTTGCTACAGAGACATTATCATATTTATACACATCGGGACGAAATTCGATTTGGTTATTATTGCCAGCCCAAGCGGTAATATAAGCAATGTGAACAGGGATAGGAGTTTTAAGACTAGCCACTTTGGGAGTATCACTTTTAAGTGTTTCTTCGATAGCATATTCGTCCCACTGTGGATTATCGCTTAAGAGATACTGGGCTAACACGAAGGGTTTTTCAAGACGGATACAACCCGAGCTAAAATTGCGCGATGGATAATTAAAAAAATCTTTATCGGGAGTATCGTGCAGATACACATCGTTATTATTGGGGAACATAAATTTAATATGTCCCAATGGGTTTAAATCGCCCGGGCCTTGCACTAATAAATACGGAAAATTTTCCGTGCTTACATTTTGCCAGTCTACCGATGAAGGATCGACAGGAATCAGATTCCCATTTTCGTCTTCGTCTTTGTTGTAAACCTTATAGTCATTTTTGTTTAAAAAATCGGGGTCTTTTTGAATGAGAGGTAATTTGTCTTTAACGGCAATCGATGCAGGAACGCGCCATTCGGGGTTTAAAATAAGATGCGTGATGGATGAATCAAGTGTTGGGGAAGGACGTTCGTTGCGGCCCGCCACAACTTTCATGGTGAGCACCACGTTTCCGTTATCCACCACCTGAAGGCGATAATCGGGAATATTGACCAAAATATAACGACCCGAAAGTTTGGATGATAAAGTACGGATGCGGTCCAGATTATACTGAGCTTTGGAAATCTGTTCGTCCAGGCTTGTGTTAAGAGCCCCCAAACTTTCGGGCCCTAAAATACCGTTATCGTAAATACCGTGGCGGCGTTGAAACTGGATCAGGGCTTCCACAGTTTCTTTATCGAAAGTATCGCTTTTGCTGTCGGCGGCATCTGGGCTTAAATCACCACTGAGAACCAGGCGTTTACGTAGAAGTGACACTCGCGAATCCTTTTTTCCTGGTTTTAAGTCTTTTCCGGAAGGAATTTGGGGCGTTTCCTGATTGCTTTTCTTAATAATTTCAATAGCTTGCTCGAGAGCCTCTGCAGACCCCGTTTGGTAGAGTGGGGTGTTATAGTCGTAGGCAAAGCCTTTCGAAATAGTACCCAGAAAAAGTACTAATATAATGACGCTAATTTTGCGCATGTCAGATATTAGACCTCTAAAAAAAAGAAATGAAAAGCAAAAATTTGGATGCTTGTTTTGTTATGATATTTGCGTTTGTATAGCTTGGTGCCAGGAAATATTGTATTGTCTATCATCCCAAAGTTAATTTTTATCAAAAAATTCCAGAAAGGTTTTTATGAGAAATTTAATATTGGCCTTTTGTTTATTTGTTTCAGTCTTGATTATCCCTTTTAAATTATGGGCTACACCAAGTTGTGCGGATGCTCCCCAGCCAGACGGCACAATATGGCGCACCTGTGTGGATGATAATGGTATTACATACTGTGAATCGTGCAGTAACGGTGTATGCAGCCGTGTTAGCTGTAGTAGTTAAAACCTCGGGTGTACGTTTTGTGATAATTTCAAGTTTCAAGAGTTGACCCCGATTACAAAATAAGGGTTGAGAGAGTGTCGCATGGAAGAATCACTTAAAATTTTAATTATTTGTTTATCAGCTTTTTGGATTTTGTACGCACCCATTTTAGCTTTTATTTTATACCGTAAAAAAATTTTTAATCGTTGGTCTTTATTGGCGGGTGTCGTCAGTTTATTTTTACTGGTTAGTAAACTGTTTTTAGTTTTTCCCAAAAGGTCGTCTCACTTGTTAATTTTAGCATTGGATGATGTTTTGTGGCCTTGTGTTTTGGTTATAGACATGTGTTTTGTTTTTTGTTTGATTGCTGGCTGGTTTCGCGTGGATAAGCTTAAAAAGC
Organism: bacterium; assembly: GCA_019695305.1. Lineage (NCBI taxonomy): Bacteria > bacterium. The sequence goes on from JAIBAG010000001.1 coordinate 290,127, forward strand.
TTCTCAGGGGACTTGTTTTTTCATCACTTGTAATTTTTGTGCTTATCAATGCCGCTTTAATTTTTCTTATGATAAGTTTTAATGATTCTTTATTCCTTGGTCATTGGAAAAGGTACCGGTACCCACGTTTTGCAATTGAAACCAAAGATACACAATGGATAGTGAGTGTACACAATATTGGAGAGCCATTTGGTTTTGGTTCTCAGGTTATTCATGTTTATTATCGTGCCAACCGCTTTTTGGCGTGGCCACATTTTTTAATTAATACTACCATATCCGACGACGGCAGATTGGGCCATGTGGCAGGGAAGTGGGTGGGTGATTATCGTTATGTGTTGGCATTTAGCGGTGAAGAACAATCGGTAATCATTTGGGAAATTGATGTAACAGGGACACCTGTTGCAAAACAAATTTTTGAAAGTGCCTGTGGTTATAAAACGCGTGAAAATGTTGATTGTATTCTGAGCTGCGATGGCAGCAGTGCTAATCTTGAAGCGTGTTATAGTGAAATTACAAAAATAGAGTAAGTTTTTGTAATTTTGTAAGCCTTGTGCCAATCAATGGGGTCAGGATGCGTCATCATACTAGTTCTGGTGTATTCTATTTCGCTTGTATGATGACGCATCCTGACCCCAAGGGTTGCGATGGATGACATATTAAGCAACTTTTTCATAGATAAGCCGATACCCCCCTGGGTTTTTTATGGGCAAGGTTCAATTAACAACAATGGAAATTCCTGCGCGGGTTGATGCCGCTGGTCATGTACTATGGCCTGCCGAACGGGCGCATGTGGTTTCTGTTACCACCACAATCGACAAGTTGGCCGTGGTGGATATCAATGCCAAAAGAGCCTATTTAAAAGAAAAAGGTTTTACAGGCGCCGAGCTACAAGGCAAGCTGAATGGTATTTTTGCCAATCCTTTAGGGGGAAGTGCCGACGAAGTATTAGCCATGGCCGATTTTGCCTCGGCTCAGGTGGTTGCAGGGGGTATGTATTTTGGTGAAGGTGGTAGCCCGGTAGCCCGTTGGACAGATGCTTTTTTATTTTTTAAACCCGGTGCTCAGCAAGGCAGAGTGATTGCCCCCACCAATGATCACTACACATCCGGTGGATATTTAATGTTTGATATGGCCGGTCATGCATCGTTAATAAGAAAAAATGATTTTAAATACGAGGCTTCATCTCACCAAGTGTGCCAACAAGCTCAATGCACCAGCATAGAAGATTATCGGCTTATTGTGCAGAGCAATGTTATTTTGGTGGCTGATGGTAAAGAGGACAAAAACCCCGACCCCCGTGAAGCTACCCGCAGTGCCTTGGTGGCCAATATAGATGGCAGTGTATCAATTGTAGCAACCGGCACACCTATTACTCTGGCGCAATTTGGCGACTTACTGGTTAAAATGGGCGCCCTCCATGCTGTTAATTTAGATGGTGGCCCGTCACTTCAAATGGCGCAAAGAAAAGCGGATGGAACTATTGAAAAACTGATAGGCTGGAGCGCAAATAAATCCCCCAATAAAATGCCCTCACTGTTTATTGTGAACCAATAAAGACAGGGGCGTTGTTGCCAGAAACCTTCAGGTTGCCTTCCAAAATCTAATCGTGTAAGTGATGATTCGTTGTACTTATGCGGAAGTAGCTTCCGCCAAAGGCGGACCAGCCTCTGGCTGGCAGTTGGTTGCACAATCGAGTAAAAAGTACTAATTTTGATTTACGTACCAATGCGGGAACCCCGATAAATCGGGATAACCCGTCTTTTAGATTTTAGTAATGTGCGGGAATAGCTCAGTTGGTAGAGCACAAGCTTCCCAAGCTGAGGGTCGCGAGTTCGAGCCTCGTTTCCCGCTCAAAGAATTTCAGGCACTTAGCTTAACTGTTGAGTGCTTTTTTTCTTTTTACAGCCATTTATGGGTGAATTTTGGGTGCAGTCGGTTTTTTTAAGCTTGTTGACGACGTTTTTCGCTAAGATCAATGACGTTATTTTTCCCGCCATGAACAGCGACTAGTTCTGTCCGTAAGACCAGTGACTCCGGTGATAGATGAGCGTAGCGTTCAGTCGTGCTGATATCGCTATGTCCCATCAATTTTTGGAGATCATAAAGGTTCCCACCTTTCATCATGAAATGAGAGGCGAACGAGTGTCGTAAGTCGTGGAATCGAATTCTTTTTACCTCTGCTTCTCTTAAGTCTTTTTCAAAACGATCCCGCTTGAAGTTTTTGGGGTCTAAGACCCGGCCATTTAATACAAATACTAGGCCTTGCTTCTGATCGGACCGCTCATAATGAGCCTTAAGTTCTGGCATTAGGGAAGAATTAATACCCACGTATCTTATTTTTCGTCCTTTGGTAGTCTCGCGTATCTGCTTTGATACATCGCAGTAGCTCCGCGAAATGGTGATCCGTTGATTTTTAAAATCAACTCGATCCCATTGTAGAGCGGCAATCTCGCCCCAACGCATGCCCGTATTAATAGCCAAAAGATAAAGAAGGTAAATCCATCGTTTATCCTTTTGGTGTTTTACTTCGGCATATGTGAGGAACTGATCTGCTTCTTCATAGCTCAGATAATCGTAGCTCGCATCTTCTTCAGGAAAAAGACCGACTAAAGAAACCGGATTAACCAATAAGTGCCTCTTTTTTACAAAGTAGTTTAAAAGAGCTCTTAAAGTTTGGAGATACCGATTTACCGTGGCTTTCTTAATTCCCGTAGAGAGGAGTTGAGCAATATAGCCCTCCACTTTGTAAGGGCTTACTTTCCCAAGCTCCACATCGCCAAAATAAGGCTTAAAGGAGTTATCAATCATCCTTCGGTCATATTCGGCACATCGTGGAGACTTACGAGTCTGGGCATGATTTTCAAGCCAGATACGGCACGCCTCGAAAAAGGTTATCTTTGCCTGATAACCATACTGATGGAGGGTGTGTTGCTGGTCTAGCCACTGTTGAGCATCGTATTTACGATCAAAACAGCGGCTGATTCTGTGACGGTTTTTATAAAGGACTGCCTTATAGACAGCACCCTTTTTAAGCCTGATGACTTCAATGGCCATAATGGTTCCTTTCCTCAATCCATTTCTGGATTTCGGAAGGATCAAACCGCACGAGGTTCCCGACTTTCTTGAAAGGAATCTGCCGTTTATAGACCCAGTCCCGGAGAGTGCTCACGGAAACTGAGAGCATAGCGGCAGTTTTGTTTATATCCCATAATGGATTATCAAAGAGCATTGCTGCTGGTTGCTGGTTATTCCTCAGTTTCTTCATTTGCAAGCTCCTTTTCGTCCCAAGAATTCTGGTTTTCTGGTTCTTCCTCTATAAAAGGAACTAGGAAACCAGTATTACCAGAATAAAAGTACGGCTTCCCTTTTTTCCCTTCACCTATTCGTATCACTTTGTTTTCTTGAACCAATTTTCTAAGCGCCTTTTGGCGAACAGGCCGTTTGCCTTCAATATTTTGATGTATCTCTGTTTCTGGTATTGGTTCTGTTAGAGGATAAAGGAATTCTAAAATTGCTCTTTCCATCCGCTTTAGTTCTTCTTCCTCTCGAGTACCTGCTAAAGAGGTTATTTTAGTAATAGGATCGAAACTTAATATAGTTTCTGGAATATCGTTTCCGTCTCGTTGTATTGTGGCGATAGTACGGTATTCCTCCGTTCTATTAAGACAAATGATAGTGTCTACCCCTCCCGTCAAAGCTGTGGAACCTAGGGCCATATCAATACCTTTTCCCTCTCCTTTTTTTGCATGATGAAGGAGCATGACATGAGCGCCAACCTCCCTCGCAATACCTAATAAAGGGTCAAGTCCGGAAACTGTTTGAGAATAATCATTAAGGTCTTTAATTTTAGTTATTCTTGCCAGGGTATCTACAATAATGAGTGCGGGTTTTTTTGTTTCAGCAATAGCACGTAACTGAATTATACAATCACTGGGAGCCATTCCAATAAACGCTAAAATATTCTCATCCTCTAGGGCACCCATAGCCTTAAAATGATTTTTAAAATCCGCTCTACGTTCCTCTAAAGCTAAGTATATTACAGAACCTCGCTGGACTTTTCGGCCCAAGCAATCTTTGCCTCTGGCCACTGCCAGAGCTATTTGACGTGAAAGCGTAGATTTACCAGTTTTTGGTTTTGCTACAATTAAAGAGAGCCCACCTTTTGGTAATAACCCTTCAATTAAGTAATCGAATACTTCCTCCGGTTCGGCCATTAGTTCTTTGAGGGAGGTAAGTTTTATAAGATTTGGTGTCGGGAGCACCCCTTTTACTTTTGGGTATCTATTGCAAAGACCTACTACCAGATTTTTTAATTCCTTTTGATCGAAACCAACCTCATGAGCATGAGGCTGTAAAAGATTTATTATTTCTTCTGGCGTATACCCATCATGGTTGAGTCTCCCCGCGAGCTTTGTAAATGTCTCGTTCCGATTGCCTTCACCTAAATTGTTTAGGGCATCAACAATCCAACTTTTTGAATGAGTATCTTGTTTTACATCGTCGCCATGAGATTCAATCCAGGGAGGTAAAGGGGCGAGTGAAATGTCTTCAGGCTGGTGGCATATCTCCCACTCGTATGATTTCCCGGTCACATGCGTACTGGGAGGAGCCACAATGTAACCACCATCAGCTCTGATATCGATCCCTTTACCTAGTTCACCAGCGTTAGTTTTAATTTTTCTTACTGGATACTGGAATAGAATATGTCTACCACCACCTCCCGTAAGGCTTTCCACAGTTTCCGGTAATTTTCCGTGCTTCCTTTCAAGTTCAAGAAGATTGGTATCTCCTCCATGCCTCGGATCAATATCAATAACTACTAAGCCGGATTTTGCGCCTGTGCATATTCCAATGTTTGCGTCTGGACAAGCATTCCACCATTTTTCAATTTGATCTGGTTCCGTAGTGGCATCATTAAACCCGTGTGTGGTTCGAGGATGCTTGCCTACGCTTTTACATTCTTTATTCCCACATGAACATCCGCCTCCATTTTGCGGGTTATGAAGTGGAAAAACAGGCCATCCTCTTTTTTGATATTCAAGTGCAGCTGCGAGCTTTTTGTTTTCCGTTTTCATTAAAACCCACCGTTCTTTTTGAAAAGTTCGTCTTCTGCTAGGTCGTAGCGATCGTCGCCGGGGCTTCCTTCATTAATCCTAGCTAAAAGAGTCTCCTCTCGCTGTGCCTCCAACAAATTCTTAGATGAGAGGCCTAATACAGCCCCAAGGCGAATCACGCGTGGATCATTTTTTTGAATGGGCAGTGCGCCATGAATGAGCTTGCTGAGGGTGTTTGGATGAATACCGGCTTGGAGAGCGATCTTATACTGGGGACTGGGGTGTAGTCTAAGAACACGGATCACACTACGAGATAATTTGTAAGTTTTCATGCCACCACCATAAGGATAGTGGCACCATGATGCAATATAAGTTATTGATTTTTATGACTTTATTCTAGGAAATACTTATATAATTTTTCCTAGAATTCTTCCTTTTCTGGGTGGTCCCAGTTAGTGGAGCCGAGCAAAATTTTCCAATCGTTTTCGATAAATGGCACAATTTCATCAATGTATTCGTTATGGATTTTATCCCCGGCACTTTTCCTTTTTTTACGCTGCTCGGGGGTGGTGGTCAAATATCTCTTCTGATCTAACTTTTCAGCAATTTCGGGCCATTTTTTACCTTTTTTACGAAGATCCAAAATTTCTAGCCAGCGTTCTAGGCGTTTTTTATTTTTTTTATTTATCCGTGGCATGTAGGCACGCTGTCTTTTTTTTGCTTCAACAATTAGGTTAGTTAAATTTTTCAGAAGCACGCTTTGGGTTTGGTTTAAATTAATCCTGATCATTTTATGATGATTATTTAATATTTTAGATTGCTCTTCCCAATAGGCCCGGCGTTCTTTGAAATGCTGCAGCATTAAATCCTGTTTCTCTTTGGGCAGTGATTTCGACCAAGGCGGGGGATCGGTAATAAACATCTCCTGATAGTTTTTATAATGTTTTTTTTCAAAATCCGGAGCAGGAAGACTAATCGACGTACCACCTCCTAAATCATCATAAATATAGTTCCTATCATAATAAGGGTTATTGGTAAGGCCGTCTCCTAAATACGGAAAACAAAGTAAATTTCCTGACTCGTCGCGAGGTTTTACTCCCCATTTTTTAATAAAGGAAAGCGCGCTATTAATTAACTGTCCAGTTTCTTGATCCTCATTATTGGCTGTAATAAAGGCCGCCACATCCCCCTGATATTCTTTTTCAATTTTTAGCTCTCTCCAGTAAAGTTGTTCATCGGTAAGTTCGTGCCGAAATTTAAGGTACAGTGACGTGGGGTTCCATCCATAATGAGAATGACCTGATAGCTTTTCGTATTCGTCCGAAGTGAGTGATTTTTTTTTGTCGGTAAACCAAGGGAGTGCACCAGAGATGCGTCTCATATAAGCAAAGTAAGATTTATCTTTTGATGTTACGGGCAGTTTTTCATAGTGACGGTGTTGCCCCTCCTTTAATTCCCAAGGTATTTTTGCTAATTTTTTAATATCTTTGAGATATTCCTCATTATGGTTAAGAAACCTGTAAATCAGAGGTAACGTCATGTTATTTTTGATGTTTTAGAAGGTCCCCCGGCTGAACTTTTAAAAAGGAACACAACTTATCTAACATTTCTAAAGAGGGGTTATAGGGCGCGTTGTTTAACATTTTCCATATAGGCAAATGAGATACACCTATTTCCTTGGCTAGCTTTCGATAAGACCAGCCTTCGTAACCTTCTTTTTTTAATAATTCTTTAAGTTTAAAAGTAATCACTTTAATCATCGCTAATCTCCTTTTAGTTATCTGTCAAATAACAACATTTGACATCTAATAGATAACATGTAATTTATTAGATAACACTCTAAAAAGGATGAATGATGAAAATCGCAATTTATGCCCGAGTATCAACTCTAAATCACGGCCAAGATCCCATTACCCAACTATTCCCTCTCCGGGAGTATTGTAAAAATAGAGGTTTTGAAGTTTATAAAGAGTATGTGGATTATATTTCGGGGATTAAGGAGAAACGTCCACAGCTCGATCAATTGCTGTTAGAAGCTAAACAAAGAAAGTTTGATGCCATACTCGTTTGGAAGCTTGATAGATTGGGCAGATCTTTAAAGCATCTAGTAACCTTAATCGATGAATTTCATGCCTTGGGGATTCAGTTCATTAGCCATACCGAAGGAATGGACACAACAACACCAGCCGGTAAACTACTTTTTAACATAGTAGGGTCTATTGCAGGTTTCGAACGAGACTTAATCAGAGAAAGGGTCAAGGCCGGATTGGAAAAGGCCAAAAATAACGGGAAAAGATTGGGGCGCCCAACAGCTAATTACTCTACTGCACGCATAAGACTGCTTAAATATAAGGGCTTATCAACAAGAGCCATTGCTTCAAGCTTGGGAATCAGCAATGCCACGGTATCAAGGGTGTTACAAAACGTACAAAAAAGTAGCTACGTAAATGCCTAATATCGAACAGATATTTTTCTCACTTTTGAAGTGTTTCAAAACACTTGTTATGTAACATGAAGCCGCGTTTTATAAAACTTACACCTGACCTCTATCAATCCCTACAAAATCTTTTAAAGCGAGCTGATGAAGATAAACGATTTAGATTGGTTAGACGAGTTAGGACGATCTTATTAAGCCACGAAGGGTTTACCAGCTGTCAAATTGCCTTTCAACTTTCTTATCCTCTTTCACGAGTATCTGAATGGATAAGACGCTATGAAGCAGAAGGAGTAGAAGGGTTAATAGAAAGAGGCAGAACTGGGAGGCCTAGTTTTCTGACGGATAAGCAAAAAAATAAATTAAAAACGATTTTAAGCAAAGGCCCTCAGGAAAATGGATATCTTTGTCCGGCTTGGAATTTAGATAATTTTTCTCAAACCATCGAGGATAAGTTTCAATTGGCCTATCACCCCCGCCATGTTCGAAAGTTACTGCTTAAACATGCATTATCTTAACTTGTTCTGCCACTTCTGGAGAACAATTAAGTGAGGGTAAATTTTCCAGTATGTATTTATCGAAACTAGGATAAGTGTTTACTTTACCCTTTTGGATGGCCTGTTCTAAATCACGGTCATACCATGCGCGAAGAATAAAAGTTGCACCCTCTGCTTGCTCGGTTGCAGACATTCCCTCTCTTAAAAGCTCTCCGGCTTGGCGCTTTAAAGCCTCTCTCTCAGCATATGGCATTGGTTTATAGCCTAGTGCTCTAATTCCCCGATTCCAACGCCGATGATGCTCATCATGAGCCACCTTATCAAAATCAGATTCGAGATCATAAAATAAGTTACATACTGTACATGTTGAAATCATAGTTGCCTCCACTTGAGTAGAGTAACATTTCTAACAAGCTCGCTCAATACCCGTACGATGTTTATTTAAAATTTATTTTATTTACGTATGTGTGGCAAGTGTATGACAAAACGAATCACCCCTTTGACCCCGGGGGTGGGGCCTCAAGGTGTTAAATCCCAGTACGCGGTGATTATAAAATTTACTTGGGAATTTTTTCTCTTCGATGGGACCTTAAAAGAAATCCTGACACAATTATTGTAACTCCAATTGCCAGTCCCTGCACAAAGCCATTTGACCCTCGGGTATTTAGATTACGTATAAAACCAAAAAAACCACAGGTGGTTATAAAAGTGCCTGTGAGAAATAATAAAGTTTCCAATATTTTCATATGTACCGTTCTAGCGGTATATTGTGTTTGTTGTGCGGATATTAATTTGAGGTCTGGTTTGTCCTTGAGTGTGAGGTCCGCCCATCGAAGCCCATCCAATGGCTACTAATCTGTCATCATAAAATACATAAGGTGTAAATTCGTCATCTGTAGTTAAACCATCAGCTTGCCTGCTGCTCCTAAAATAATAAATCTCAGTCAATTTACCGCTCTGATCTAAAAAAGATTCTGGTGGTTTTCTTGCGCCTTTAAAAAGACTTCTTTGTGTGGGCTCTAGTATTGATAATACTTTGTTCTTGGGATCACCTAATCGGACCTGGTTCTTTGCTTTATTATAGCCACTAATGGATGAAGATATGCTTACTGTATTGGCAACCCCACATGCGTTAAATACCAAAAAAGTACATATGATAAATATAATATGATTAGTTTTATTCATAAAGCTCCCGTCAGTTGATAATAGAAAGTATGATATATCGGACTATTATATCGGAAATAAAGTGTAAAGTTTTTTCATGCCTGCCGAAAGGATTGCTAAAAGAAAAACCTCTGAAAAGACACTCGAAGAGTCTAAACTTTTGATAAAAGTGGGAAAACGTATAGCTTCTTTAACTGCTAAACGTGGTGTCAGCTTAGAAAAAGTTGCTTATGAAGGGGGCGTTTCTAAGGGATACCTCTATGACCTGATACGAGGAAAAGGCAATCCTTCACTTCTTATATTATCACGCATATCCTCCTCTCTAGAAGTTGAAATCAAAGATCTAATCTCCTAGTATATTTTTGAATTATTAATTTACTATCTGTCAAAAATAAAGCAGGCATATATACTTATGAGTATAAAACAAAAGCCTCTCAGTGAAATTACAGAAGAAGATCTGTGGGACCTGGTACACGATAAAGTAATTGAAAATAAGAATATCGATTATAAAAAAGATGTACCGGGTAACGCCGATAAAGATAAAAAAGAGTTTCTGGCGGATGTGTCTTCTTTTGCCAATGCAGGAGGTGGAGATATAATTTTCGGGATTAGTGAAAAATCTGAAGATGGCCTTAACACGGGGTTCCCCGAAGATGTATGCGGAGTAACGGTTAATTTAGATTCGCTCAAATTAAAACTAGAAAGCTCAATTAGAGACGGGATAAGCCCCCGGATTATAGGCTGTCAATTTCAAATAGTTCCCCTATCTTCAGGAACTAACGTACTAATTATACGTATCCCTTATAGCTACCAAGGGCCGCATGCTGTTACATTTTCTGGCACATTTAGATTTTACTCAAGAAACTCTAGTGGGAAATACCCCTTAGATGTTGGTGAGCTCAAATCCGCTTTTCTAAATCAATCTAATATTGGCGATTCAATTCGCCAATATAACTTAGAACGAACCTCAAAAATTATAGCGGGCGAAACACCCTGCCAACTGCGTAAACCCCCACTCATTATTGTCCATTTCAATCCGTTAGATAGAGAAGAAAATATTGATATCGTATCGTTAGAAAGATCTTACACGGATCATAAATTGATATACTACACGACTGGGAACTGGAGATTTAATATAGATGGTCTTTTAGTTCAAAGTATTAACAAGGATGGAGTTTATCTGGCCTATACACAGGTATTTAGGAATGGAATAGTAGAAGGAGTAACTGAAATGCCGTCTGTTCATACTTCTGGAACTATTGCAATCTATGCAATTCAAAATAAATTGATTGATTTTATTAAGCACTACTTAAGTGTTATTGAAAAATATGGAAAGAGCTATCCCATTCAAGTTTCTATAAAGTTTTATGGCATGAAAGAACTTAATATTAATTTGACCAGATTTGATGAAATGGATGGGGACCACTCTTTTGATAGAGATTTAATAGTTTTACCTGATGTCCTTATCAATGACGACGACGATCGTCCTATGCCAATAAAATTAAGGCCGTGCTTCGATGCATTATGGCAAGCCGCAGGATGGCCAGGCGCAAAAAATTATGATGCGGAAGGGAATTGGACATCAGAACCAAGATAATTTTCTAAAAAAATATTATGGGTGAATTTTGGGTGCGGCCTTCAAGAATGGTCGGAAACCTCCGGTTGCCTTCCGAAATCCAATCGTGTAAGTGATTGAATTAGTTGATTAGTTAAAATATTGAAAAGCGGGGATTTTCTTTAAAACAAACTGGACCCATTCCCAAGCTGAGGGTCGCGAGTCCATGAAGCCCTGATCGTAGATCAGGACGTAATGGTCCCCGGAGCCTCAAAGGGGTGAAGTGGGATCGAGCCTCGTTATCTCTCCGGCCTTAGCGAACAGCCACCTGCCGATGAACCTGATCCTTCCGATTCGGGTGTTACAGTTGAAATGAGCGTTTGATTGCGGGTTACGGTGCTTGCGTCATCACAACTTACTTCTACTTCCAAATTAGCCTGACTTGTTTCTGTTACATCACTTAACTGGGCTACGCAGCTTGAGCCTTCTACCGTTAATGTACCAAAGCTCTCGGGATTGAGTGTCCAGGTGCAATTGCATGAAATAGCACGGGTGAGTGATGTGTTTGCTGTGCTATCGCCGATAATTTCAAAAGTTTCGCCGGGTGTAAGGCTTTCAAAATCAATAGTGCTGTTTAACTCTTCCAAATCAACATTTTCTTCATACATACAGGCTTCATCACAGCCATCCATGTTGTCTAAGTTGCTGTCGTCGCAGGCTTCATTGTTATCGGTATTGATGGTACCGTTTCCACAAATAGAGGTGCAGGTCATCGATCCTGCATCCGATTCGTAACCATCCGGGCAAGGAAGACACTCAATGCCGCCTTCAAAAGCTTCAAATGTGTTGGCAGGGCAGGTGGTGCAAGATGTTTGCATGGTTTCATCTTGATAAGTACCAATAGGGCATTCACTGCAAGCGCCACCGTTATCAACACCGGTAACGCTGTAAGTTCCGGCCGCACATGGATCGCCAAGGCCTACGTTATTAATAACTGTCGAACGCGTGGTTCCACTATCACTATAGGAAATAGTGACATCATATAAACCATCGGGCAAAGTAAAACTGGTGGATGCCATAATATCGGAATCAGCGCCAGCCATTGAGGGAGTAACCTCAAAATCGTACGATTGAGTATTGCCTAAAGTCCAAGTGATATCGGTGCCACCACTATCTTGGTTATCCCACAAAATTTGTACCGATCCCGCCGTGGGTGAGACATCCAGCGTAAAGGCAATGTTGATGTCTTGAGAGCTATCATAGCCTGTTGAATCTGTGGGGTTAGTTACCGAGGGGGCCGTTCCGGCAAAAACTATAGAAGATGTAAGAAGAGAAAAAAGAAAAAGGATGATTTTTTTTGGCATAGCATTTTTTAACATAAAAAGTATGTTTGGGGAATGAAAGAGTTAGGCAAGCCGCGTGATAAAATTATCCCCCGAGAACGGGATGGGGTCAACTCTTGAAAGTTGAAAAGCCACTGCACCCAAAATTCACCCATAACTGGCTGTAAAAAGAAAAAAGCACTCAACAGTTAAGCTAAGCGCCTGAAATTATTTGAGCGGGAACCCCGCTCCATTCACGTTGTTTATTTCGGGGACCACTTCGCTTACGCTACGTGGACGAGGCTCGATCCCACTACGCTTCGCTTCGGTGACCGTTACGTCCTGATCTTAGATCAGGACGTAATGAGCCCCAAAATGAATAACCTTAATGTTAAAAAATTAAGGTACAATAGGAAAAGTAACTAATATTATATTTACTTCCCCATTTTTAAGTTCGCCTCTCATTACTGCATGATAAAAACCCTTATTTTCACGGACACCACCAGTATATAAAACCCCAGTTTTAGTTTCCGAAAATTTAAACATGATCATATTATCACTTACGCTTGTTGTCATGAGTGGCCTTTTGCCTACATCTCCTGCCATAAATTGATGCAAGGGGTTTTGGGTGTCACGCTTTCCTTCCTTTAATGAAGCAATATAGCCAGTAGTAAACTTAATTTCATCCTGATTTTCCGGATATATATCGTACACATCAAGCTTTGGAACGCCTGCTTTGTTATCACTCATAAAAGCCATAAATGGTTTTGATAAAATTTCTCCCTTTCCATTAAGGGTAATGCCTTGAGCTAAAGTAAAATAGGCTGGTTTTAAAGTTTGAGGCATAGACGCATTTTGAAATTCATTTAATGTAGTACAGGCCTCTTTTACCCCGGCAGGACACTTAAGAAGAGTATATAAATCGCTCACTGCTTTAGATAAAGAGGGAGGTGTGTTTGCAAAAGCATTATCCAACACACTTGTTTGCGCAGAAGATAATAAAACAATACTATTATCTTGCTGATAAATTCTCTCGGGATGCATGGCCGAACGGCCCTGTGGGCCCCAGATGAAACCTTCTAAAAAACTTAAGGCCGATTTTGCATTTGTAGCATCTGGGTAATCAATAACAATAACACCAACTTTACTCCCCGCACATTGGTAAGTGGTTTGTTCTTTTTTAACTATAGTAAAAAGCCCGTCGACAATTCCGGGTTCAAGCAACGTATTAAATTGTAAGCTAATACCATATTTTTCTCCTGGCATTTCCTGGCAGCCTGCCGTTGCTAGTTTAGATTTAACATTTTCAAGTGTAGCCTTGGCAGATACTGAAAATAGCAAAAGAATAGAGGTGAAAATATAATAAGAAATTTTTTTCATAATATTTCCCTAGTTTAAAATTTTATTTATTATACGGTGAATCACATTTTTTTCTATTTATTTTTAAATGATTTATGCTTATTTTGACTTGTGAAAAAACTTCTCGGCAAACCACGTTTTAAAATTATTCCCCGCGAACTTTTGCCCGAGATTGCTCAAAAAATTTATCCGGAACTTCTCGTGCTTCAAAGTCAGATGGAGAAACTTCATCCGGCGGAACTCACAGCCCATTATCTTCTTCTCTTTCTTAAAACCTGGAAACCCAAAACATGGTGCGAAGGATCTATTCCGCATGCCGATGTAAAAAATATTCACGAAAACTCCATCATCTATTTTATCGCCACAAATCGTCTGCGCCTGTGTTCGCCGCGCATCAACCGGGCACTGGTAGAATGGTACCGCGGCAATTATTCTATTTTACTTCTGCCAAATATTCCAACGGCCAAAAAACTGCTGGCGTATCAAATTAATGGTAAGCGTGTGGTAAATCTTTTTTTTGGTAAAGAAGAAATTGCGTCCTACATTCACGATGAACGCGATGCCTTCTCGTTTGTGTGTCACGATCTCATGCACGCCGATCATTTTTTTGAGGATAGATTGATTCAACAAACACAAATTGAATTTTATAAATGTATGCGTGAAGCAGAAGAAAAGGGTTTTCTAAAAGAGCCTTTGGCCGATCCTGTTTTTAAAACCCAATGGGAATATCTTATTAGTGATATGAATGCCCATGGCGAGCATTTAAAACAAGCTTTTCAGGCTTTTTTACGTGGCTATTTTTTGCGTTCCATTGGAAAATATGAATCGGATACTTTGCCTGTAAGCACTTTGGATGAATATAACAAAATTATTTATTCTCTCGCACCGCCGCCCTCACCGCGAGGGTCAGAGAGCGTTTGTGTTTGATGTTCGGATAAAATAATAAGTGCCTGAATGTTACCAATAGATTTTTCGGTTTCAACCGTGTTGTCTTCTTTTAAACTTTCCAAAACTTTAGACGAGTATTTTTCTTCGGCAACTACAGCATCTTTAGCCGGGTTGTAATAAATTTTTGGTTTCATCACTTCTTTAGCAAGCGGTGCTTTCCACCCTACATACGGAAAAAGCACCTGAAACAAGTTAAGCGGAATAGTTTTGCCACCGGGTGTGCCAATAATAAGTTTGGGTACCCAGTTTTTAGCTACAATGGTTGGGGCCATGGATGACAGTGGGCGGCGTGCAGCACGTATTTGGTTGGCCGAACCCGGTGTGGTGGAAAAATCGTCCATTTCATTATTTAAAACAATGCCAGTACCCGGCACAATAAGACCACTGCCAAAGGGGCTGTTGATGGTGTTGGTCATAGAGGCCATGTTGCCATCTTTATCAATCACACTTAAATGCGTGGTATGGGCCACAAAATTTGTGGATGTATCGCCCAAGGCCATTTCGCGATAGCTAAAATAATCTTTGTAGCTATCTATCAGTAAGGTGGCGTAGCGATCGGGGTTTAATTTTTCATTGGCCAAATTATTCACTACCGCGCGACGAAACAAATACTCAAGACCAGCTCCTCCCGAACTAGGAAGAGGGCTTGAGATAAAATTATATCCCTTAAAATTAAACTGGTGGGTTTTACGCCAATATACTTTGTAGTTGGCTAGGTCGGCTGCATTGAGTGACCCACCTAAGCTTTTAGAAAAAGAAGCAATTTTTTTAGATAAATCCCCTTTATAAAATTCTTTAGCGCCACCTGTTTTAATATTTTCCAGTGTTGTGGCCAAATCAGTTTGAGTAATTGACGATTTCCCGTTATTTAACGGATCTACAAACACAGCCGTGGCGGCATCGTTAAATTTGTCTTTGCTGTCGTTAATTTTATTTTTAAGTGAAATTTTGGCCAAAATTCCCTTTTTAGCAAGATCGATGGCAGGATCAATAAGTGCTGGCCACGAAGCTTTGCGCCATTTGTTATGAATTTCTTCCATGCCGGCTACAAAGCCGGGAGTAGCTACCGACTGAATACCGCTTTCAACCGGTTTAGAAACTTTTAAAGAAGCAGGAGCGGCCTCGCGGTAATCAATAAAATAATAACGGTTTTCCGATTTTTGATAATAAAGCAAAAAACCACCACCACCCAAACCAGAGTTTTGGGGCTCTAACACCGCCAAGGCAAAGGCTGTGGCAATTGCGGCATCGGCAGCCGAACCGCCATTTTCCATCACCTTTAATCCAATGCGGCTGGCCGTGGGGTGTGCCGATACAACGGCTGCTTGATAAGCGTGTGCGTTAAGAGAGGTAAAAAGTAAAAGAGCAAAAAAATATTTTTTCATAGTCAGATTTTTTAGATGTGTTTATAACAAATAGTTCAAAATGAACGCCCTTTCAATTGATAATGTAAAAAAAATTTACGGCGCTGGCAGTGCCGGCACTGATGGTGGCGTAGCTGCCCTTAAAGGGGTGAGCCTTACGGTTCCACAAGGTCAGTTTTTTGGGCTTTTGGGCCCTAACGGTGCTGGTAAGTCCACTTTAATTCATTCCATTGTAGGCTTGGCCAAGTTATCTTCGGGTTCAATTTCTGTTTTTGGACATGATGTCAGTCGTTCTCCTTTATCTGCCCACCAGACCATTGGTTTTGCCCCGCAGGATATGAACCTGGACCGTTTTTTTTCTATCCGCAAAACGCTGATGTATCAAGCCGGTTTTTATGGTATTCCCCGTGCCCAGCGGGCGAGTCTTGCCGATCAGTATCTCGAAGAATTTGGTCTTACAGAAAAAGCCGACGTTCCTTATTATCGTCTTTCGGGTGGCATGCAAAAACGACTTCTTATTGCCAAAGCAGTAATCACTCAACCCAAATTACTTATTTTAGATGAGCCTACAGCCGGTGTGGATGTGGAGCAGCGGCATCATCTGTGGGATTATTTGCGTAAACTTAATAAAGCGGGTACCACCATCATTCTTACCACGCATTATATCGATGAAGCCGAGGAGCTTTGCGACACAATTGGCGTGATTCATTTGGGAGAAATCCGTGAGATGGGAAAACCAAAAGAGCTCATCGATAAATACTGCGAAAAGAAAGTGACCGTGCGCACCAATACCGAGCCTCATCAGGAATTATTCAAAGAGTGCGATTTTAAAGTGCATGTGGAGGGCCGGGATATTGTGGCCTATGGCCCGCATGCGGGCAAGATGACGGATGCGTTGTATCGTATTATCCACCAGGCACCCAATATCCAAATTGACGATTTGCATGTGGACCGTGGAACGCTGGAAGATGTGTTTTTAAAAATTACCGGGAGAAAATTAGATAAATGATGTTACTCACACCATTTCTTACCTTAATTGAACGTGAATGTGCTCGCTTTATGCGGCTGTTTCGTCAAACCGTGGTGCCTCCTGTTGTTACCACTGTGCTCTATATTTTAATTTTTGGTTATTCGCTTGGTCGCCACATTAATAGTATTCACGGTTTTGATTACATCACCTATATTTTTCCAGGTTTGCTTCAGATGGGCGTTATTACCAATGCCTATGCCAATAGTTCTACCTCGCTTTTTGCCGCGCGGCTTGAAAAATCAATCGAAAATTATCTGGTAGCGCCCCTTCATTCGTTTCAAATTGTAACGGGCTATATGGTTGGTGGTTTGCTCCGTGGAATAGTGGTGGCAATGGCTACGGCTGTCTCGGCCTTTTTCCTCATTAAATTGCCCATCGCACATCCATTCATTATTCTGCTAAATTTAGTGCTTACATCCATGTTTTTCTCTGGTTTAGGCATAATTTCCGGTCTTTTAGCCGAATCTTGGGATAAAATTGCTGTTTTTACCAATTTTGTGCTTACTCCTCTCGTCTATTTAGGGGGAGTTTTCTATTCTGTAGACATGTTACCCCCTGTTTTTGCAAAAATTTCGCATTTTAACCCCATTTTTTACTGTGTTGATCTGGTTCGTTATGGTTTTTTAGGACATTCTGATATAAATCCGCTAGTTTCTTTATCTATTATAGGGGCTTTTTCCCTTATTATCTACGCCGTCTGTATCCTTCTTTTTATGCGGGGTTATAAATTAATGAAATAACAAAAAATTTATCTTTTATTTAAAAAAACAAGCAACTTTTTTACTAGAGTTGTCGATAATTATAAATGAAGTTGCAGTGATGGCCTTTTATGTAAAAAGGCTAATATTTTTTTTTACAAGTCTTGTTTGTCCAATAGCTTTTATTAAAATCAAAGATGTTGACCAAGGCGCATTTTAAAAAAATTGGAATATTAGCATTGACTAGGGAAGTTAATGCTACTAGGCAGAACACGGGCACAAAATAGGGAAAGAGTCTATGGAGGACTCTTATGAAAAAAGTAATACCCTATGTCTTTTTATTTTTAGTTCTTTTATTACCCCAAAAAATATTAGCTCAAGCAACATGCGGTAGCGCTCACGGTGATATTGTTCTGATGCTCGACCGTACTGGTTCGATGGGGGCTCAAGACCGTACGCGTGAAATGCAAGCGGCACAGCATTTTGTGGATTTAGTGGCCAGTACCCAATCGGGTATTGGGATAGCTGTTGGTCGTTTTGGTGATGGTGAGCCCGGTACTCCTGCTGGTGGCACGGCGGCAGAAATTTTTCTGTCTCTTACAACAGCAAGCCCTGGCAGTGCTCAGTCTATTAAAGATGCAATAGCCGATGCCTTGGACAATGCGAGCCCTGGATCTTCCAACCTTGAAGACGCAATTGAAGTAGCCACACGTCACTTGGTGTTGAATGCCAATTCCGGTATGAAAACAATCATCCTTATTTCGGATGGCGTTCCCAATACACATGATTCAGATGCCGAAGATGCTGCCGAGGTTGTTCCTTTTAGAACCTCAGGCTCTACTCCCAAACGTGCTGCTTATAATGCGGCTTTTTGGGCTAAAAATACCCATGGAATTCGTATTATTACAATTTCTTTTGGTAGCTCGGGTTCGGCTGGTGGTCCGTATCGTGAGTTGATGGCTCAAATGGCTAGCAATGGTTCTGATGATGATACAATAGGCGGTGTTAGTGATGGCGAACTCATTCAAGAAAACGGTGATGGTGATGATTTTTTTGTAGCTGTTGACTCTTCGAATTTTAGCTCAATTTTCACTTCTATTAGCGGCAGTATTTTGTGTGATGATGCAGATACTTGTTCTCAAGACCTTTGTGATTTTGGAACAAACCATTGTGTGAGCGTTGCTCCCGATGCCGACAGCGATGGTGCCAACGATTGCAGAGATAATTGTCCCAGTGATGCTGGTAAAACAGAACCTGGTATTTGCGGCTGCGGTGTGAGTGATCAAGCCGATGCCGATGGTGATAGCACTCCCGATTGTATCGATGAGTGCGTGAGTGATCCCGGCAAAATTATTCCCGGTATTTGCGGCTGCGGCGTGAGTGATGCCGATAGTGATGGCGATGATGTTGTGGACTGTCAAGATTTATGTCCTGTTGATCCTGCGACAAGTGGTGATACCGATGGTGATGGCACGGCCGATTGTAACGATATGTGCGTGGACGACCCGGCTAAAACCCAGCCTGGTCAATGTGGTTGTGGAAGTACCGATATTGATAGCGATGGTGATGGTGTAGCCGATTGTATCGATTTGTGTGTCAATGATCCTGGTAAAACCTCACCCGGTGTTTGTGGTTGTAACAGTATTGATGAAGATATCGATAGCGATGGAACTCCTAACTGTATCGATCAATGCCCTCTTAATCCCGATAAAATAGCTCCAGGGGGCTGTGGTTGTGATCAGCCCGATATTGATACCGATGGAGACGGAATTTATGGTTGCCGAGATTTATGTCCCGATGATCCTTCAAAAGGTGATCCTCTTAAGAATGGTCCCGGTGTTTGTGGTTGCAGCATACCTGATACCAATAGCGATGGTGATGATGCGGTAGATTGCCGTGATGCTTGCCCCAATGACCCTACCAAAATTGAAGCAGGTGTATGTGACTGTGGTGTGAGCGATGTGGATAGTGATCAAGACGGTACGGCCGATTGTTTGGATTTGTGTAATGCTGACCCATTAAAAACCGAGCCCGGTGTTTGTGGTTGTGGAACGTCTGATCTAGACAGCGATGGTGATGATAAAGTTGATTGTGAAGACTTATGTGCAAATGATCAAAATAAAACTGAGCCCGGTGTTTGTGGTTGTGGTGTAGCCGATACCGATACCGATGGTGATGGTAGTGCAAACTGCATTGATCAGTGTCCCAACGATGCTACTAAAGCCAGCCCCGGTGTTTGTGGTTGTGGTATAGCCGAAGGAACTTGTCCCTCCGACAGCCAAAACCCTGATAATCCGGACTCACAAAATCCAGATACTGGTGGTGGCGATGGTAGTGATCAAGCTCCTGTTGCGGCTGCGGCTCCTGCTGCGCCTTTTTCGCAAGTTCAGGGTAGTGGGGCTAGTTGTAGTTTAAATGCGGGAACTTCATCAAATGCTATGAGTTTTGCATTGATGATGATACTTTTAATGGCTAGTTTTGGTTTAAAAAAACTTTCCATAAAAAAATAAAATAGTATTTCAAGAAAGAGCAATAAAGGGCGTTTTCCCTCAAAAGGAAACGCCCTTTTTATTTGGATAAAAAGCACTCCGTTATGCATAGTGCGTTATGTTTTTGTTATTTTTCCTGTTGATCTATCTTGTCAAAATGCACTAGACCTCCGTTCGGGGGAATCAGCCATACACCATCATGTATATGTTGCGTTCTTATTTTATTATTGCGTTGTTGTGTGTGCTTTCCGCCTGCAGTTCTGCTACGCCCAGTGTTCCCGATGTTTCATCATCCAACATTTATTCACCTTAACCGGCCCCATTGCACGGGCGGTGGATCACCTAAGTGGCGCAGCATGAGTTGGATCCTGCCAAAATTTCCCCTCAGTTTTGCGGATGTGGTTTTAGCGATGTGGATACCGATGCCGACGGGATTGCTGATTGTAACGATAAATGCCCGGCTGATGCCTTAAACGGTGCCAACAATAACGGTATTTGTGATGGCAGTGAAACCACCGATAATTCAACAACACCCGATGATGCTGGAACAGGAACCCCAACTCCCGGCGTATCTCCAGCCCCAAGTGGCCCCACGGTACAGGTGCAGGGTAGTGGGGGAAGCTGTAACTTGAATAGTCAGGCTTCGTTCCAAGATGCAGGTATTGTGGTCATGCTTATGCTTCTTGCTCTAGCTGGCCTGCGTGTTAAGGGGTTTGGGGTTAGGGACTAGAGGCTAGTAAAAAATGAGGAATGGAAAAAGGGCTCTCCCACAAGGAGGGTCCTTTTATTTTGTATTAATGGTGAAAATTTAAAGTTGTACTTGAAATTTTCACCGCCTTGCTGTAGGCTTTGAGGTGTGATCAAGCGAGAGTTGCAAAAGGTGTTGATGCAAAGGGCTAGGCAGTACCCTGTGGTGACCATTACGGGGCCAAGGCAATCGGGAAAATCCACTTTATGCAAAATGGTTTTTCCCGCTTATCAGTATGTAAATCTTGAGGATATATCGCTGCGAAACTTTGCCCAAGATGATCCAAAGGGTTTTTTGGAGCAATTTAATAATGGGGTAATTCTGGATGAAATCCAGAGAGTGCCCAATTTAACATCGCAAATCCAGGTGCTGGTTGATCAAAATAGTAAAAAAAAGAGCCAGTTTATTCTAACGGGTAGCCACAATTTTTCTTTGGTCCATTCAATTAATCAATCTCTAGCGGGGCGTACGGGGCTTTTAACATTGTTGCCCTTTACCATTAACGAAGCTCAAAATTTTAAAAGTAAAAATAGCGTTGATGCTTTTTTGTATAATGGATTTTACCCTAGAATTTACGATCAAAAAATTCCGGCTACAACACTTTTGTCCGATTATGTTGCCACCTATGTAGAGCGTGATGTGCGTCAGCTGGAGCAAATTCAAAACTTAAGTTTGTTCCAGAAGTTTTTGGGTTTATGTGCTGGGCGCATTGGCCAGGTGTTAAATCTTTCGGGGCTTGCTAACGAAGTGGGGGTGAGCAGTACCACTCTTAAGCAATGGCTTTCAGTTTTGGAGGCCAGTTATCTGGTATATTTGCTCAAGCCTTATCATGCTAACATTGGCAAACGCTTGGTTAAAACACCAAAGTTGTATTTTTATGATGTGGGGCTGGCTTGTTATTTGCTGGGGATACACGATGTAAAACAACTGATGCACCATCCCTTAAGAGGAGCATTGTTTGAAAATTTGGTTGTTATGGAATATATCAAAAAAAATTATAATCACGATCAGCATCTGCAGTTTTATTTTTATCGCGATCACAAAGGGGTAGAGATTGACTTGGTTCTTGTAGAGGCCAACCGTTGCCACTTAATAGAAATTAAGTCATCGCAAACCATATCGTCCCATTTTTTTGATGGCATGCAAAAAGCAGCATCTTCTTTTTCCAAAAAGACTTTCCAAAAAACCGTTGTGTATGCAGGAAAAGAAGTCCAAAAAAGAAATATAGGCCGGGTTTTACCTTTTGATAGTATAGGATAAAAACTGCTCCATTATTGCACAGCGCGTTATATTTTTGTCATCTTTGCTCTTGATCTCTCCTATCTAAAATGAAATAGACCTCATACCGGGGGTACGGTCATAAATTTTTATCATCAACAGAAACATGCGTTCTTACTTACTCATTGCTTTGTTATGTCTTCTCGCGGCCTGCGGCACGTCTACGTCGTCTTCTTCCGATAATTCTTCATCCAACAATCTTCTCACTTTAACCGGCCCCATTGCGCGTGCGGTAGATCACTTAAGTGGCAGCATTACTATTTACGATTTAGAAGCGGATAAAAAAGTTCATGACGATGCACTTAATTTTATCAATACCAATAACGGTGTTGTTGTTACCGCCGACATTGTTAAATTAAAGCCCGCCAAGGTTTATCGCTTTGTTTTAGTATTTAATTACGACGGCACCCCCATTGCTTACGTAGACATCACTCACACCGTAGCTAATGATGCCAACGATACCATCACCTTTACAGCAGATAATATTATTTACACCACAGCCAGCGCGAGTGCCGATATTTTAGCCGATATATCAAACGACATTTTGCCTAATTTGGATAGTGATGGGGATGGGTTTAGTAATTTTACCGAAATAAGAGCTGGAACCAATGTGAATGATCAAAACAGTATTCCTACGGGTCCACAGATTGGTGCGGTAAATTCTGAAGTGGCCGATGATGAATCTATCATTACGCTTACGGTTACCGTTAAAGATAAACTGGGTATTGATACGGCCGATATTTTGTTTCCGGGTAATAGTTATTTGCAATCGGTTGTTGATGAAAAGTTAAGTGGCACATTTGGTGATGTTGAGCGCACCTTTACCGTGTCCTTTAATGTGCAAGATGCCTCGCCTGGTAACTTGCCATTTTCAATTAAAGCCACCAATATGGCGGGCTTATCTAGTTCTTTTAGCTCATCGGTTATTGTTCCTGAGGGTAATTCAAATCGTGGACCTCTTATTTTTATAGAAAATCTTACCGAAGGCCAAATCATATCGGGTACGGTGCAAATACAAATTTCGGCTGTCGATCGCGATGGAGTAAAATCAATTAGTGTTGATCAACCTTCCGATTTGTTTGATACATCTCCTGCATCTGCTTTTTTTACAGCAGACTGGGATACCACTTCAGTAGGCAATGGGCCTATTCAGTTGCGTGTTACGGCTACCGATAATGAAGATATAACGTCAAACAAAGTAGTTACGCTTAATGTTTCCAACGGTACCGATGCCTCTGGTCCGCATATTACCTTAAGAGTTTATCAATCCAGCGATTTGAGTGATGAAATTAATTATAGAAATGGTGATCCTATTTTTGGAAGTGTGTATTTTCGTGTCTCGGCTATCGATCCTAGTGGATTAGATATCTTTGAAATACTCAATGATGATACCATTGAAGGTCTTTTTTTAGAGCCGCTTGAAGTAAATGGCAATCCTTATGACAATACGATTAATACAACTTTATTGGGCGATAACAGCACATTAAAACTTATTTTTTCGGCCACCGATAAATTGGGATACAATACAACGGCGCAGTTTAAACTGATAGTGGCCAATAATCCGTTCATCAATTCGTTTACTATAGATGATGCTGCAAATGCGGTGGTTTCGGAAGGTGATAGTGTTCACTTTAATTGGGATGTATTTAATGCCAATCAAATCTCCATTTTAAATGTGACAGCCAGTAAAACGCTTGCCTATAATTTAAGTAAAACCGGAGAGGTGTCGTCGATTATTACATCACCTGCTACTTATCGCTTAACGGCTGTACGTACCACTAACATGGGTAACAACACCGTTACCAAAGAAGTAACAGTAATTTTAGATAACGACCGCGACGGTATTGTGAATGCCAATGATAATTGCAAAAATACGATAAATCCAAACCAGGCCGATGCCGATGGCGATCATATTGGCGATGTATGCGATTCGGATTTGGATGGTGATGGTGTTGCCAACGGTAGTGATAATTGTCCCAGCGTTGCCAATGCTAATCAATCTAATATCGATCACGATAGCATGGGCGATGTGTGTGACGACGATGTGGATGGCGATGGAGCCAGTGAAGGAAACGATTTATGCCCTAACGACCCACGCAAAGCCTCTCCTGGTCAATGTGGTTGCGGTATTCCAGATGCCGATGCCGATCATGACAATATAGCTGTGTGCTTTGATGCGTGCGATAACGATGCCGGCAAAGTGGCACCTGGCATTTGTGGTTGTGGTACTCCCGATACCAATACTGATGGAGATACGCAGGTAGATTGTATTGAAACCTGTGATTTGGATCCCAATAAATTAACACCGGGAGTTTGTGGGTGCGGTGTAGCTGATACTGATAGTGATTTTGATGGTACCCCCAATTGTCATGATAATTGCCCAAGTGATCCTGGGAAAACAGCCGTGGGTATTTGTGGTTGTGGTGTTCCGGATATTGATTCCGATGGTGATTTGGTTGTTGATTGTCGTGATAATTGTCCGAGTGATGGTAATAAAATTAATCCGGGAGTTTGTGGTTGTGGTGTTACCGATACAAACAGCGATGCTGATTCTGTTATTGATTGTTTAGATAACTGCCCGCTTGTTGCTAATCAGAGTCAAACCGATTTTGATGGGGATGCTATTGGTGATGCCTGTGATACCGATAGAGATGGTGATGGCACACCAAATGGTGCCGATAATTGTCCGGATATTGCGAACGATCAAAATAATATTGATGGTGATGCCTTGGGTGATGCGTGTGATGGTGATAAAGATGGTGATGGGCGAAATAATGAGAGTGATAATTGCCCCAATACGCCTAATGCTAATCAACAAGATTTAAATGGTAATGGTGTTGGCGATGCCTGTGATGGAGATCCCGATGGTGATGGAACATTGGATACGGTAGATAATTGCCCGGGTGTGTATAATGCTAATCAGACGGATATGGATGGAGATGATGTTGGTGATGTTTGCGATACCGATGCCGATGGAGATGGAACATTAGATGCTAATGATAATTGTCCGGGTTTAAATAACGATCAAAGTAATATAGATAACGATGCATTTGGTGATGCATGTGATGATGATATTGATGGTGATGGTTTTGCTAATGCACAAGATTGCGGGCCAAGTAATGCGCATTCTTTCCCCGGTAATACACGGGCGTATTTATCGGATGATGATTATAATTGTGATGGAAATGCGCGGGATATTCCGGCTAATCATGCTACTTTTATTTTTAATGGTGGTGCTGGCTCATATGCGGGCAATGGGATTACATATGCTGGTGATGTTAATAATGATGGATGTTCTGATATTTTAATTGGGGCGCCTGCATATACTACATCAGATATACTTGGAAAGGTTTACCTTATTTATGGGCATGGTCTAAATTGCGATTATACTACTACACTTTCACAAAATATTAGCTTGGCCTCCATAGGCTCCACAATTCCAGGAGCTGTTTTTGTTACAGAACAGATAGGAGATAGATTTGGATCTAATGTGGCACCAGCAGGGGATATTGACAATGATGGATGTTCTGATTTTCTAATCAGTGCAGATTATTTCGATAGTACAGTGGATGGAGTTGTGCATCCTGATTCTGGTAAGGTATATGTATTGTATGGTGGAGGTGATGGGTGTAACAATCAAACACTGCATGGTGTCTTTAATATATCAGATATTAGCTTAACAGGTAATATACGAGGCCATAGTTTTATAACTAAAAAAGATAATGCGCGTTTGGGTTTTTCTATGGCGGCATTAGGCGATATTAACGCTGATGGGGATACAGATTTTGGTTTTATTACACTGTCTCCTATTTTGGACAACGCTATTATTATCTATAAAAATCTGACAAATTTATCTTATGTTGTGGATACAGATATGTCTCAATTTGGTGTATTAATACCTGGTGACTATAGTGAAATTGGTGGTGCTGGCGATTTTAATCATGATGCTTTTATGGATATTGCCCTCACTTCTATCGGCTATCAGAGGTATGGTGCTGTCTTTGTTATAAAGGGTTCTGCTACAGGGGTTATTGATGTAAATATTAACAATGCAGATCTTTATATTGCGCCTGATGTGGGATGTCAAACTGGTATAGAGGTTTCGTCCGTTGGTGATGTAAATAATGACTATTTTGATGATGTGCTTGTTGGTTCTAATGGTTGTTCCAATCTTGATGGAATAAAATCAGGAAGAGCCGATATTATTTTGGGGCAGCAAGATGTGAATTTAAATCTTTCAGATCCACTTCAAAATGTTATTACTTTTGATGGAGTCGCTTATAATGACATGGCAGGTTATAGTTTAAGCGGAGGTGATATTACCGGAGATAATCAAAGTGATTTGGCAATTGGGGCAGACCAAGCTGATAATTCTAAAGGGAATGTATATGTCGTGAATCATGAGCTCTGGTTGGCAGGTGATCGAGAAAGTTTATTGTTTTCCACTTTCAGAATTTATTCGACGGGTAACTTTTTAAATACAAATCATGTTTCATTAAATGCCGGCTATCATTTAAATACTTTGGTAACTGGTGATTTTAATGGTGATGGAAAAGCTGATCTTTTTATTGGTAATAGGTCTGGAGGACCCATAAATCTTTTTTTAAGTGGTTACTAAATCTAACCCCCTTAAATCATTAACAAAATCCCCATTCAAAAATAAAAAACACAGTGCCCTCAAATAATCCGCAACTTTTTTTTACTCCTGCCGACAACTAGCCCGATAAAAACTTGATTGGGGCATTGACTTTTTTAATGCACGGCGTTAAAGGCCACTTAGGTTTTTATCTGATAATTAAATTCATAAAATTTTGTTTTTAATTAAGTAGGGGCAAAGTACTAGCCAAAGGGGCAAATCACTAATTTTTTATTGTATACAGCGGTATACGTTTAACCATTTGAGGATGTTATTTATGAAAAAAATACTATTGGCCATGTTTGCTGTGTTTTTGTTTTGTGGGTATGTGGGCGAGGCAAAAGCTGTAAACATATGTTTTTGTCATGATACAGGGAGTGGAACAATTACAATTTGTCCATCCGATACATCTCAGCAAAAAGGTCATGCTAAGCATGGAGATCCATTTTTTGGATGTGGTTGTGGTATTGATTTAGATGGTGATGGTAATCTGTGTGATGCAAGTGATTTTGAAACTTGTGAAACTTGTCCGCAAGACTGTGGTGCTTGTCTAGATTGTAATGGTGTAGGTCCTAATCCAGCTGAAGAATGTGGTGATCCTGGCACAGCCGGTTGTACTGATCCTGATACTCATGACAGTGTTTCACCGGTATGTAATGGTTGCCGGTGTTTATATACATGTGGAAATGGAGTAACTGATCCTGGTGAACAGTGTGACCCGCAAAATCTATCCGACCCAAATCGTGCTAACTGTGCCAGTGATTGTACCCTTGATTATTGTCCTCTTGACCCAGATAAAAAATTACCCGGTGTTTGTGGTTGCGGTGTTTCAGATGATTTGGATAACGATCAAGACGGTACACCGGATTGCACTGATGTTTGTCCTCTTGATCCTGCTAAATTTGATACCGTTGGTCAATGTGGTTGCAACGAACCTGAAACAAATACAGATGGTGATAGCCAAGCCGATTGTATTGACCAGTGTGATGGTGATCCAGCCAAAGTTGTTCCTGGTATTTGTGGTTGCGGTGAATCTGATATTGATAGTGACGGTGATGGAACAGCCGATTGTTTAGATGCTTGTCCTTCGGATCCTGGTAAAATTGCTGTTGGCACCTGTGGTTGCGGTGTAGCCGATACCAATTCTGATGGTGATGGTGCTTTAGATTGTCAAGAAACCTGCGATAACGATCCTGCAAAAACTGCTCCTGGAGCTTGTGGTTGCGGCAATGCTGATACCGATAGTGACGGTGATGGTACTGCTGATTGTTTAGATGCTTGTCCTTCGGATCCTGGTAAAATTGCTGTTGGCACCTGTGGTTGCGGTGTAGCCGATACCAATTCTGATGGTGATGGTGCTTTAGATTGCCAAGAAACCTGCGATAACGATCCTGCAAAAACCGCCCCCGGAGCTTGTGGTTGCGGCAATGCCGATACCGATAGCGATGGTGATGGTACCGCCGATTGTAATGATGATTGTCCTTCGGACCCTGCTAAAACGGCGCCCGGTACTTGTGGTTGTGGTACTCCCGATACAAATTTAGATGGTGACAGTGCTTTAGACTGTCAAGAAACCTGCGATACCGATCCTTTGAAAACGGCTCCTGGTACTTGCGGTTGCGGGCAGCCGGATAACGATGCTGATGGAGATGGCGCTTTTGATTGTCAAGACACCTGTCCTGATGATGCTGGTAAAGTAGCTCCTGGCATTTGCGGTTGCGGAGTAGCTGATACCAATACCGATGGTGATAGTTTGGTAGATTGCCAAGAAACCTGCGATACCGATCCTGCTAAAACTGCTCCTGGTGAATGCGGTTGCGGTACGGCCGATAATGATACCGATCGCGATGGTACATTAGATTGCCAAGAAACCTGCGACGCGGACCCTGCCAAAACCGAACCCGGTGAATGCGGTTGTGGTGTAGCTGATAGCGATACCGATCACGATGGTGTGTTAGATTGCCAAGAAACCTGCGATAGTGATCCGGATAAATCCGAACCCGGTGAATGCGGTTGTGGTGTAGCTGATAGCGATACCGATCACGATGGTGTGTTAGATTGCCAAGAAACCTGCGATAGTGATCCGGATAAATCCGAACCCGGTGAATGCGGTTGTGGTGTAGCTGATAGTAACGAAGATGGTGATGACTTCTTAGATTGTCAGGAAGAGTGTGATAGTGATCCGGATAAATCCGAACCTGGTGTTTGTGGTTGCGGAGTAGCCGATAGCAATGAGGATGGCGATAAGCTCTTAGATTGCCAAGAAACTTGCGATAGCGATCCGGATAAAACACAGCCCGGCCAGTGCGGTTGCGGCGTTCCCGATACCGATGAAGATCATGATGGCGTAGCCAACTGTATTGATTTGTGTGATGGTGGCGAAGATAGTGATCCGTTAAAAACAGCTCCCGGTGTATGTGGTTGCGGTACGGCCGATGTTGATAACGATAAAGATGGCACCATTGATTGTTTGGAAGAGTGCTCAGATGATCCATTAAAAACCAATAGAGGTGTATGTGGTTGTGGTGTGGCTGATACCGATAGCGATGGTGATGGCTTAGCCGATTGTATTGACTATTGTGTTGATGATAAGGATAAAACGCAACCTGGTACTTGTGGTTGTGGTGTAGCTGATACCGATTCGGACAGTGACGAAACACCTGATTGTTTAGATCAATGTCCTGATAATTCTGGTAAAACCGAACCTGGTATATGTGGTTGCGGTGTAGCCGATGCTGATAGTGACGGCGATCAAGTTGTAGATTGTAACGACGTTTGTCCTGCCGATCCGTTAAAATCGGAATCTGCTGGTCAATGTGGTTGCGGTACGCAAGATATTGATACCGACGAAGACGGTGTTGCCGAATGTTTGGATTCGTGTCCTAACGATAGCAATAAAACCGAACCCGGCTTGTGTGGTTGCGGTGTTGAAGATACCGATACCGACCAAGATGGTACCCCCAACTGTAGCGACCAATGCCCTGTTGATAGCAGCAAGGTAGATCTTGGAATCTGCGGTTGCGGTGTAAGTGATGCCGATAACGATGGCGACGGCGAAGCCGATTGCGTGGATGAATGTCCTAATGATCAGCTTAAATCGTCTCCCGGCCAGTGTGGTTGCGGTGTAGCCGATACCGATTCCGATAAAGACGGTGTAGCAAACTGTAACGATGTTTGCCCCGATTCGGCTACCGATGATTCTAATAACGATGGTACGTGTGATAACTTAGATGTTAGCCCTGCTGTTGCTCCCGTACCGGCTTTTAGCCAAATTCAGGGTAGCGGCAGTAGTTGTAGCTTAAGCACCGATGCCTCGGCTAATATGGCTGGCTTTATAGCCCTGGCTGTAGCGATGATGGGCTTAGCTATCGTTCGTAAAAGAATGAGCTAAACTATTGAAAAAATAAAAACAGGAAAGGGCATTCCCAAAAGGAATGCCCTTTTTTTATGTCACAATTATCACTTTGACATTTCTTGCCCGTGGGACTAAAGCCTCTATCGAATACTTACTTGCATACACTTCATTAAGAAAGGGCAATATGAAAAAAATTTTCCTAAGTTTGTTGTTTTTACTCCAAATTACATCCGCTCAAGGTGCGGCTGTAGCACCCATTCCTTGCGGGGAAAATGCGGCTGATATTGTGCTGATGCTTGATCGTACTGGTTCTATTTCATCTACTACCCGTACAAAAGAAGCTGCGGCTGCTAACGCTTTTATTGATGCTGTAACAGGCACAGGGACTTCTCATAAAATTTCGGTAGGTCGTTTTAATGATGATACTGCTGATGATGCAAATGATCCAACTGATACTACAGACGCTGCTATTTATTACAGCATGTCCGATGCTTCTTATTCGTATACTACGCTTAAAACAAAAGTGACAGCTGCGATGAGCTCTCAAGGCAGTGGAACAAATTTGGAAGATGCTATTGAAGTTGCTGCTAAAGAGTTAATTACAAACGGTACGCACACTAAAAAAGTTATTGTCCTTTTATCGGATGGTGAGTCTAATCGTCGTGATTCGTTGGCTGAAGATAATTCTGAGAGCGATGATCATTTAGATTATGACAGTGATGCTACAGATCATGAAGCTGATTATTTAGGTGCTGCCAAAGATGCTGCTGAAGAAGCTCGCGCGCAAGGTATTACAATTATTGCTATTGCTTACGATAATACAATTGCTGGTGAAAAGAAATACCGTGAAGTGCTTGCTGATATGACAGGTAATGCTGCTGCTGATGATAAAACAGCAAATGATCATGATGTGACAGAGCAAGAGCGGACAGACGAAAATAAAGACGGTGACAATTTCTATATAGCTTTGGGTTCTAATGATGATGCTGATTTGTCGACAGTATTTTTAGCTATAGCTGGTGCTATTAGTTGTGATGATGGCAATGCTTGCACCCAAGATAGCTGTGTTGAGAATCAATGTATTTTTACAGCTTCCCCCTCCGGCAAAGACGATGATGGCGATAATATCGATAACTGTACTGATACCTGCGATAACCGTATTGACACTGATCAGGATGGTGTTGCCGACTGTGTTGATATTTGCCAAGGCTTTGATGATAGTGTTGATACCGATGGTGATGAAACACCTGATGGCTGTGATGTTGAAAGCTGCAATGGTATTGATGATAACGGTATAAACGGTATTGATGAAGGCTTTCCTGATAGTGATAACGATGGTGTTGCCGATTGTGTGGATGAATGTGACGATTCGGTAAATACCGACGGTGATAATTATCCTAATTGTCAGGAAGAATGCGATACCGATCCTTACAAATCTGAACCCGGTGAATGTGGATGTGGAAATACCGACTATGAAGTAGGTGATTCGATTGTTTGCTATATCGATGAGTGCCCTGAAGGTTCGGGTGAAACCGATAGCGATGGTGATGGCGTTTTCGATTGTTACGATCAATGTCCTGGTCAAAACGATAATCTTGATAGCGATGGCGACTTGATTGTCGATTGTCAGGATGCTTGCCCTAATGATCCTCGTAAAACTGAAAATGTTGGACCTTGTGGTTGTGGTGCTGTTGAAGTGTTTGGCGAAAGTGTGCCTCGTACCATTAACTATATTTATTACGAAAATTACACCTGCGACTATTGTCCTAATGATGAAAATAAAATGGAGCCTGGCCAATGTGGTTGTGGTGTAGATGATGTGGATACCGATGTAGATGGTGTTGCAGAATGTAACGACCGTTGTGACGGCAGTGATGACAGCCTTGATAGCGATGCGGATGAAGTGCCTGATTGCTTAGATGCTTGTCCGTTTGATGCTGCTAAATCGGAAGTTGCTGGCTTATGCGGTTGCGGTGTAGCTGAAACCGATACCGATCAAGATGGCACTCCCAACTGTAACGATTTGTGTGCCAATGACCCCGCTAAAACCGAAGAAGGTTTGTGTGGTTGTGGTGAAGTGGATGTGGATGAAAACGATAACGGCATTTGCGATAATTTGGATGTTGCTCCAGCTGTTGTCCCATTGCCTGCTTTTAGCCAAATTCAAGGTAGCGGTTCTAGCTGTAGCTTAAATGCCGATGCCTCGGCTAATATGACTGGTTTTATGGCATTAGCCTTTGCATTAATAGGCGTAGCTCTTGTTCGTAAAAAAATAAGCTAAGCTATTATAAAATAAGTATAAAAAAGGCGTTTCCTTTACCGGGAAACGCCTTTTTTTATTTTACGTGGCAAAGTGCAAAGAGTGGTAGGTTTTGTATGATGTTATCCTTTTGCGAATTGTTCTGAGAAATTCGGTAAGCTATATGGGGTTGATATTTTTGGTTATAAACCCCAAGGCTTTTAGATCGGTTACTGAGCCCTGCTTTTACTTCCAGCGGGTAAACATTCCCCTCATTTTCAATTATAAAATCCACTTCGGCCATTCTGTTTGTTGTCCAATAGTAGAGTGGTTGTTCTCTATAGCAAGTGAGTTCTTGTGCTACAAAATTTTCGGTAAGAGCTCCTTTAAATTCGGTAAAGAGTTCGTTGGGAGTAAGAATTGTTTTACTGGTTAAATGGCTGAGTGCTCCCAATAATCCTACATCGAGCATATAAAATTTATCAAAGTTTTCGCTGCTATAATGTACCAAGGGCACTCCGGGTTTAGTGATGGCATGGCAAGGATAAATAAGATTGGCATCTTTTAACCATTGAAGAGCGTCGTTATATTCGCGGGCACGGGCATTTTTTGAAATAGCGCTGTATACAAATTTTTTATTTTCTTTGGCCAGTTGCTGAGGGATTGATTGCCATAACTTCATTACTTTTGGAATGTCGGTTGCTGGTGTGTGTTTGGCAAAATCTAATTGGTACGATTTGAGAATATCATTTTGTATATGGCGGCAATTTTCTAAATTTTGATTTTTTACGTAACTATCCACCACTTCGGGCATGCCGCCTGTAAAAAAATAAAATTTAAGTTGTTCTAACAAGGCAGTATAAAAAGCCTGTGGCATTTGTTTGGTAATGTCGTGTTCTATTAAAAACTGCTTTAAATGATTGTGTTCGGTTGCGCTTAAAAATTCCATAAATGACAAAGGATAAATGTTTATGAAATTTACTTTTCCAACCGGAAATCCTTTTTCTTTAGACATTTGAATGCCCAAAAGAGAACCGGCACAAGCAATGTGGTGTTCGGGAGCTTCTTCACAAAAATATTTGAGGCTGTTTAAAGCCTGGGGGCATTCCTGAATTTCATCAAAAACAAGTAATGTATTTTTGGGAGTTAAGGTTTGCCCACTATAGAGCTGTAATTTTTTGATCAGTTCTTTGGGCTTTAAGGAGGCTTCAAATAAGGATTTTAAGAGAGGATCGGCATCAAAGTTAAAATAAGCCAGATGTTCATAATTTTTCCCTAGTTCTTTTAATAGCCAGGTTTTGCCCACCTGTCTGGCTCCCCTTAAAATGAGGGGCTTACGGCCTGGTGCCCGGCTCCATTTTATGAGTTGATCTAAAATTATACGTTTCACAGAGATAATATGTCAAAAACGTGATATTTAGTCAATTTTATATGGTAAAAACGTGATAATATCTCATAAGCTACTTAAAATGTCTTTCCCGCAATACTGATGAAAAGGTGCCCTTTTTATTTTGGCGTATTGACATTTTTGACCAGCCGTCCTAAGTCCCCATCCATCAGATCAATTGGAGGATCTTATGCGTAAAATTTTACTCTTTATTACTCTTGGTTTTATTTTAGCCTTTTCTTCCCATGCTATGGCCACAGGTTCTCATCATCACGATGACAATGATGATGGCTGTGAACAGGGCGAACATCACGATGACGAAGATGGTGATGATGATGGATTTGACCGCAGTGCGAGTTCAACGCGTACCTTCTGGTGGTTTGATTGGTTTTTTCACCACCACGATCATGATGATGATGATGAT